>NZ_JBHSQS010000014.1:0-67527 GCF_042658605.1 Micromonospora vulcania | reverse complement strand
GGGTCGGCGTGGCCTGGCTGCCGCGGTGGGTCGGCGTGGCCTGGCTGCCGCGGTGGGTCGGCGTGGCCTGGCTGCCGCGGTGGGTCGGCGTGGCCTGGCTGCCGCCGCTGTTGATCGGGGCGGGCGGTGAGCGGCGGTCTGCTGGTCGCCGGCACGACCTCCGACGCCGGCAAGAGTGTGCTCACCGCCGGCATCTGCCGCTGGCTGCACCGGCGGGGCGTGAAGGTGGCACCGTTCAAGGCGCAGAACATGTCGAACAACTCGGCGGTGGTGGTCGGGCCGGACGGGCGCGGCGGGGAGATCGGCCGGGCCCAGGCCATGCAGGCGGCGGCCTGCGGGATCGCCCCCGACCTGCGCTTCAACCCCGTACTGCTCAAGCCGGGAAGCGACCTGGCCAGCCAGGTGGTGCTGCTCGGCGAGGCGGTCGACACGATCACCGCCGACACCTTCGGGCAGCTGCGCCCCCGGCTCGCCGAGACCGCGTACGGGGCGTTGGCCGAGTTGCGCAGCGCGTACGACGTGGTGATCTGCGAGGGTGCCGGCAGCCCGGCGGAGATCAACCTGCGGGCCGGTGACTACGTCAACATGGGGTTGGCCCGACACGCCAACCTGCCCACCATCGTGGTCGGCGACATCGACCGGGGCGGGGTCTTCGCCTCGATGTTCGGTACCGTCGCCCTGCTCGACCCGGCCGACCAGGCCCTGATCGCCGGCTTCGTGATCAACAAGTTCCGGGGTGACCTCGGCCTGCTCCAGCCGGGGCTGGACATGCTGCGCAACGTCACCGGCCGCCCCACGTACGGGGTGCTGCCCTGGGCACTGGACCTGTGGCTCGACGCGGAGGATTCGCTCGCCTACGGCCGGGTGCTCGGCCGTCCCGCCGCCCCGTACGGCACCGAGTGGCTCGACGTGGCCGTCGTCCGGCTGCCCCGGATCAGCAACGCCACCGACGTGGAGGCGCTGGCCACCGAGCCGGGCGTGCGGGTACGCCTCACCGTCGAGCCGGCCGAACTGGCCGCCGCCGACGTGGTCGTCCTGCCCGGCTCCAAGTCGACCGTGGCAGACCTCGCCTGGCTGCGCGAGACCGGCCTCGCCGACGCGGTTCTCGCCCACGCGGCGGCCGGTAAGCCGTTGCTCGGCCTCTGCGGCGGTTTCCAGATGCTCGGCCGGGCCATCCACGACCCGGTGGAGAGCAGGCAGGGCAGCGTCCCGGGCCTGGGCCTGCTGCCCATCGAGGTCACCTTCGATCCCCGTAAGACCGTCCGCCAGTCGGTGGGCACCGTCGGCGACGACGTCCCCGTCCGCGGCTACGAGATCCACCACGGGTACGTCTCACGGGCCGATCCCGCGCTGACCCCGCTGCTCACCACGGCCGACGGCGTCGGTGAGGGTGCTGTGCTCGGCGCTGTGCAGGGCACGCACTGGCATGGCACGTTCGAATCCGATGGATTCCGTCGTCGGTTCCTCACCCAGGCGGCTCGGCAGGCCGGCCGCACCGGGTTCCGGGTCGCTCCGGACACCAGCTTCGCGGCTGCCCGGGAACGGTCGCTCGACCTGCTCGGCGACCTGGTCGAGGAGCACCTGGACACCGACGCCCTCTGGCGTCTGGTCGAGGCCGGCCCGCCCCCGGGCCTCCCCGTCATCCCGCCCGGACAGCCGCCCTCCTGAGCCAGCTTCCCGGCAACTCAGGAACCGTGCGCCTCCGTGGACGCTTCCACTGTGGGCAGATCGACCATCGTGGCGCTCCGCTCCCACAACGAGCGGGCCAGTTGCTCGTCGTCCGCCTGCGGGTTGAGGCGACGCGCGGGCTTGCGCCCCTCGTAGTACGCACCGGAGGTCCACTCGGCGCCCGCGCGCCCCTCGGCGAGCCACACCATGAGGTCCGCGCCCTTCGTCGGCGACGTGAGGAACAGCCGCCCGAGCGGATTGCCGTAGACGAAGCGCATGGCACTCGTGGTCTCGGACGCGAAGCTGGTCGCGACGGCGCCGGGGTGGAAAGCAGCCGACGACAGACCTCGTCCACTGAATCGTGCGTGCAGCTCGCGGGTGAACAGGATGTTCATGAGCTTGGTGTCGCCGTACGCCTTGTTGGGGGCCAATTTCCGGTCATTGTTCAGATCGTCGATATCGATGTGACCGAACAGGCGGGCGCCGACGCTCGAGGTTTGGATCACCGACGCCTTGCTGCGGATCAGCGTGTCGAGGAGCAGGTTGGTGAGCAGGAACGGCGCCAGGTGGTTGACCTGCAAGGTCCGTTCGAAGCCGTCGACGGTGCGCTCTGGCTGGCCGAACACGCCGCCGGCGTTGTTCACCAGCACGTCGATGTGCGGATGGGTGGCCGTGAGCGTGTCGGCGAGGCGCCGGACGTCGTCGAGACGGGTGAAGTCGGCGACGTGGAAGGAGCTGCCGATCTCGGCCGCCACCGACCTGGTCTTCTCCGGCGAGCGTCCGACGACGACGACGGCGTGACCATCAGCGTGCAGGCGTCGGGCGGCAGCGGCACCGATTCCGTCGCTGGCGCCGGTGATGACGATCGTCTTGGGCATGGTTGTGCTCCAGGGGTGTTTGTCGGGGCGGATCGAGGGGGTCGGCTCAGCGGTGGGTTCGGGTGGATTCGTCGGCCGGGCGCGTCGTCCAACTGGCGAGCAACCGTAGGGCCTCCGCGGAGGCGGAGCCAGGATCGGCAGTCATGATCCCGAGCATCTGCTCCGGATCATCGGCCGGTACGAGAACCTCGTAGTTGAGTGCCAGATGGCCCACCAGGGGATGCCGGTAGCTCTTGGTGCCATGGGTTCTTTGATAAACGTCGTGGTCGGCCCACCAACGGCGGAAGTCCTCATCGCGCAGCGACAATTCGCCGATCAGCTCCGCGAGCAGGGGGTCGTGCGGGTGGGTGCCGGCGTACAGGTTCAGGGTGGCGACGATGCCCCGGGCCGCGTCCGCCCAGTCCACGTAGAGGGTGCGAGCCTCCTCGTTCAGGAAGACGAACCGGGCCATGTTGCGCTCCTGCACGGGCAGGGCGTCGAAGTCGGCGAACAGGGCTCGGCCGAGGGCGTTGACAGCGAGCACATCCGTTCGCCGTCCCAGCACGATCGCCGGCGTGTCGGTCAGGGCATCGAGCACCTGGCGCAAGCCGGGGCGTACCTCTTGCCGGGTCGGTAGCGGGCGGGATCGTGACCGCGTCGACCTGGTCAGGGTGAACAGGTGTGCGCGTTCCAGTTCATTGAGTTGCAGAGCCCGGGCGATGGCATTCAGCACCGCCTCGGAGACGTTGATGCGGTGCCCTCTCTCCAGGCGGACGTAATAGTCGACACTCACCCCGGCCAACCGGGCCACCTCTTTGCGGCGTAGCCCCGGCACCCGTCGAGGACCGGCCTCTCCCGACAGGCCGACCTGCGCAGGGCTGATCCGAGCACGGCGTGAGCGCAGGAACTCACCAAGCTCGGCATGGGCCCGGAGATCGGCCGGAAGATCGTCCATTCGGCAACGGTAGCCCAGCTTCAGCACGTTGAGAGGTTCCCAGAGGGGTACTGCCAATCCCCCTGCCGGGTCCGTGGATCCGGGCTCGTCCAGTGCAATCAAAATTGATAAGACCGCGATCGATGGGTCCAAATCATTAGCTGGCGAAGCTAGGGCCGGACGTCGGCCGGGCGGTCGGTCGTCGGGAGGCCGGCGGCCAACCAGGCGTCGACGCCGCCGATCATGTCGGTGGCTCGGCGCAGTCCGAGGGTCTGCAGGCTGGCCGCCGCGAGGCTGGAGCTGTAGCCCTGCCGGCAGACCAGCACGATCTCCCGGTCGTAGCCGGTGGCCTCCGGGATGCGCCAGGCGCTGGCCGGATCGAGCCGCCACTCCAGCACCGTCCGGTCGATGACGATCGCGCCGGGCAGGTCGCCCTGTTCGCGACGCTGCGCATCGGTACGGGTGTCGATCAGCAGCGCGCCGCCGCGAACCGCCTCGACGGTCAGCTGCGGAGTCAGTCGGTGCAGCCCGGCACGGGCCTGTTCGAGGAGAGCGTCGATGCCGGGGCTCATCACATCTCGGAGCACCATCCGAGCATGCCCATTTCGGTGCTGCCCGGACGGCGAACGGGCGGCACGTCACCCGTCGCCGCCCCAATTCCCCCGGACGTGACGGATGGGCTGCCGCAAGGACGCCGAGGTCCCGGGATGGCCGGCACTGGGGGAGACTGAGGCCGTGCCCGTGAACCGGCCCCGCACCGATACGCCGGTGCCCGACGAGGAGCCGTCCGAGCACGGGATTCCGGTGGCGGTCGTCGAGGCGTACGCCGAGTTGGCCCGCCGGGTGCTCGCGGGCCCGGCGCGCTTGGGGCGGACCCGGTTGGTGGCGGTCGACGGGCCGAGCGGCGCGGGCAAGAGCCGGTTCGCCGCGCACCTCGCGGACGCCCTCGCGGCGCTGCCCGGCGGCGCCCGGCCGCCGGTGGTGCACACCGACGACCTGCTCGACGGCTGGGACGATCAGCTCACCTTCTGGCCCCGGTTGGACGAGTGGGTGCTGACCCCGCTGCGCGACGGGCAGCCGGGCGGCTACCAGCGCTACAGCTGGGTCCGGCGCGGTTTCCTGCCCGGAGCGGTTCCGGTGCCGGTGGCACCCGTGCTGATTCTGGAGGGAGTCAGCGCCGCGCGCGCCGTCGTCGCGGCGGAGCTGACCCTGGCCGTCTTCGTCACCGCGCCCGAGCCGCTGCGGCTGGCCCGCGCGGTCGCCCGCGACGGGCCGGAGATCCTGCCCGAGTTGCACCGGTGGCACGCGGGGGAGCGGGCGCACTTCGCGGCCGACGACACGACCACCCGGGCCGACCTCGTGGTCGACGGCGCACCGGCCCTGCCGCACGACCGGTCCCGGTACTACGTGCGGATCCACTGACCGGGGCATGGACGTCGGTCACCGGCTGGGGCACGATGCGGGTACCGGCCCGGCGGGAACAGGTGACGGTACGGGCTCGGCCGGCGCACCCCGGTAAGGCCGGCATACGATGCCGGTCATGACCACACCGATCATGTCCGAGTCCGAGGTGCGGGCCGCCGTCGAGCGGGAGATGCCCGGCGTCCGGGCCGACCTGGAACGCCTCGTCCGCATCCCCGGTATCGCCTTCGAGGGCTTCGACCACTCGCACGTGGAGCGCTCCGCCGAGGCGGTCGCCGAGCTGCTGCGCGGCTGTGGCCTGGACGTCGACATCGTGCGTTCCGGCGGCCAGCCTGCGGTGATCGGCCGCCGGCCCGCCCCGGCCGGCGCGCCCACCGTGCTGCTCTACGCCCACCACGACGTGCAGCCGATCGGCGACCGGTCGCTGTGGGAGTCCGACCCGTTCGAGCCGGTCGAGCGGGACGGCCGGCTGTACGCCCGCGGCGCGGCCGACGACAAGGCCGGCATCATGGCGCACATCGCGGCGCTGCGCGCGTACGGTGACGCGCTGCCGGTCGGCGTCGTCCTCTTCATCGAGGGCGAGGAGGAGTACGGCTCGGACTCCCTGGAGCAGCTGCTGGCCGAGCACCGCGACGAGATCGCCTCGGACGTCATCGTGATCGCCGACTCCGGCAACTGGGACATCGGCGTACCGGCGCTGACCACCTCGCTGCGGGGCATCGTCAACTGCTTCGTCGAGGTCCGCACGCTGGACCACGCGGTGCACAGCGGCATGTTCGGCGGTGCCGTGCCGGATGCGCTCACCGCGCTGGTCCGGCTGCTGGCCACCCTGCACGACGACGCCGGGAACGTGGCGGTGGACGGGCTGGTCGGCCGCGAGGGCGCCACCGTCGACTACCCCGAGGACCGGGTCCGGGCCGAGGCTGGGCTGGCCGAGGGCGTGCAGTTCATCGGTACCGGCCGGATCACCGACCGGCTCTGGACCAAGCCCGCGCTGGCGGTGCTCGGCATCGACGCGCCGTCCACCGGCGAGGCGCCGAACGCCCTGGTCCCGGCCGCGAAGGCGAAGCTCAGCATCCGGCTCGCTCCGGGCGACGACCCCAAGCGGGCGTACGCGGCGGTGCGCGCGCACCTGGAGAAGTACGCGCCCTGGGGCGCCCAGGTGACGGTCACCTTCGAGCACGACGGCGACCCGTGCGTGATCGACGCGTCCGGGCCGATGTTCGACGCTGCCCGCTCGGCGTTCCGGTCCGCCTGGGACGGCACCGACCCGGTGGACATCGGTGTCGGCGGCTCGATCCCGTTCATCGCCACCTTCCAGGAGATGTTCCCGAAGGCGGCGATCCTGGTCACCGGTGTGGAGGACCCGCACGCACGGGCACATGGCCCGAACGAGAGCCTGCACCTCGGGGAGTTCGCCCGGGTCTGCCTGGCCGAAGCGTTGTTGCTGGGCAAGGTGGCCGCAGCCGGCACGAACGGGAGTGCGTCGGCGGAACAGTAAATTCCCGCCTGATCTGGTGGTTTACGGCGTGTCGTACGCGGGATTGTTATAGCGTTTCGAACATGAGTACGAACGAGGTGATGGCCCGGTTGGGGGCCGCCGTCAGCGCACTGGGGGACGTTGACGTCTCCGCGTGGTCCGAGGACACGCTCAACGAACAGCTCGGTGAGCTCTCCGCTGCCCTGGTCGCCCTCGACTCGGTGCTCTCCCGGGTCGCCGGCGAGGTCCGCGCCCGGGGGCTGCGCATCGAGGAACCCGTCTCCGCCTGATCCGACGCCCGTGGGGCGGCGGCACCCTGCCGACACCGCCCGGGTACGGCAATGCCCGGGCGGTGTCGGAGGTGGCTGGCAGGATGAAGCCCGTGCGGTTCATCGACCTGGCAGCCACCTCCGCCGCCGTCAGCGCCACCAGTGGCCGGCGGGCCAAGGTGGAGCTGCTCGCCGACGCACTGCGCCGGCTCGACCCGGTCGAGGTGGAGCCCGGCTCCGGCTATCTCGCCGGTGAGCTGCGCCAGCGGCAGACCGGGGTGGGTTATGCGAGCCTGCGTGACCTGCCGGCACCGGCCGCCGAGCCGACATTGACCGTGGCCGCCGTCGATGCGGCCATCGAGCAGATCGCCGCCGTGCAGGGCGCTGGTTCGCAGGCCCGGCGCCGGGCACTGCTCGGCGCCCTCTACGCGGCGGCGACCGCCGACGAGCAACGGCTGCTCACCGGACTGTTCGGCGGTGAGTTGCGCCAGGGTGCCCAGGCGGGGCTGCTCGCCGACGCGGTGGCCCGGGCCGCCGACGTGCCGGTCGCGACGGTCCGCCGTGCCCTGCTGCTCGCCGGTGACCTGCGTGCGGTGGCGGTCGCCGCGCTCGCCGGAGGCGCCGCCGAGCTGGCCGGGTTCGGCCTACGCGTCGGCCGGCCGCTGGCACCGATGCTCGCGCAGAGCGCTCCCTCGGTCGACGAGGCGCTGGCCGCGACCGGCACGCCCGCGGTGGTCGACGTGAAGCTCGACGGCATCCGCATCCAGGTGCACCGCTCCGGCGCCGACATCGCCGTCTTCACCCGCAGTCTCGACGAGATCACCGCCCGGGTGCCCGAGGTGGTCGCCGCCGTCCGCGCACTGCCCGGGCGCGAGTTGGTGCTCGACGGCGAGGCGATCGGCCTGGACGAGACCGGCCGCCCGCTACCGTTCCAGCAGACGGCCAGCCGGGCCGCCCGACGCACCACGGCCAGCACCACGGGGGCCGCGCCGGTCGCCCCGGCGGTGCTCGCGGCGGCTGCCAGCACCGGCGAACGCGTGCTGACGCCGTATTTCTTCGACCTGCTGCACCTCGACGGCGACGATCTGATCGACCTGCCGGGCCGGGACCGGTGGGCCGCGCTCGCCGGCGCGGTGGACGCGTCGCTGCTGGTCGGGCGGATGGAGGTCGACGGCCCGGAGCAGGCCGGCGCCGCGTTCGCCGCAGCGCTCGACGCCGGGCAGGAGGGCGTGGTGATCAAGGCGCCGGACGCCCCGTACGACGCCGGCCGTCGGGGCTCGGCCTGGGTCAAGGTGAAGCCCCGGCACACCCTCGACCTGGTGGTGCTCGCGGTCGAGTGGGGCAACGGCCGGCGGCAGGGCTGGCTCTCCAACCTGCACCTCGGCGCCCGCGATCCACACACCGGCGACTTCGTGATGCTCGGCAAGACGTTCAAGGGGCTCACCGACGAGCTGCTGCGCTGGCAGACCGAACGCTTCCTCGACCTCGCGGTGGAGCGTGGCGACTGGGTGGTCCGGGTCCGCCCCGAGCAGGTGGTCGAGATCGCCTTCGACGGGGTGCAGACCAGCTCGCGCTATCCGGGTGGGATGGCGCTGCGGTTCGCCCGGGTGGTGCGCTACCGCGACGACAAGTCCGCCGCCGAGGCGGACACCATCGACGCGGTCCGTGCCATCCACGCCGGCCGCCGCACCGGCTGACCGGCCCGGGTCACCTACTGGACAGCGACCGGGCGTAGTTGACCTGGTTGTTGAGGTGCTGCACCTGACCCTGATCGGTGACCGGGATCCGGGCCACGTACTGCTGCGCGCCGTTGGTGACCGTCACCTGCACGGTGCCGTGGTGCCGTGTCTCCTTGACCAGCAGGAAGAGCAGGCTGAAGAAGGCCACGCAGAAGAAGCCGACGATCGCGCAGACCAGCGCCCAGGTGGCGACCTTCTCCTCGCGCTGCCAGTAGTCGGCCACGTGCCAGGAGGCACCGGCCAACGGCAGCACCCCGGTCGGCGTACGGATGACCGGCGGGCTCACCGTGATCTCGCCGATCTGCACCGCGACGACCTCCGGCCCGGCCGACACCGGGTGTGCCGACATCGGAACCGGCGGGTACGGCCCGGCAGCCGGCCACGCCCCGCCAGCCGGCGTGGGCGGCGCGGAGAAGGGCGCGGGCGGGTACGGCCCGAACTGTGCCGGCGGCGCGGAGAACTGCGCGGGTGGCCCCGAGTGCGGTGCGGGCGGCCCCGAGTGCGGTGCCGGCGGTCCCGAGTGCGGTGCCGGCGGTCCGGAGAACGGCGCGGGCGGCGCGGAGAACTGCGGAGCGGGGCCGGGGAACTGTTCGGGTGCCGGGGCGGTGGGGAACTGCGCGGTGGGTGCCGTCGTCGGCGCGCCGGGGAACGGCGCGGTCGGGAACGGCGCGGTCGGTGGGGTGACCGGCAGTGGCGCGGTCGGCGGTGCGGCGGCCCACGGGTCGGTGGGCGGATGCGCCTGGGTCTCCGGCTCCGAGTCGGGTAGCGGGGCCGTGGGATCGACGTTCACCGGGACCTCCTACGCGGGGCGAGCACCCGGGGAGACTACCGGCTGCCGTGCCGCCCGAGGGGCCCGCGTCTGCGCCTTACCAGCGGTGCCGATCACCGGCTGGGTGCTGGACCTGGTCAGGCTGAGGGGCTGGGCTCGGCCGCCCGGTCGAGCGGGGCTGCCGTGGGACCGATGCCTGCCGCGCGGCGGGCCTCCCGGCGGGCCACCCAGCCGTAGCCGAACAGGGCCATCACGGCGAAGAGCCACCACTGCACGACGTACCCGAAGTTCTGCCAGTTGTTGGCGTGCCCGACCGGCACCGCCTTGAACACCGGGTCGGCGGCCGGGGTCTGCTCGTCCAGCAGCAGGTAGCCGCCGTACACCGGGTAGGGCAGCTCGCGGGCCAGCCGGGACACCCCGATCCGGCGGGTCTCCAGCCGCCCGTCGCGTCGCGTCACCGCGCCGGCGCCACTCTCGGTCTCGTGCACCCGGCCGACCACCGTCACGTCGCCGCCCGGCACGGCCGGCACCGGCGGCTGAGCGGTCGCCCCGCCCGGCGCCGGCGGGATCCAACCCCGGTCCACCAGCAGCGCCGTGCCGTCGGTGAGCACCAACGGGGTGAGCACCTCGAAGCCGACCCGGCTGTCCACGGTCCGGCCGCGCACCAGGACGGTGTTCGTCGGGTCGTAGCGGCCGGTGACGGTGATCCTGGTCCAGACCTTCTCGTCGGCGGGCGCCGGACCGGCCGTACCCGCGCCGCCGGTCGGGGCGGGCAGCGCGTCGGCCAGTGGTGCCGGGGCCATCCGCAGGCCGGCGTCGATCCGCTCGTTGACCTCGGTGCGCCCCCGGTAGCGGTCCAGCTGCCAGTTGCCGAGGAACACCATGATCGCCGAGGCGACCAGGGTCAGCGCGAGGGCGCCCAGCCAGCGTGGGCTCAGCAGGAACCGGTACACGGCACCGAGGCTACCCGTATGACCGGCGCCACTGACCTGGACCGGGCCGGGAGCGGGCCGCGATCTCTCCTGGATCGATGCGTCGACACCGGTTGGCGGTGCTCGTGCGTCAGGCGGGGCGGGTATCGTCACGCCGACGGATCGGTCCCCACCGGTCCGCCATCGCGTACCCGCCGCCCGCGAGGAGTCGATGATGACTGTCGTGCCGCGCCTGGTGCTCAGCGCGCCGTCCTCCGGGCACGGCAAGAACGCGCTGGCGATCGGGTTGCTCGCCGCACTGGCCGAGCGAGGTGTCGACGTCGCCGGGTTCAAGCTCGGCCCGGACCACGTCGACGCCGCCTACCTCGGCCTGGCCGCCGGTCGACCCGGCCGGGTGATCGATCCCCGGCTGGTCGGCGTCGACCGGCTCGCCCCGCTGGTCGCGCACGGGGCCGCCGGTGCCGGGCTCGCGGTCGTGCAGGGCAGCATGGGCCTGTACGACTCGGTCGGTGGCCGTCCGGAGCAGGAGTCCACGGCCGCGGCCGCCGCCGCGCTGCGCAGCCCGGTGGTGCTGGTGGTCGACGTGGCCGCGATGGGGCAGTCGGTGGCTGCCCTGGTGCACGGTTTCCGCTCGTACGACGAGCAGCTCTGGCTGGGTGGGGTGATCCTCAACCGGGTGGCGTCCTCGCGGCACGAGGGGATGCTGCGCGAGGCGCTGGACGACGTGGGCGTGCCGGTCTACGGCGCGCTGCGTCGACAGGACCTGCCGGCGGTGCTGCCGTCGCGCCGGCACGGCGTGGCGCCGGTGGTCGACGGGTCCGCCGATGCCGCTCGCGCGGTCCGTCGGCTGGGCGAGGCGGTCGCCGCCACGGTCGATCTGGAACGGCTGCTCGGCCTGGCCCGCTCGGCCCCGCCGCTGCCGGCCGTGGCCTGGTCGCCGCAGGAGGCGCTCGGTCAGCTCACCCTGCCCGCCGAGCGCCCGCTGGTGGCGCTGGCGGGTGGGCCGGGCGGCAGCTTCAGCCATCCGGAGACCGCCGAGCTGCTGCGGGCCGCCGGTGCCGAGGTCGTCACCGTCGATCCGCTGCGGGACGAGGCGCTGCCCGCCGGCACCCGCGCGCTGATCGTCGGTGGCGCGCTCCCCGAGTCGTACGCCGAGCCGCTGTCGGCCAACCGGCGGCTCTGCATCGCGGTGGCCGAGTTGGCGCGTACCGGGCGTCCGGTGGTCGCCGAGGGCGCCGGTCTGCTCTGGCTGGCCCGTGAGCTCGACGGGCTGCCGATGTGCGGCGTGCTGGACGCGGTCGGTGCCAGCCGGGAGGGCCTGGTGGTGGGTTACCGGGAGGCGACCGCGCAGACCGACAGCGTGCTCGCCGCGCAGGGCACGGTGGTGGTCGGGCACAAGGAGCACCGGGCGGTGCTCACCCCGCGGGCCGGCCAGCGCCCGGCGTGGAGCTGGGACGGCGGCTCGCCGGAGGGCTTCGTCTGGCGCAACGTGCACGCCTCGCAGCTCACCCTGCACTGGGCCGGCCATCCGGCGGCGGCCGCCCGGCTGGTCGCCGCCGCGGCGACCGACCCGGTGGACGAGGCGGTGCCGGCCGAGCCCGGCGGGGTGCCCGCGTGATCGGTCAGGTGGCGGTACGCCGCTTCCCGGCGTTGACCGTCTCCACCCCGCGTACCGAGGTGCGACAGCTCACCGCGGCGGACGCGGAGGCGGCCGGGGAGATCTTCGCCGACAAGCTGACCCGGCGCTGGCTGCCGCTGGCCGACGACTCCGGCCCGATCGACGGGCACGCCTGGTGCACGGATCTGGCCCGACAGCGGCGCGACAGTGGCGAGGGCGACCACTACGCCGTCCTGCGCCGCGAGGACGAGCAGGTGGTGGGCTCGCTGTGGACCCGGCGTACCGACTGGGGCGCCCGGCTCACCGAGGTCTCGTACGCGATGGCCCCGCACGCGCGCGGCTTCGGCCTGGCCGCCGAGGCGGTGGACGCGGTGGCCATCGCGCTGATCCTGGAGCATGGCTTCCAGCGGGTCGAGCTGCGGGTGGCACCCGGCAACCTGGCGTCCCGCCGGGTCGCGGAGAAGGCCGGGTTCAGCTACGAGGGCCTGCTGCGCAACGCCGGCTTCGTCCGCGGTGGCCGGGTGGACCTCGAACTCTGGTCGTTCGTGGCGGCCGACCTGCGCTGACCCGGTCAGCCGACGATGGCGTCGGAGGGCGGGGTGAACTGGCGGGCGGGTTGACCCTTGAGGGCGTCGCGCAGGGTCTCGGAGACCGCCGCGATCGGAATCTGGGACTGCCCGTCGCCGACCGCGTTGAACGGGTTGTCCGGGTCGGAGATGAAGCTCGCCGCCGCCAGTTCCGGCGTGTAGCCGACGAACCAGGCGGACCGGGTGCTGTCGGTGGTGCCGGTCTTGCCGGCAACCGGGCGGCCGACCGTACCCCGGACGCTGTCGGCGGTGGACCAGCCGCCGCAGCCGCCGCGGGCCGGGGTGTCCCCGGTCGGGCAGCGGGCGGCGTCGGTGGCCGCCCGGGCGGCGTCCGCACTGACCACCTGCCGGCAGCGTGGCTTGGCCACCTCGCGCTGGATGCCACCGGCGGTGGTGTACGTGGCCGGCGTACCGTCCCGGTTCATGATCGCCGAAACCGGGATCGCCTCGCAGTAGCGGCCGTCGGCCGCGACGGCGGCGTACGCGTTCGCCATCTCCAGCGGGGTGGCGTCGGAGACGCCCAGGGTGAACGCCCCCCACTTCTTCGCGTTGGTCGGTGACGCCTGTTCCCGGTCGACGTCGGTGCGCCAGCGCAGCCCGAGCTGTTCGGCCAGCCGGACCGCCCGGTCCGCGCCCACCCTCTCCTCCAGCCACACGAAGTACGTGTTGACCGACTTGCCGAAGCCGGACCACATGGTCTGCTGACCGGTCATCGCGCCGCTGGCGTTGGACGGGGCCCAACCGTCGTAGACCGAGGACTTGTACCGGTACGGGGCGTTGAACGAGGTGGAGAGCGTCATGCCGGAGTCCAGCGCGGCCAGCATCGGGAACATCTTGAACGTCGATCCGGCCTGGTAACCCGGCAGGTCGCCACCACCGAGCAGCGGGGCCACGGTGTTCGGATAGTTCGCCTTCACCTTCGGCCCGGCCTCGGGGTTGGAGCTCTGCGGGTTCTCGGCCAGGTCCAGCGAGTACGTCCGGTTCACCGCCATCGCCTTCACCCGTCCGGTGCCCGGTTCGGAGACCACGATGCCGTTGGCGAACGGGCTGCCGGTGTTCTCCTTGCTGCCGACGTTCTTCTCGGCCGCGGCCTGGACCTTCGGATCGATGCTGAGCACGATCCGGTAGCCGCCCCGGCGCAGCTTGTCCATCCGTTCCAGCCGGTTCGCCCCGAACGCGGGCTGCGTGCTCCACCAGTTCTTCAGGTAGTCGCAGGCGAAGCCCCAGCTGTTGTACTTCTCCGGCACCGAGGCGCAGTCGTTCGGCGGGTCGGTCAGCTTCAGCCGGATCGGTTCGCTCTTCGCGGCGGTGGCCGAGTCGGGGGAGAGGTAGCCGAGCTGGCTCATCCGGTCCAGCACGTAGTTGCGTCGCCCGGTGGCCTCCTTCTGGTCGGAGTCGGCCGGGTCGTACTCCGAGGGTGACTTGACCAGCCCGGCCAGGGTGGCCGCTTCGACCGGAGTGAGGTCCTTCGGGGTCTTGGAGAAGAAGATCTCGCTGGCCGCGTAGATGCCGTACGCCCGGTGCCCGAAGTACGCCGAGTTGAGGTAGCGCTCCAGGATCTGCTCCTTGCTCAGCTCCTTCTCCAGGTCCAGCGCCATCCGCATCTCCTTGACCTTGCGCAGGCTGGTCTGCTGGGTGGCCTCCTGGACCTCCTTGGGCGTGGTCGCGCTGTCCCGCAGCGCCATCCGCACGTACTGCATGGTCAGCGTGGAGGCGCCCTGGGAGACCCCGCTGGAGTTGGCGTTGGCCACGAAGGCGCGGGCGACGCCCTTGGGGTCGACGCCGTGGTGCTGGTAGAAGCGGGAGTCCTCGGCGGCGACGATCGCCTGCTGGATGTTCGGCGACATGTCCGACAGCTTGGTGTACTGCCGGTACTCCTCGTAGAACATGGTCAGCACGGTCTTGCCGTCCGGGGCGTACACGTAGGAGGTCTCGGCGGGCAGGGCGGTGGTCAGCAGCTTGGTCTTGTGCTCCACGGCGTGCGCGGTGGCCTTCGCGCCGAGCCCGGTGAGGGCGACCAGCGGGTACGCGGCGGCAGCGACCACGATGCCGGCGATCAGCCCGGCGCGAAGGAGAGGGACGAGTCGACCAGCGGCAGCAAGGGGTCGGTTGCTCACGTGGTCAAGTTATGACATTTCCGATTCATACATGAGAAGAACTCATAAATCGGCGGTGGGTGACGCGACTTACCCCGAGATCAGCTGTCCCACCGGCGGCCTTCCCGGCAGGATCGCGAGCATGCGTGGTCACCAGAGCGAGGCGGCACCGGCCGTCGGGGCCGAACTGCCGGCCGTCCCCGAGCCGGACCTCGCACACCACGGCGACGCGGAGGTGGGCGCGGGTCTGGTCGACCTCGCCGTGAACGTCCGCCAGGCACCGCTGCCGCCCTGGCTGGCCGGTCCGATCGCCGCCACCCTCACCGACCTGGCCCGCTATCCGGACCCGTCGTCGGCCCGGGCCGCAGTCGCCGCCCGACACCGGCGTCACCCGGACGAGGTACTGCTCACCGCCGGCGCGGCCGAGGGCTTCGTGTTGATCGCCCAGGCCCTGCGCGGCGTCCGCCGGCCGGTGGTGGTGCACCCCCAGTTCACCGAGCCGGAGGCGGCGCTGCGAGCCGCCGGGCACCCGGTGGAGCGGGTTCTGCTGGATCCCGCCGAGGACTTCCGGCTCGACCCGGCCCGGGTACCCGCAGACGCCGACCTCGTGATGATCGGCAACCCGACGAACCCCACCTCGGTGCTGCACCCCGCACAGACCGTGGCCGCGCTGGCCCGCCCGGGCCGGGTGCTGGTCGTCGACGAGGCGTTCGCCGACACCACCGCCGCCCCCGGGCTGCCCGGCGAGCCGGCGTCGTTGGCCGACCGCCGCGACCTGCCCGGGCTGCTCGTGGTGCGCAGCCTCACCAAGACCTGGGGCCTGGCCGGGCTACGGATCGGCTACCTGCTCGGCGCTCCGGAGCTGCTGTCCCGGCTCGCCGCCGTCCAACCGCTCTGGGCCGTCTCCACTCCCGCGCTGGCCGCCGCGTCGGCCTGCGCCACCCCCGTCGCGGTCCAGGCCGAACGCGCGATCGCCGCCGAACTCGCCGCCGACCGCGACCACCTGGTCGCCCGCCTGGCCGACCTGCCCGGTGTACGCGTCGTCGGCCGCCCGGCCAGCGCATTCGTGCTGCTGCACCGGCCCGGAGCGATGCGGGTGCGGGCGGCCCTGCGCGATCGGGGCTGGGCGGTACGCCGGGGCGACACCTTTCCCGGTCTCGGCCCGGACTGGCTGCGGGTGGCGGTGCGCGACCCGTCCACCACCGACACGTTCATCGGCGTGCTGCGCGAGATCATGGAGGCATGACGTTGGAGACCACGATCGCGGCGATCCGCCCGCCGGACGCGTCGGCCATGGCCGCCGCCCGCGAGCTGCACGGCCGGCTGACCAAGCCGGCGGGCTCGCTGGGCGCGCTGGAAGAGCTGTCGGTACGCCTCGCCGGCCTGGCCGCGGCCTGCCCTCCGCCCCTACCCGAGCCGGCCGCGGTGGCGATCTTCGCCGGTGACCACGGGGTGCACGCCCAGGGGGTGACCCCGTGGCCGCAGGAGGTCACCGGGCAGATGATCGGCAACTTCCTGGCCGGCGGCGCGGTGGTCAACGCGTTCGCCCGGCAGGCCGGCGCCTCGGTGACCGTGGTCGACGTCGGCGTGGCCACCCCGCTGCCCGCCGGAGCCGCCGACGCGTCCGGTCCGGCCGTCCTCGACCCGTCCACGCCCCGGCTGGTCGCCGCGACCATCCGCCGGGGCACCCGGGACCTCGCGGTCACCGCCGCGCTCACCCGGGACGAGGCGCGGGCGGCGGTGCAGACCGGGATCCGGATCGCCGACGAACTGATCGACGCCGGGGCCGGCATCCTGCTCACCGGTGACATGGGCATCGGCAACACCACACCGGCCGCCGCCCTGGTCGCCGCGTTCACCGGCGCCGATCCGGCCGACGCCACCGGCCGGGGCACCGGGGTCGACGATCCGACGTACACCCGGAAGGTGGCGGTGGTGCGGGCCGCCCTGGCCCGGCACCAGCCCGACCCGGCCAATCCGCTGGGTGTGCTGGCCGCCGTCGGCGGCCTGGAGCACGCCGCGCTGGCCGGACTGATCCTGGGCGCCGCGGCCCGCCGCACACCGGTGCTGCTGGACGGCGTGATCGCGGTCTCCGCCGCGCTCGCCGCCGCCGCGTTCGCCCCGGACGCGGTCAGCGCCATGGTCGCCGGTCACCGTTCGGCCGAGCCGGGCGCGACGGTGGCGCTGCGCCACCTCGGCCTCGACCCGCTGATCGACCTGGGGCTGCGCCTCGGCGAGGGCACCGGAGCGCTGCTGGCGCTGCCGGTGGTCACCGGCGCGGTCCGGGTACTGCACGAGGTGGCCACCTTCGACGCCGCCGGTGTGGCCGAGAAGTGAGCGAGCAACCCATCCGGCGGCAGCGCAGCGAGGCGGCGGCGTGAGCAATCCGTACCCCCTTGGTCTGCGCCTGGAAGGGCGGCGGGTGGTCGTGGTGGGCGGTGGCGCGGTGGCGACCCGGCGGGTGCCGGCGCTGCTGGACGCCGGCGCGGACGTCCTGCTGGTGGCACCGGAGCTGACCCCGGCGCTGCGCGCGCAGGCGGACGCCGGGCGGCTGCGCTGGGTGCCGCGCCGGTTCGCACCCGACGACCTGGACGGCGCCTGGCTGGTCCAGGTGGCCGTCGACGACCCGCTCGCCGCCGAGTCGGTGAGCGTCGCCGCCGCCCAGCGCAGGGTCTTCTGCGTCCGCGCCGACGACCGTACGGCCGCAACCGCCTGGACCCCGGCGGTGACCCGGCACGGCCCGGTCACCGTAGCGGTGCTCGGCGGCGGTGACCCCCGCCGCGCGATGACCGTCCGCGACGCAATCCGCGACCTCCTCGGTGCAAGGAAGGGCACCTTGTTAACGCCTGCGGTAGAGGAAGGGTCCCTTCCTAACGCTCAACCGGGTGGGCGGGTCGCGCTGGTCGGAGCGGGGCCGGGTGACCCGGAACTGATCACCGTGAAGGGCTGGCGGCTGCTCACCGAGGCCGACGTGGTGGTGGCCGACCGGTTGGTGCCCGGCCTGCTGCTGGACGAACTACGCGCCGACGTCGAGCTGGTGGACGCCTCGAAGATCCCGTACGGCCCGTCCCGAGCCCAGGAGGAGATCAACCGGATCCTGGTCGACCGGGCACTTGCCGGTGCCTTCGTGGTCCGACTCAAGGGTGGCGACCCGTACGTCTTCGGCCGGGGCGGCGAGGAGCTGCTGGCCTGCGCGGCGGCCGGCGTACCGGTGACCGTGGTCCCCGGTGTGACCAGCTCGATCGCGGCACCGGCGGCAGCGGGCATCCCGGTGACCCACCGGTCGGTGGCGCACGAGTTCACCGTGGTCTCCGGACACCTCGCGCCCGACGCGCCGGCCTCGCTGGTGCGCTGGGAAGCCCTCGCGGGTCTGCGCGGGACGCTGGTGATCCTGATGGGACTGAAGAACCTGGCCGCCATCACGGCCACCCTGATCGCCCACGGGAGGTCGCCGCAGACGCCGACCGCTGTCGTCCAGGAGGCCACCACGGGCGCCCAACGCTCGCTGCGGTCCACCCTCGGCGCGGTGGCCGCCGACGCCGTAGCGGCGAACCTACGCCCGCCGGCGGTGGTCGTGGTGGGCGACGTCGTGGGCACCCTGGACGTCTGAGGAGGGGCGTCTGCCGCCCCACCACTCCGCGCCCCCGCCACTCCGCCGGCCGCCACTCCGCCTCCCGGCACCCCGCCCGGCCGCGTTGATCACTTTGTCCTGAGTAGTTGTGGCGGGGCCTCTGCAACTACTCAGGACAAAGTGATCTTGGCGGGCGGGACAGAGACGGGCGGCGGAGTGGGGGGCGTGGACTACTGCTTGAGCATGTTGTCCAGCAGCAGAGCACAGCGGATCAGCCCGAGGTGGCTGTACGCCTGCGGGTGGTTGCCCAGCCCGCGCTCGGCGAGCGGGTCGTACTGCTCGGGGAGCAGGCCGGTCGGGCCGGCGGTGAGCACCATCTGCGCGAACAGCTCCTCGGCGTCGGTGCGGCGGCCGGTGCGCAGGTACGCCTCGATCAGCCACGCCGTGCAGATGTGGAAGCCGCCCTCGCGGCCGGGCAGGCCGTCGTCCCAGTGGTAGCGGTAGACGACCGGGCCGCTGCGCAGGTCCGCCTCGATCCGGAGCACCGTGGACAGGAAGCGCGGGTCGTCGCCCGGGAGCAGGCCGGAGAGCCCGATCCAGAGCGAGGAGGCGTCCATGTCCTCGTCGCCGTACGCGACGCTGTACGCCTCGACGTCCTCGTGCCACCCGTGCTCCAGCACGTTGGCGCCGATCCGGTCGCGCAGCTCCACCCACTCGGGCCGGTCCTCGCCGCCGTGCTGGCGCATCACGTGCAGCGCCCGGTCGACGGTCATCCAGCACATCACCTTGGAGAACACGTGGTGCCGAGGTGGCAGCCGGGCCTCCCAGATGCCGTGGTCGGGCTCGTGCCAGCGGCGGCGGACCGCCTCGACCATGTTCTCCAGCACCCGCCACTCGTCCTCACGGACCGAGCCGCGCGCGTCGGCGACGGCCGCGATCAGGTCGGCGATCGGGCCGAAGACGTCCAGCTGGAGCTGGTGGTTGGCGAGGTTGCCGACCCGGACCGGCCGGGAGCCGGCGTAGCCGGGCAGCGTGTCGATGACCGCCTCGGCGCCCAGCTCGTATCCGTCGATCGTGTAGAGCGGGTGCAGCCGCTCCGGGTGACCACCGGTGCGCTCGATGCAGCCGTCCACCCAGCGCAGCAGTGCCTCGGCCTCTTCGACGGAACCCAGGTCGACCAGTGCGCGGGCGGTCAGTGCCGCGTCGCGCAGCCAGCAGTAGCGGTAGTCCCAGTTGCGGACGCCGCCCAGTTCCTCGGGGAGCGAGGTGGTCGCCGCGGCCAGGATCGAGCCGGTCGCCTCGTGGCACAGCCCCCGCAGGGTGAGCGCGCTGCGGGCGACCAGGTCGCGGGCGGTGCTCGGCAGCCGCAGCGAGGCCACCCAGTCCTTCCACGGCTGCTCGGCGGCGGCCTGCCGGTCCTGGATCGGCACCCGGTGGTGCTCCAGGCTGTGCGTACCGAAGCGCAGTTCCAACACGACCTGCCCGCCGGCGGCGTTGAGGTCGACGACCGCCTTGGCGGTCTCGTACCCGCCGTCGTTGCCGACCTGCCACTGCACGCCGGGGGAGTAGAGGGCGATCGGTTCGTTGGAGCCGAGCACCAGCAGGCCGTCGCGCAGCGGCTGCAACTGCACGGCGACCTGGCCGAACTCGGGCCGTGGCGCGAACTCCAGCCGGGTCTTGCCGCTGCCGGTGAGCACCCGCACCAGGGTCGAGTCGCCGGTGACCACCGCGGGGCCGTCCGGGGTGGTCTCCCGGGCCGGCTTGTCCAGCCAGTCGGTGACGGTGAGCCCGGACCACCGGGTCTCCACGGTCATCGTCCCGGAGCGGTAGCGCTGGCCCAGCGGGATGCCGCCGCGTTCCGGGGTGATGCTGAAGTGACCGGCCGGGCTGCCGCCGACCAGGTCGGCGAAGATCGCCGCCGAGTCCGGCTTGGGGTGGCAGAGCCAGCTGATCTTGGCTTCCGGGGTGAGCAGCGCGACGGTGCGTCCGTTGGACAGCATCGAGTGCCGCTCGATGGGCACCGCCCGCTCGCCGAACAGCCAGTGCCGGCGGGTCTCCAGCAGCAGACCGAGCGCCCGGGCCGCCTCCAGCGGATCGGCCACCCGGTAGTCGGCCTGGGTGTCGCCGGGGCCGATCTTGATGCCCAGGTCCGGGCCGTGCAGGTTGCCGAACGCGTTCTCGTCGGTCACGTCGTCGCCGATGAAGAGCACCGCGCTGGCCGCGAGCTGGGTCCGCAACTGGTCGACCGCGGTGCCCTTGTGGGTGGCCACCACGGAGAGCTCGATGACCTCCTTGCCCTGGGTGACCGTGACGCCGTCCCAGGTCGCGGGGCCGATGCGGACGGCCTCGATGGCCGCGGCGGCGATCTGCGGGTCGACCCCGCGCGTGTGCACCGCGACGCTGGCCGGCTTGCGTTCCAGCCGGATGCCCGGGTGCTGGCCGGCGATCTCGCGCAGCGCGTCCCGAACCCGGGTGCGCACCGCGATCAGCTCGGGGGAGAGCCGCTCGACGAAGCCGATGTCGAACTCGGAGCCGTGGCTGCCGACGAGGTGTACCTCGCTGGGCAGCCGGGAGAGCGCGGCCAGGTCACGCAGCGCCCGGCCGGAGACCACCGCCACGGTGGACTGCGGCAGCGCGGCGAGCGCGCGGACCGCCGCCACCGACTCGGGCAGCGGTACGGCCGTACTCGGGTCCTCCACGATCGGCGCGAGTGTGCCGTCGTAGTCGCAGGCGATCAGGAGCTGGGGGACCCGGGCGATCCGACCGATGGCGGAGCGCAACTCGGGGTCCATCACCCCGGTGGCGATCGCTGCTCCGTCGGTGACGGGCGCGTTCACGCGGCCTCCGCCTCGGATACTCCAAGCTCGGAGAGGAAAGACTTGGCCCAGTGCCCCACGTCGTGGGTACGCAGGTGACGTTGCATTGTCCGCATCCGGCGGCGCGCCTCGGTTTTCTCCACGTGCACTGCCCGGAGCAGGGCGTCCTTGACCGCGTCCGGGTCGTGCGGGTTACACAGAAAGGCCTGACGCAGCTCGGTGGCTGCGCCGGCAAATTCGCTGAGCACGAGCGCGCCACCCTGGTCGGCGCGCGATGCGACGTACTCCTTGGCTACCAGATTCATTCCGTCTCGCAGCGGGGTCACCATCATCACGTCGGCAGCGACGTACATCGCGGCCAGTTCACTGCGACTGTACGACTGATGCAGGTAGTGCACCGCCGGCACGCCGACCCGGCCAAATTCGCCATTAATCCGGCCTACCTCGCGCTCCACCTTGACCCGAAGTGCCTGGTAGTGCTCGACGCGTTCCCGGCTCGGCGTGGCCACCTGCACCATCACGGCGTCCGGAACTGTCAACTTTCCGTCAGCCAGCAGTTCGCGGAAGGCCTTGAGCCGCAACTCGATGCCCTTGGTGTAATCCAGCCGGTCCACGCCCAGGATTATCGTCTTCGGGTCGCCCAGTTCGGCGCGGATCTGCTTGGCCCGCGCCTGCACCGCCGGGTCGGCGGCCATCCGCTCCATCTCGTGGGTGTCGATCGAGATGGGGAAGGCGCCGGCCTTCACCTGCCGCCCGTCGACCTGGATCATCTGCCCCTCGTAGCGCAGCCCGAGCAGGTGCCGGGCCAGCCGGACGAAGTTCTGCGCGGCGAGGCGCTGCTGGAAGCCGACCAGGTCGGCGCCGAGCAGACCCCGCAGGATCTCGGTGCGGAACGGCATCTGCATGAACAGCTCGATCGGCGGAAACGGGATGTGCAGGAAGAAACCGATCCGCAGGTCCGGCCGAAGCTCCCGGAGCATCGCCGGCACCAACTGGAGCTGGTAGTCCTGCACCCAGACCGTCGCGCCCTCGGCCGCGACGTCCGCCGCGGCCTCCGCGAACCGTGCGTTGACCAGCCGGTACGCCTCACGCCAGCGCCGCTTGTAGGCCGGCGTCTCCACGGCGTCGTGGTAGAGCGGCCAGATCGTCGCGTTGGACTGGCCCTCGTAGTAGCGCTCCAGCTCCTCGGCGCTCAGCGGGACCGGGTGCAGCCGGATGCCCTCCAGGTCGAACGGCTCGGGGGCGGCACCGGTGCCGCCGGCCCAGCCGACCCAGGTGCCCTGGTGCTCGGCCAACACGGGATGCAGTGCGGTGACGAGCCCGCCCGGGCTGCGTCGCCACTGCCGTCCCTCGGGTGTGCTCACCTCGTCGACCGGCAGGCGGTTCGCCACTACGACAAAGGAGCTACGGACGGTCACGATCGGCCACCTCCGGGTACTGACGGGTCCATCGCGATGAGCGTACTGAGCGTAGCTGCGGCGTCTGGTGCCCCGTGCCGGAGTTCCCTACCCGCCCTCGTGTTCGCCGTATCCTAGAGGTGATCTTGTCGACAGTCTCCGCTCAGAGGTCGATGATCGGCCACGCCTTGGGCAACACCTCGCCGAGCAGCTCTCGTTGATCCGTCATGATCGGTGTGGTCGCCCTCGCGGCCTCCATCGCGGCCTGGGCCAGATCCATGCCGCCAAGGCTCCGCGACCAACCGCCCAGGATCGCGCACATGTCGTGCTCCACCGGTGTCACAACGACCTGGTCCAGGTCGCCGACGATGTCGAGCAGGGGCCAGCCGTCGTGGGCCACCTGGCGGTACGCGGCGGCCAGGCAGAGCGCCGGGACGATCACGGACTGTCGCTTGTCCGCGACCTTCGCGATCTGCTCCCCGACTGCTTCCACGCCTTCGGAGTAGGCGAGAAGACATGCGGTGTCGAGGACGAGACCGGCGTCAGTCACGAATCGTCATCCGTCCGCGAGATGCCTCGCTCAGCAGGGCGGCTGCCTGCGCGCGCAACTCCGGAGTGATCTTCGCGTGTGCCTCGTCGAGTTTCCTGCCCGCCTCGGCGAGACCTTCGTCGGTGAGCTGGAAGCCCACCTGTCGAAGTGCCCGCCGTGTGCGCTCGCCAGCCATCCGCTGACGAACGCTGTCGGTGATGAAGGCGGAAACGTTGGGTTCCTCCGCGAGTCGCTCCGCCACGTCGTCGGGCACGCTGATCGCGATCTTCTTGGTCATACCAGAAACGTTAGCTGGTGATACCTCGCTCGCCAATGCGCCTCGCCGGCGTACTCCCGGGGCGGGGTGATGTGGGCGAAGCGTGCCGTACCTGTCAGGATTGACGATGGCGTGCGTGCGGCCGGCCCCCGGCCGGCGGCGGCGGGCGAAGATCGGAGCCCGCGCCGCGCCGCCGCTCAGGCGACAGCAACCGACGGAGGTAGCCCGCACCGTGGCCCAGTACATCTACGTCCTGGAAAAGGCGCGCAAGGCGCACGGCGACAAGGTCGTGCTCGACAACGTGACGTTGAGCTTCCTGCCGGGGGCCAAGATCGGTGTGCTCGGTCCGAACGGCGCCGGCAAGTCCAGCCTGCTCAAGATCATGGCAGGGCTGGACAAGCCGAGCAACGGCGAGGCCCGGCTGATGCCCGGCTACACCGTCGGCATGCTCGCCCAGGAGCCTCCGCTCAACGACTCCAAGACCGTGCTCGGCAACGTCGAGGAGGCGGTCGCCGAGACCAAGGCCAAGCTGGAGCGGTTCAACAAGATCGCCGAGCAGATGGCCACCGACTACTCCGACGAGCTGATGGAGGAGATGGGCAAGCTCCAGGAGGAGCTGGACCACCTCGACGCCTGGGACGTCGACTCCAAGCTCGAACTGGCCATGGACGCGCTGCGCTGCCCCCCGCCGGACGCCGACGTGACCCAGCTCTCCGGTGGTGAGCGCCGCCGGGTCGCGCTCTGCAAGCTGCTGCTGGAGGCGCCCGACCTGCTGCTGCTCGACGAGCCCACCAACCACCTGGACGCGGAGAGCGTCTCCTGGCTGGAGCAGCACCTGGCCAAGTACGCCGGCACCGTCATGGCGATCACCCACGACCGGTACTTCCTGGACAACGTGGCCAACTGGATCCTGGAGCTGGACCGCGGCCGGACGTACCCGTACGAGGGCAACTACTCCACCTACCTGGAGAAGAAGGCCGCCCGGCTGGCCGTCGAGGGCCGCCGCGACGCCAAGATGAAGAAGCGCCTCACCGAGGAGCTGGAGTGGGTCCGCTCCAACGCCAAGGCCCGGCAGACCAAGTCCAAGGCCCGCCTGGACCGGTACGACGAGATGGCCACCGAGGCGGAGAAGACCCGCAAGCTGGACTTCGAGGAGATCCAGATCCCGCCGGGCCCGCGCCTGGGCAGCACGGTCATCGAGGCGTCCCACCTCACCAAGGGCTTCGGCGACCGGGTGCTGATCGACGACCTGTCGTTCTCGCTGCCGCGCAACGGCATCGTCGGCATCATCGGCCCCAACGGCGTCGGCAAGACCACGCTGTTCAAGACCATCGTCGGGCTGGAGCAGCCGACCGACGGCTCGGTCCGGGTCGGTGAGACGGTCTCGCTGTCGTACGTCGACCAGAACCGTGAGGGCCTCAACGGCGACAAGACCGTCTGGGAGGTCGTGTCCGACGGGCTCGACTACCTGATGGTGGGCAAGGTCGAGATGCCGTCGCGGGCGTACATCGCCGCGTTCGGCTTCAAGGGCCCGGACCAGCAGAAGCCGACCAAGGTCCTCTCCGGTGGCGAGCGCAACCGGCTCAACCTGGCGCTGACCCTGAAGATCGGCGGCAACGTCATCCTGCTCGACGAGCCGACCAACGACCTGGACGTGGAGACCCTGTCCAGCCTGGAGAACGCGCTGCTGGAGTTCCCCGGCTGCGCCGTGGTCATCTCGCACGACCGGATGTTCCTGGACCGGGTCGCCACGCACATCCTGGCCTGGGAGGGCGACGACCAGAACCCGGCCAAGTGGTTCTGGTTCGAGGGCAACTTCGAGGCGTACGAGAAGAACAAAGTCGACCGTCTCGGCGCGGAGGCCGCCCGGCCGCACCGGGTGACGTACCGCAAGCTGACCCGCGACTGACCGGCCGACAAGGTGTCTGACCGGTTCGTCTACCACTGCACGCTGCGCTGGTCCGACCTGGACGCGTACGGCCACATCAACAACTCGCGCTTCCTCACCCTGTACGAGGAGGCGCGGGTGGCGTTGATGTTCGCCGGCGGCCGGGCGTGGGGGGTCGGCTCGTTCGCCGACGGGGTCGTGATCCGTCGGCACGAGGTCGACTACCTGCGCCCGGTCGACTACGCGCTGGGCCGGGCCACCGCCGAGGCGGCGCCCACCGTCCGGATCGAGCTGTGGGTGGAGGAGATCCGGGCCTCCCGGTTCACCGTCGCCTACGAGCTGTACGACGGCGAGGTTCTGGCCAGCCAGGCCCGCTCGGTGCTGGTGCCGTTCGACCTGTCCCGTCAGGTGCCCCGGCGGATCACGCCCGAGGAGCGGGAGTTCCTGCTCACGTACGCCCCGCAGGGCGGCGGGGCGTGACCCGGCCGGATCGGGTGGCGGCGTCGACGCCCGAGCACGGCCTGACCGGAGTGACCGACGCGGGGGCGTTCCTGGCCCGGCTGGTCCGGCTGGATCCGGTCGCACCGGTCCGGCTGCGGCCAGCCGGTGCCCCCGGCCGGGTCGCCCTGTGGGCCCGGCTGCCGTGGCAGGTGCTGGTGGTGCGGACGGTCGCCGGCGGACCCGCCGACGGTGCCGCAGGGGACGTCACGGTGGCCGCCGCAGAGCTGCTGGCGGAGCTGGAACGCGGTGGCGGGGCGCTGCCGTCGCGCCGGGACGCGCAGTGGCGGTGGCCACTGCCGCCGGTGCGCAGCCGCCCGGTGGAGGCGCTGCCGGTGGCCGAGCTGCGGCGGATCGCGGACGCGGCGGCCGGCACCCTGCGTACCGCCAGCGAGCAGGGCGTGGCCGGTCGTGCGGTGGGCCAGCGGGTACTGCGCGACGCGCTGCTCGACCACGTGGCCGTGCTGGTCACACCGGACGATCCGCCCGGGCCGCCGGTGGAGGTGTCTCAGCGGCTGGTGCAGGGACTGGTCCGGATGGGCTTCCTCGGCCCGACCGAGAGCCCCGCAGGCGCTACCACCGAGGCCGCCGTCCAGGTGCGGGTCGCCAGCCGGTGGGTTGGCCTGGTGGGACCATACGGAGCGGCCTGGTCGCAGAAGGCCACCGATCTTGCCGTGACACCCCTGGCTACTCGTCCGAACGGATGACCCCGGCTCATTCTTCTGGCCCGGGGCGGTCGTTGGGGGGATGCTTCAACCCGGCTGTCCGGGTACCGTCCATCCTCGGATCCAACGCACCGTAGGCGGCTGGATCCGCTGGGGAGTGAGGTGCACGAGCGATGCCGTGGTGGTCATGGCGCCCGGGTCCCACCGAGGGTGGCGAGCCGGAAGCCCGAAGCGGGATCACAGTGGAGAGCGCGGTCCGGGTCGGGCCACCCAGCCCCCGTCAACCGGGGGACGACTGCGCGGCCAACGAGCGGCCCGTGCTGACCGAGATGCCCGCCACCATCGAGCCGGTGAGCCTGCGCCGGGTCTGTGACGCACTCGATCTGCTCGACGTGCGATATCTGGCCGACGGCGACGGCAACCTGCTGGCCATGTGGGAGCGGCACGCCGTACTGGTCACTCTCGAAGGGCCGGAGGACGAGATCCTGGTGATGCGGGCCCGTCCGCACGCCACGGTGCCGCCGGACTGGGCCGACCGGGCCTACCGGGTGGTCAACGAGTGGAACCACACCCGGCGGTTCTGCAAGGCGTACATCGGCGATCCGACCGAGCGCGGTCAGCTGCCAATCTACGCCGAGCTTCAGGTGCCGCTCGGCGCCGGCACCCACGACGCACTGCTGGTCGAGATGCTGGACTGCGGCGCGGCGGTGGCCACCAGCTTCGTGGACTGGCTGCACGACGAGGGCGCGCTGCTCTGACGCCGGGACGGGCCGGGAGCCCGGCACGGGGCCGTCAGTGGCCGGCGGCCGGGTCCTCGGTGGCGTTGACCATGAAGTACGCGGCCCGCTCCAGGTAGTCCCAGAGTGTGCCGGCGACCTCCGGCTCCAGTTCGAGCCGGTCCACCGCGCGGCGCATCTGCCGCAGCCAGGCGTCCCGCTCGGCCTCGCCGATCCGGAACGGGGCGTGCCGCATCCGGAGCCGAGGGTGCCCGCGCTGGGCGGAGTAGGTGTTCGGCCCGCCCCAGTACTGCATCAGGAACAGGGTCATCCGATCCGCTGCCGGACCCAGATCCTCCGGGTACATCGGTCGCAGCAAGGGGTCGGTGGCCACGCCGGCGTAGAACTCGTCCACCAGCTTGCGGAAGGTGGGCTCGCCGCCGACCGCCTCGAAGAGGGTCGTCGACGCACCGGGACGGTCGGAGTCACCTGCGGGATTCACCGTTCCATCCTGCCAGGTGCGCGCGGTGCCGGCCCGACCCGGACGCCGTGGGTCGGGTCACGCCACGGCCCGCACGCGTCGGCTCGCCGGAGAGGGTCAGCTGACCGCGTGCCGCCGGCGGCCGTCACCGGGCCACGAGTCGGAGTCCACCGCCGGGTCGTCGGTTGTCGGCCCGGCCGGTGGCGTGGCGTTGGCCTCGGACGCCGTCGTGATCGCGGAGTCCACCGTCTGCCGGTCCGGCCAGCGCAGCACGACCAGAAGCATGAGCAGCGCGCCGACGGCACTCCACACCCCCACCACCCGGGGGATGCCGAACCGTTGGGCGAGCACGCCGGTGAGTAGCACCGCCACGCCCTGGATGACCTGGATGCCGGTGGCCATCACGCCGAAGGCGCGGGCCCGGAACGCGCCGGGCAGCGCCTGGACGAAGAGCACGTTGGCCGTCGGCATGATGCCGCCCACCGCGAACCCGCAGAGCAGGGCGAGCACCGCCACCACCAGGGGCGGTGGATCGAACAGGGCGGGCACCAGGACCAGCGGGGCCAGCACCGCCAGTGGGCGCATGAGCGCCAGCCGGCGGGTCGGGCCGAACAGCCGACTCACCAGTAGCCCGCCGAGGATGAAGCCGACCGGATTGGCGGCCATGATGATCGCCTGGACGATCTCCGGGTCCAACTGGTCGATGGGCTTCTTGTTGGCCCAGGCGGCGGCCAGCCCCTCCGGCACGATCGAGAAGAACATGGCGCTGTAGACCAGTACCGCGATCGCGCGCAGCACCGTCGTGCCGAACACCATCCGGAACCCCTGGCCGGTCTCGCGCAGCAGGTGGCTACGGTGCGCGGCGGTCATCAGCGCCGGGCGGGCCCGTACGCCGAAGCGGACCAGCAGCGCCGAGAGCGCGAAGGTGGCCGAGTTGAACAGCAGCGCGACGGCCGGGTCGATCGCGGCGATGGTGGCACCGAACAGATAGCCGACGACCTGGGCCGCCTGGCCGACGCTGCTGTTCAGGGAGAGCCCGAGCGCGAGCCGGTCACCGGTGAGGATCACCGGCATCAGTGCCGATCTCGCCGCCTGGCCCGGCGGGTTGGCCAGCGTCGCGATGAAGATGAGGACCAGCACCGCCTTGGTCGGCAGGTTGGGAAGGGCGATCACCAGCATCAACAGCATCCGGATCACGTCGCAGACGACCATCACCCGCCGGTACGGGTAGCGTTCGGCCAACGCGGCGAGCAGCGGGCCGCCGACCAGCCAGGGCAGGAAGCTCACCGCGAAGGCGGTGGCCGAGAGCGCGACGGACTTGGTCTGCTGGTAGACCAGCAGCGTGACGGCGGCCTTGGCGACATAGTCGCCGATCCAGGAGAGCGTGCCGGCCACGAAGATAGCCCGGAACTCGCTCTGGGCGAACACCTCGCGAAAAGTGGCCGGGCCTTCCGCAGTGGAAGGTCGCTCGTCGGGCACCGTCGCCTCCATCGGCCCCCGGGGGTGGCTGCTCGTGACAGCCCTGCCGGGAACTCTCGTCAGATCTACGGATCAGCGAGGATGTGACCACGCTCCGGCGGGAACGCGTGTTCCGGATTCTGCCCGATCATCTGACAACTAGCTAGGGCGAACGGATCGTTCGTCGCATCCCCGACTGAACGAACGGACGATACCCGAGGGGCCGGGTGGCTGGCGACCCCTACGATGTCGGTCAACGATTTGCCTGGTCAGGTCGCTCCACCCTGACCAGTCTCGCCGTCGTCGAGCGGCGGCCGGTTCGGCAGGCCGGGAAAGAGGCGTGCGGCGGCGATCTGGGCGGTGATCCCCGAATTCTCCAGGGCCTCCGCCAGCCGTCGGCGCAGTTCCCGGGCCACCGCGAACTGCCCGTCGGCGGTCGTCTTGACCACGGTACGGATCACCGCGCCGTCCACCGTCATCTGCTCGACGCCCAGCACCTCCGGCGCCTCCACGATCTCCGGCGACAACTCCGGATCCATCGACATCGAGGCGGCCGCGGTCCGCAGCACGGCGGTGGCCTCCTCGGTGCCGGAGAAGCCGATCGGCAGGTCCACCACGACCAGGGCCCAGCCCTGGCTCTTGTTGCCCACCCGGATGATCTCGCCGTTGCGGATGTACCAGAGCACACCGCGGCCGTCGCGCACGGTGGTGACCCGTAGCCCGACCGACTCGACCACACCGGTCGCCTCACCCAGGTCGACCGTGTCGCCCACGCCGTACTGGTCCTCGATCAGCATGAAGAGCCCGGCGATCAGGTCCTTGACCAGGCTCTGGGCGCCGAAGCCCAGCGCGACGCCGACGATCCCGGCGCTGGCCAGCAGGGGGGCCAGGTCGAAGCTGAACTCACGCAGGATCATCAGCAGCGCGATGCCGAAGACGAACGCGGTGGTCATGCTGCGCAGCACCGAGCCGATCGCCTCGGCCCGCTGCCGACGCCGCTCGGGTACGAACTCGGTCGGGTCGACCGGGCCGGTGGGGACCCGCTCGCGCAGCGGCCGGAGCATCGTCGGCACCGCGCCGTCGGTGGTGGTCCGGACCAACCGGTTGATCGTCCGGTGCAGCGCCCAGCGGGCCACCATCGCCACCGCCACTATCAACAGCACCCGCAGCGGTTTGAGCAGGATCCAGTAGCTGCCCTCGGCGAACCAGGCCGAGTTGGTCAGCTTGTACAGGAACAGGCAGGTGGAGCTGCCCTGGCAGTCCGGCGGCGCGGCGGTGGACAGGGCGAGGGGGATCAGGCTGGTGGCACTCACCCTGTCTTCGTACCGCAAGGGGCCGTGCCGCCCACCGCCGACCCACCGGCCGGGTGACCCGCCGCCGAGGGCCGCATCGAGTTCCGCGTCGGCACCGGACTGACGTTCTGGTCGAAGTACTGAGCGCCGGCCCGGTCCCAGACGTGTTTGACGCCCGGATGTCCCTACCAGCACGGACGATCGAGGGGCCGCGGAGTATGCGCCGGGCTTGTACCGTCCTCGTCATGCCGGAATCTGCCAATGTCGATCATGCCGGCGCCGGTTGGTTGGATCGGCGTCGTGACGTGGCTGGGTGGCTGCTCACGCCACTGGTCACGCTCGTGGTGGCCCCAGTGACGGCGGCTAGTGCCGGGGTGCTCGTACTGTTCTTCTACGACCGCCCCAGGCCACCGGAGCTCTGCGCGTCGGCGGTGGCCGACAACCGGTGCGAGGAGACCATCCTCGGCATGTGGGGCCTGCACCTGGCGCTCTTCGGCGCGATGTGGCTGCTGCTCTGGCTGGTGCCGTGGTGGCGCGGGTTCCGCACGCTGCGCGTTCTGCTGGCCATCATCGCTACCGCCGTGCTCGTCGCCGTGCCGATACGAATGGTCGGCTGAACAGGTCGCGGGACTGCAGGCCGCCGGCGCTGAGCTGGGAGGACGCTTCGTGAAGATCATCGGGCACAACCAGGGCACAACTTAGCTTCGATCTTGGATGGCCGATGACCCTGCCCGCTGGCCGTTGGCCTTCCGTAGGAGCTGGCCGACTAAGGCGTGTCCTGCCGATCTTGGTGATTGGTCGGGCGTTTCAGCCGGCTCGTCCGCGAATGGGACCCCTCATACCTCACCCAGGCTCGGGACGTGGGCGACCCGTCTGGCTGATGATCATGGCCTGCTCCGCTACGACGTCTGCGGCAGCCAGGGGCGGGACCTGGACTGGATTGGTGGCTCGGTCCGCAGCCGTGATCGAACCCACCAGCCGTGGCTGAGCGGCTAATCGACCAACCGCTCGCATGCCTCCCGGACGGCGGCTGCGAACGGGCCGGGTCGCGGCTCAATACGAATCTCATCCGCCAGGAACTGTGCCGTGCTCTCGTGGCAGCTCACCAGGAAGTGACGCGTCCCGGATGGCGACCAGGTCTCCTTCGGAAACGCTTGACGGTTGTAGGCGCGCAGCCGCTGCGTCCATGGTGAGTCGCGTACCTCGTAGAACCCGTAACCACGGTCTTGCAGTCGCGGATCGCCCATCGCGGCCTCGTCGTTCGGGTACCCGAAAACCGATTGGGAACAGCGCACGAACGTCACAATGGCTGGACCTACCGGCTGAAACTGCCGGTCGACCACCAAGAGGGCGAGGATGGCGTCCGGCCCGTCGGTGTGTAGCAACATCTCGCCTGAACCCGCTGGCGAAGGACTGAAGCCCAGATCGAGATCGATGACCTGGTCCGCCTCGATGCCGTCGCTCTGATCGATACTTAGCACGGAAACAGTATGGAGCAGAACGGCCCACATAGGATGCTCGCTGCCGCACCGTTCGGACGGCCAGTGCACGGAGCGTGGTAACGATCGGATGAGGCTGATGGCCCACGAACATTTGGCGGATTGTCACGTAGGTCCTGAGACCGGACATGAGACGGGTAGCACCTCCGTGAGAACTTTCAGTACGAGATCAAGGCGGCCCGCTTCGCAGGCCGCTCGCGCCGCCGACCAGGGGCCGACCGACACCGGTCGCCGATCGGGGACCCCGCGCCCTTAGCGCAAGCGCACGGGCGCACCCCGACCGGTTGCAGCCCCGCCGGCAGCGCGACATACGAAGAAGCCCGGGCCGCCATGAGTGTTGGCAAATCCGGGGCTTCGATGTTGAAGGCGACGACCAGGGCGTGTTTCCGGCGGGGCGCTCAGGCACTCTGGGATGGCGGAAGGTGGGACGGCACCCACCGGTTTGAGGGCGCGCCAGAGCGAGTCCGCTTCCCTACGAACTGCCACTCAGGGATCCTGATCTTTCTCTGGCTTTCTTCGCCTCCTGCTGAAGTTGATCGTATTCAGCAAGTTTTCTCCGCATGGTATCAGTCGCAGTCCTGACCTCCGCCAGCCGCATTTCCAGTTCAGCCGCTCTTGCTTTGGCGGTGATATAGGAAGCATGGGTTGCCTCGGCGTTCGCTGCCGCGTGCGCCGCTGCTCTCTCTTGCACCTCCAAGGCTCGTCGAGTATGGGCAAGTTGGTCAACTATGAACTTTGCTTCTAGATGGGAGTCCGACTCTTTTTGCTCTATCTCGCGTTCGATGTTGCGGACTCGTGTGACCAGCTCGGCGAGCATGTCTTCAAGGGTTCGGCGCGGTTCGGTGGCCGGTCCCGACGCGGAGCGTGCTTCTGCTACTGCGATCTCAAGTCGAGGCCACATTGCCTCGAACAAGGTGTCAATGGAATCACGTGGTCTCGGATTCTCTGCCAGCTCGCTGAGTTCATAAACGAGGCGTCGCATGCCCTCTCCGTCGAGTTTTCGAGCCTGGAAAGAGTGCAACGGTGAAGTGATATCTGATGGTTCCAGATCTATGCAAAGTGGAACAACGCGCGCTTGCTCCAAGCCTTTTGCGAGTGCGCCTGCCTCAAACAATAACCATGGTGCGGCTTGGTTGCTTCGCGTAACGCAAACGATTCCGAAGTTCGTTGCATCGAGCGAGTGGGCTATCGACTCGTTCCACCTTGCGCCGCTTTGAATCTCCTCGTCGGACATCCAAGGTTCGACGTGTTAAACAACGACACTGAGCCACTCACGTAAAGCGCGAGCGATTTGGCGGCTGGGTTCGCCGCTCCAAGAGATAAAGATCTTCAAGTTGTCCCTCCGGCCGTCACGGTGGGAAGAACACAGGCGATGGGCCACGGTCGATGATTTGGTGTAGCGCAGCGCAGAACCCCGCCAAACTGCTTGGGGGAAGGTTCCGATCCAGAAATGATCAACCGATCTGCGGTGATCCCGCTTGCTGAAGGTGCGCGCAACCCCGACGGGACCTCGACGCGTCAGGAGAGCTGGGAGTTGTAGACGGGGAAGGGGCGGACCCGAAGATCATCGGGCACAGATCCGGCACAACTGCGGCCGGCAAGGGCTGTCAACCACTGTCAGGCAACGGCAGAGTTCGCCCAGGCTGGGGCAGCGTTGCGTCCCGGTACGGGTGATCCGCTTACCAGAAGCAAGATTAGTGCGTGCAATCCGGGGGCCGATCAGGGACTATTGGCGCAACGGACGTCGGTGATCGGCCGACGTCGACCGTGTGGGCCGTCGTGCCCGGCCCCGGTCGGCGGCGGTACGCAGCAGCCGCTGAACCGGGAGGGTGAGCGCGATGCCTGACATACGACCCACGGTGGGCTCCGGCGCGTTGGTCCTCAACGCCACCTACGAGCCGCTGTGTGTCGTGTCGGTGCGTCGTGCCGCGATCCTCGTCCTCACCGCCAAGGCGGTCTGCGTCGCCGACGGCGACGGAATTCTGCACAGCGCCCGCGACGCGCTTCCGGTGCCGTCGGTGGTTCGGTTGACTCGCTTCGTACGCGTGCCCTACCGCACCCACGTCGGGCTGTCCCGCCGGGCGATCTTTGCCCGGGACGGCTGGCGGTGCGCTTACTGCCGAGGCCCGGCCGAGACCATCGACCACGTTTTTCCGCGCAGCCGGGGTGGCCGGCACGCCTGGGAGAACGTGGTCGCCGCCTGTGCCCGGTGCAACCACACCAAGGGGGACAAGACCCCGGCCGAGATGGGGTGGCGGCTGCACGCGTTGCCGGCCGCACCGAAGGGCGCGGCCTGGCGGGTGCTCGGGCACCGCGCCCCCGACCCCCGCTGGGCCGACTGGCTGGACCTCCGCGAACCCGAAGCCGCCGCCTGACCCACCCCCGACCCCGCCACGTGAGCCCGCTGGCCGAGGCACCCGTCGGCCCCACGAGGGGTTTGCGGGAGCCGCAAACCCCCACCTCAGCCACCAGACCGAGCCTTGACCAACGAAGCGAACACCACCACGTTGTCCGAGTAGCCGGTCTCGCCACCGACCCATCGGCCACCGCAGGTGATCAGCCGCAGGCTCGGTCGGCTGAAGTCCCCGTACACCTCGTCCACCGGCAGTTGCCCCTTGTCGAACCGTTCCACCGAGTCCACCTCGAAGACCGCCACGCTGTGGTCGGTGCGGGTGACCTCGATCTGGTCACCGGACCGCAGCTCCCGCAGTTGGTGGAAGACCGCCGGTCCGGTGGTGGTGTCGACGTGTCCGACGATCACCGCCGGGCCGTACTGCCCGGGTGTGGGGCCCTGGTCGTACCAGCCGGCTTCCTGGGCGCGGCCCACGTCCGGTACGGCGATCGTGCCGTCCGGGGCGATGCCGACGTCGTGCACCGGCGCCCGCAGGTCGAGCGTGTCGATGGTGAGGCCCACCGGACGGCTGGCCGGCAGCACCGGAAACTTCTTCGGCGGCGGACGCAGGCCGGCGCTGAGCCCGTCCGGCAGCACGCTGATCCCGGTCACCTGCTCGACGCCGAGCATCGCCACGATCAGCACCATCAGCGCGGCGATGGCCAACGCCGGCAACCCCGGTCCGGTGCCGAGCCGGTGCCGCGCCAGTGGCGTCCCGGCCGGGCGGCGCGGCGGCAGCGGCCGGGCGGCCGGGTCGGTGGTGGCGACGCTGGCAGAACCCGCCTGCCCGGCGACCCGACGTAGCCGGCCGGACGCGCGGGCGACCAGCCGGGCGGAGGCGCGCAGCGCCGCACCGGGCCGGGACCGGGCACCGCGGTCCGGCCGCGCACGCGCGGATGAGCGGGTCATGGCGGCTCCGGCTCAGGAGCCGGCTCCGGTCCGCCGCCGACCGCCCGCCATGCCGAATGCGACCGCGGTGGCCACCAGCGCCACGCCGCCGAGCACCAGCAGCGAGCCGGTACCCCGGCCGCCGGCGGTGCCGCCGCCTCCGGTCGCCGGCCCCTTGCTGGGCGACGCCATGTTCAGCACGGTCAACGTGGTCGTGGCCCGCTGATCGTTCGGGCAGGTCAGGTCGACCGTGTAGTCGCCGGGCTGCTTGTTGCCCGGGATGGTCACCTCGCCGCGCAGGAAGCCCTTGTCCGGTCTGACCACCACGTGCCCGAACGCGTCGGAGTGCACGTTGGCCTGGCGGTTGTTGTCGTTGTCGCAGTTCGCCCGGATCGTGACCCGGGTGCCGGCCGGTGCGCTGTTCGGCGTCACCTCGACGGAGGTGGTGTCACCGGCTCGTGCCGGTGCGGCAGACAACAGGACGAACGCCCCGACCAGACCCACGAGTGTCAGGACGGCCGAGAGCGCGCGGTTGATCGTGCGAATTCCGTGCATGATTTCCCCCTCCCGGCGACTACCGCCGGAACCCTCCCCTGGGCACTCGCGCTGCTTTCCCGCTGGCCCCGGGGCAAACCCGCAGCCGGGTCTGGTGTGGGCCGGTCAGCGGCGGCGGGGGGTGCTGCCGCTGGACGGGAGTGGGGTGATCGGCTGCCAGGCCAGCGGGGTGGACAGGACCATGGTGCTCGACGGCTGACCGTACGGGGCGAGTCGGTCGATGACCCCCTCGAACTCCCCGATCGACCCGGCGGTCACCTTGAGCACGCTGCACGCGTCCCCGGTGATCCGGTGGATCTCCAGGATCTCCGGCCAGGTGGCCACCGTGGGGTCGTGCAGGATGCACCGCGTGCCGTAGCAGGACATCCGGATCAGCGCGACCACGGTGCGGCCGGCCCGGGTCAGGTCGACGTGGGCGTGGTAGCCGGTGATCACGCCGGCCTCCTCCAGCCGACGGACCCGGTCGGCGACCGCTGGCGGCGACAGGTGGACCCGGCGGGACAACTCACTGAAGGAGAGCCGGGCGTCGGCCTGCAACTCGCGCAGCAGCGCCCAGTCCATGTCGTCCACGCTCAGACCTTACTTTCGTGAACCGAATTCGCCCACTTGCCGTTGGTTGGTCGAAACATCGGGCCCAGTGCCGTTGATTCAGCATTCCGCAGGCCGATCCGGCCGCGAGATCATGACGACGACCAGTCCGGGGGAGGGAGACGAATGGTGGATCAGACGGAGCGGCGGGCGCCGAACCGCGCCGCCACGGTGCGCCCGGTGACCCCGCAGCAGCGGGCCGTGCGTGCCGCGAGCAACAGTGGCGAACCGACCTTGGAGTTCGCCGAGATGGTGCCCTACGACGCGTACGTGCAGGCCACCGCCCTGCACAAGATGCAGCATCCGCTCAGCGCCGATCCGGGCGAGATGTCCTTCCTGATGGTCAGCCAGATCATGGAGCTGTACTTCGGGCTGACCTGCCACGAGCTGCGGGAGACCCAGCGGCTGCTGCGCGCCGACCGGGTCTGGGACGCGCTGGCCCCACTGCGCCGGGCGAAGCTGCACCTGGAGGGGCTCAACGCCGCCTGGCAGGGCCTGCGCTGGATGACGCCGGCCGACTTCAACCGCTTCCGCAATCTGCTCGGCGAGGCGTCCGGCTTCCAGTCGGCCATGTACCGGCAGATGGAGTTCCTGTTCGGGCTGCGCGACGCGGCGCTGATCCGACCGTTCCGCCGGCAGACCGAGGTGCATGCCGACCTGAGCGCCGCGCTGGCCACCCCGAGTCTCTGGGACGACGTGCTCGCGCTGCTCGCCCGGAGCGGCTTCGAGCTCCCCGCCGAACTGCTCGACCGGGACGTGGCGGTCGAGCACGATCCGCAGCCCGTGGTCGAGGCGGCCTGGGTACGGATCTATGCCGAGACCGGCCCGGACAACCACCTGTGGATGCTCGGTGAGGCGCTGAGCGCAATCGCCGAGGAGTTCGGCGACTGGCGGTGGAACCACGTCAAGGCGGTCCAGCGGACGATGGGCGCCAAGGTCGGCAGTGGCGGCTCGGCCGGGCTGGCGTGGTTGCAGCGCAGCATGGCCCGGGTGGTCTTCCCGGAGCTGTGGTCGGCCCGCACGGCGATGTGAGCGGAGAGCGAGAACCAGCCATGAGCACCCCCACAGCAGACTCGCCGAGCCTTGCGGCCGGCGAAGCGCAGGCGCGTCGCCTCGACGAGAGCGACCCGAGCCACCGGCACCTGTTCCACGTGCCGCCGGCCGACGGCGGCAGCTACTCCGAGTCGGCGTACCTCGCCGGCAACTCGCTCGGCCTGCAGCCCCGGGCCACCCGCGACGAACTCCTCGCCGACCTGGACGCCTGGGGTCGGCTCGGCGTCGAGGGGCACCTGGAGGCGGAACGCGCCTGGCTGCCGTACCACGAGCTGTTGACGGCGCCGGCCGCCCGACTGGTCGGCGGCCGGCCCGCGGAGACCGTGGTGATGAACTCCCTCACGGTCAACCTGCACCTGCTGATGGTCAGCTTCTACCGGCCGGCCGGCGCTCGCACCCGCATCGTCATCGAGGACGCCGCGTTCCCCTCGGACAGCTACGCGGTACGCAGCCAGGCCCGGTTCCACGGGCTGGACCCGGACGACACCGTGGTCCGGCTGCGCCCGCGACCCGGCGAGGACGCGCTGCGCACCGAGGACGTGACCGGCTACCTGGCCGCCGAGGGCGACCGGGTGGCGCTGGTGCTGCTCGGCGGGGTCAACTACCTGACCGGCGAGCTGCTGGACATTCCGGCGATCACGGCTGCCGGTCGGGCCGCCGGCGCGGTGGTCGGCTGGGACCTGGCGCACGCGGTCGGTAACGTGCCGCTGGCCCTGCACGACTGGGACGTCGACTTCGCCGCCTGGTGCTCCTACAAGTACCTGAACTCCGGGCCGGGCGCGCTCGCGGGTGTCTTCGCGCACGAGCGGCACCTCGGCGACCCGAACCTGCCGCGCTTCGAGGGCTGGTGGAGCACCGCGGCGGCCACCCGGTTCGAGATGACGCCGGTGGCCCGCCCACCGGCCACAGTGGAGGCCTGGCAGATCTCCAACCCGCCGATCTTCGCGATGGGTCCGGTGCGTACCTCGCTGGAACTGTTCGACGCGGTCGGCATGTCCGCGCTGCGCGCTCGTAGCCTGCGGCTCACTGGCTGGTTGGAGCAGCTGCTCGACGAGGTCACCGCCGACCGGCCGCTGAGCGTGGTCACCCCGCGTGACCCGGCCCGGCGGGGCTGCCAGCTCTCGGTGCGGATCGGCGCGGGCAGCGCCGGCGAGCTGACCAAGCGGCTGCGGCACGAGTACGGCGTGATCGCCGACGCCCGGGAGCCGGACGTCGTCCGGTTCGCGCCGGTGCCGCTCTACTCCACGTACCACGACTGCTGGCGGGCCGCCTCCGCGCTCGCCGCGCTGGTCGGTCAGTCCACGAAGGGTGGTTCCGCATGACCGCGCGGCGCGACGAGATCGCGATCATCGGCGCCGGGCTGGCCGGTTGCCTGGCCGCCTGCTTCCTGGCCCGGCGCGGCTACCCGGTGGCCCTCTACGAGCGCCGAGGTGACCCGCGCGCCGGCACGGTGGAGCGGGGGCGCTCGATCAACCTGGCGCTCTCCGAGCGCGGGCTGGACGCGCTGCGCCGGATCGACCTGGCCGAGCAGGTCATGGCGGACGCGCTGCCGATGCGCGGCCGGATGATCCACCCGGTCGAGGGGGAGCCGCAGTTCCAGTCGTACAGCGCGGCCGGTGATCGGGCGATCAACTCGATCAGCCGGGGTGCGCTGAACAACGCCCTGCTGGACGCGGCCGAGGCGCTGCCCGGTGTGCGGGTGGTCTTCGACCACCGGCTGGTCGGGCTGGACCCGGCGGACGGCGGTCTCAGCTTCGACACCCCGCAGGGACCGGTCAGCGCCAAGGCGTCCGTGGTGCTGGGCGCGGACGGCGCCGGTTCGGTGGTACGCGGGCAGTTGCTGGCACACGGGCTGCTCACCGAGAGCGTCGACTTCCTCGACTACGGCTACAAGGAGCTGACCATCCCGGCGCTGGGCGGAGACTTCGCCCTGGACCCGGACGCTCTGCACATCTGGCCGCGCGGCACCTCGATGATGATCGCGTTGCCGAACCCGGACCGCTCCTTCACCTGCACCTTGTTCTGGCCCAACCAGGGCGCCGGCAGCTTCGCCGCACTGGACAGCCCGGCGGCGATCCAGGGGCACTTCGCCCAGCACTACCCGGACGTTGTCGGGCTCGCCCCGAACCTGGTGGACGACTACCAGCACAACCCGGTGGGCGTACTCGGCACGGTGCGGTGCACCCCGTGGCAGGTCAACGGGACGGTCGGCCTGCTCGGCGACGCGGCGCACGCCATCGTGCCGTTCTACGGCCAGGGCGCCAACTGCGCCTTCGAGGACGTGGTGGAGCTGGACCGCTGCCTCGACGAGTGCGCCGACGACTGGGCCACGACGCTGCTGCTGTTCCAGCGACGGCGGCAGGAGAACGCCGAGGCCATCGCCCAGATGGCGCTGACCAACTTCGTGGAGATGCGGGACAAGGTCGCCTCCCCGGTCTTCCAGCTCGGCCGGCGGGTGGAGCACGCACTGGAACGGGCGCTGCCCGGCCGGTACGTTTCCCAGTACGAGCTGGTGTCCTTCTCCACCACCCCGTACGCCGAGGTTCGCCGTCGGGTCCGCCGGCAGCACCGGGTGCTCGGCGCGCTCGCCGGTGGTGCCGCCCTGCTGCTGGTCGGCGCGGTCGGCGCGGTACTCAGCCGAGGGAGGCGCAAATGACCGGCATCTGGGATCCACGGCTGATGACGGGTCGGGCACCGGCCGGGCCGGGGCGGTTGCGCAACTTCGTCGGCGGCGAGTTCGTCGACGGCGGGTCGGCGTTCACCAAGGCCAGCCCGGTGACCGGGGAGCCGGTCTTCGAGGTGGTCGAGGCGTCGAAGTCCACGGTGGACGATGCGGTGGCCGCCGCCCGGGCCGCGCTGCGCGGCCCGTGGGGCCGGATGGGTGAGCGGGAGCGCGCCGAGGTGCTGCGCCGGGTCGCCGACGAGTTGGAGCGCCGCTTCGACGACCTGGTCACCGCCGAGGTCGCCGACACCGGCAAGTCCATTTCCCAGGCCCGTACGCTGGACATTCCGCGCGGCGCGGCGAACTTCCGGGCGTTCGCGGAGATCGCGGCGACCGCGCCCACCGAGTCGTTCACCACGGTCACGCCGACCGGCGGCCGGGCGCTGAACTACGCGGTCCGCAAGCCGGTCGGCGTGGTCGCGGTCATCGTGCCGTGGAACCTGCCGCTGCTGCTGCTCACCTGGAAGGTGGCTCCGGCGCTGGCCTGCGGCAATGCCGTGGTGGTCAAGCCCAGCGAGGAGACGCCCGCCTCGGCGACGCTGCTCGCCGAGGTGATGGCCGCCGCCGGCGTACCGGCCGGAGTGTTCAACCTGGTGCACGGGTTCGGGCCGGACTCGGCCGGGGAGTTCCTCACCCGCCACCCCGGAGTCGACGCGATCACCTTCACCGGCGAGTCGGCCACCGGCGGCGCGATCATGCGGGCCGCCGCGGACGGCGTGAAGGCGGTGAGCTTCGAGCTGGGTGGCAAGAACGCCGGCCTGGTCTTCGCCGACGCCGACCTGGACGCCGCGGTGGCCGGCTCGGTGCGATCGAGCTTCACCAACGGCGGGCAGGTGTGCCTCTGCACCGAACGCCTCTACGTGCAGCGCCCGGTCTTCGAGGAGTTCACCGCGCGGCTGGCGAAGCGGGCCGGCGAGCTGGCGTACGGCTGGCCGACCGACGAGGCCACCGCGACCATGCCGCTGATCTCCCACCAGCACCGGGCCAAGGTGCTCGGTGCCTACGAACTGGCCCGCGCCGAGGGCACCGAGGTGCTCGCTGGCGGCGGCACGCCCACCTTCGGCGACGCCCGCGACGGCGGGTCGTACGTGCAGCCGACGGTGCTCACCGGGCTCGGCCCGGCCACCCGTACCAACCGCGAGGAGATCTTCGGCCCGGTGGTGCACGTCGCACCGTTCGACACCGAGGACGAGGCGTACGAGCTGGCCAACGGCACCGAGTACGGCCTGGCGGCGACGGTGTGGACGCGGGATGTGGGCGTCGCGCACCGGGCCGGTGCCCGGCTGGACGCCGGCATCGTCTGGGTCAACACCTGGTTCCTGCGCGATCTTCGTACCCCGTTCGGCGGGGTGAAGGCGTCCGGCATCGGCCGCGAGGGCGGCGTGCACTCGCTGAACTTCTACTCCGAACTCACCAACGTCTGCGTGGACCTCTCGTGAGCCGACGCAGCGAGGAGCGGGCATGAACGCTGACATCGAGGCCGCCAACCGGGAGCTGGCCGACGCCCGTACCAGCGGCAAGCCGTGCCCGCCGCTGCGCGGCCGACTGCTGGCCGAGGGGGACGTCGAGTCGGCGTACCGCGTGCAGCAGCTCCAGGCGCGGGCCTGGCAGGGCCGCGGCGAGCGTCGGGTCGGCGCGAAGATCGGGCTGACCTCCCGGGCGGTGCAGGAGACCTTCGGGGTGTTCCAACCCGACTTCGGCGTGCTCACCGACGCCATGGCGGTCGGCGACGGGGTCGAGGTGCCCATCGACCGGCTGCTCCAGCCGCGGGTCGAGGCCGAGATCGCGTTCGTGCTCGCCAAGGACCTGGCGGACCCGCAGATCACCACGGTCGACCTGATCCGCGCCGTCGACCACCTGCTGCCGGCCATCGAGATCGTCGACTCACGGATCGCCGGCTGGGACATCTCCATCGTGGACACCGTCGCCGACAACGCCTCCAGCGGCCTGTTCGTGCTCGGCACCACGCCGCGTCGGCTCGCCGACGTCGACCTGCGGCTGTGCGGGATGGTGCTGGAGCACGCCGGGGAGCCGGTCTCGGTGGGCGCGGGCGCGGCCTGCCTGGGCAACCCGCTGCACGCCCTGCAATGGCTGGCCAGCACGTTGGCCCGGGCCGGCGACCCGCTGCGCGCCGGGGACGTGGTGCTCTCCGGTGCGCTCGGCCCGATGGTGCCGGTCACCCCGGGCGCCGCGTACGAGGCGCGGATCTCCGGGCTCGGCTCGGTCCGGACCTGTTTCAGCAAGGGAGGCGACCAGTGACCGGTGTCGCGGTGCTCGGTTCCGGAAACATCGGCACCGACCTGATGATCAAGGTGTTGCGGCTGAGCGACAGCCTGCGGATGGTCGCGATGGCCGGCATCGACCCGGCCTCCGACGGCCTGGCCCGGGCCCGGCGGCTCGGCGTGGCCACCACCGCCGACGGGGTGGACGGCCTGGTGGCGATGCCCGAGTTCGCCGACGTCGAGCTGGTCTTCGACGCCACCTCGGCCGGTGCGCACCGCCGCCACGACGAGGTGCTGCGCGCGCACGGCCGTACGGTGGTCGACCTGACCCCGGCCGCGCTCGGCCCGTACGTGGTGCCCCCGGTCAACCTGGACGAGCACCTGCACGAGCCGAACGTGAACATGGTGACCTGCGGCGGGCAGGCCACGGTGCCGATCGTCGCCGCGGTACGCCGGGTCACCCCGGTGGCGTACGGGGAGATCGTCGCGTCGATCGCGTCCCGCTCGGCCGGGCCGGGCACCCGGGCCAACATCGACGAGTTCACCGAGACGACGGCACGGGCCATCGAGGTGGTCGGCGGCGCGGAACGGGGCAAGGCGATCATCGTGCTGAACCCGGCGGACCCGCCACTGTTGATGCGCGACACCGTCTACTGCCTCTGCCCGGACGCGGACGCCGACACCGCCGCCATCGCCGCCTCGGTGGCGGACATGGTGGCGACGGTGCAGGAGTACGTCCCCGGCTACCGGCTCAAGCAGGACGTGCAGTTCGACCGGGTCGAGGCGTACCTGCCGACGCTCGGGCGGCAGCTCACCGCCCTCCAGGTGTCGGTGTTCCTGGAGGTCTCCGGCGCGGGGCACTACCTGCCGGCGTACGCCGGAAACCTGGACATCATGACCTCCGCCGCGCTGCGTACCGCGGAGCGACTGGTGGCGCTGCGGGCCGTCCGACGCCCGGCGCCGACCCACGACACGGGAGTGCCGGCGTGACCGAGCTGTACATCCAGGACGTGACGCTGCGCGACGGCATGCACGCCATCGCCCACCGCTACACGGTCGAGCAGGTACGCACCATCGCCGCCGCGCTGGACGCCGCCGGGGTGGCCGCGATCGAGGTGGCGCACGGCGACGGGCTCGCCGGCTCCAGCGTCAACTACGGCCACGGCGCGGCGACCGACGCCGAGTGGATCTCCGCCGCCGCCGAGGTGCTGACCTCGGCGAGGCTGACCACACTGCTGTTGCCGGGCATCGGCACCATCGCCGATCTGAGGGCGGCGAAGGCGCTCGGCGTGACCAGCGTCCGGATCGCCACGCACTGCACCGAGGCGGACATCTCCGCCCAGCACATCTCCTGGGCCCGGGAGAACGGCATGGACGTCGCCGGCTTCCTGATGATGTCGCACATGAACGACCCGGCCGGGCTGGCGGAGCAGGCCAGGCTCATGGAGTCGTACGGGGCGCACTGCGTCTACGTCACCGACTCCGGGGGCCGGCTGCTGATGTCCGACGTGGCGCAGCGGGTCGACGCGTACCGGCAGGTGCTGGCACCGGAGACGCAGATCGGCATCCACGCCCACCACAACCTGTCGCTCGGGGTGGCCAACAGCGTGCTCGCGGTGGAGCACGGCCGGGTCCTCGGGTCCGGCCCGCTCGACTCTGGATCCGGCCGGACGGTCCGCGTCGACGCTTCCCTCGCCGGCATGGGCGCCGGTGCCGGCAACGCGCCGCTGGAGGTGTTCGTGGCGGTCGCCGAGCTGCACGGTTGGCGGCACGGCTGCGACGTGTTCGCGTTGATGGACGCCGCCGACGACCTGGTGCGCCCGTTGCAGGACCGGCCTGTCCAGGTGGACCGGGAGACGCTCTCGCTGGGATACGCCGGGGTCTACTCCAGCTTCCTGCGGCACGCCGAGCGGGCGTCGGCGAAGTACGGCGTCGACGTCCGGTCGATCCTGGTCGAGCTGGGCCGGCGTCGGATGGTCGGCGGCCAGGAGGACATGATCGTGGACGTGGCGCTGGACCTGGCTGGTCGCGCCGAGGGGGAGAAGGCTCGATGATCGGCGTGGACACCGTGGACACCGTGGACACCGTGGGCATCGCGGCGAAGCTGGGCACGGCGGCCGACACCGCCACCGCGATCGGGCAGCTCGCCGCCGAGGTGGGGCTGGACGTGCCGACCGCGTACGGGGTGCAGGCGGCACTGGTGCAGCGTCGGCTGGAGCGCGGCGAACGGCTGGTCGGGCTCAAGATGGGTCTCACCAGCAAGGCGAAGATGGCCCAGGTCGGCGTGGACGAGGTGATCTGGGGACGGCTCACCGACGCCATGCGGGTGCCCGACGGCGGCGTCGTGGACCCGGCCGCGTACATCCATCCCCGGGTCGAGCCGGAGGTGGCGTTCCTGCTGGACCGGCTGCCCGAGCCCGGTGAGCCGGTCGGCGACTTCGCCACCGCGGTCCGCGCCGTCGCCCCGGCCATCGAGCTGATCGACTCCCGGTACGCCGACTTCCGCTTCTCGTTGCCGGACGTGATCGCCGACAACACCTCGGCCGCCGCGTTCGTGATCGGGCCGTGGTCGCCGGTACCGGCCGGCCTGGACAACCTGGGCGTGCTGCTGGAGGTCGACGGGCGGGTGGTGCAGGTCGGCTCGACGGCGGCGATTCTCGGCGACCCGCGCCGGGCGCTCGACGAGGGCATCCGGCTGGCTGGCCGGCACGGGGTGCGCATGCAGTCCGGGTGGGTCTTCCTGGCCGGCGCCGCCACCGCCGCCGTACCGCTGCGCCCCGGCGCGCACGTGCGGGCCGTGGTGGAGAAGCTCGGCACCGCCGCACTGCGGGCCTCGTCGTGAGCGACGGGGCGAAGGTGGTGGCCGGCAAGGCCGTGCCACGGGGGGCGTTCCCGCACGTCAAGGTCGCGGGTGGGTTCGTCTTCGTCTCCGGTACGTCGTCCCGACGACCGGACAACAGCTTCGCGGGTGTGTCGGTGGACGCGATGGGCACGACCGACCTCGACATCCGGGTGCAGACGCGGGCGGTCATCGAGAACGTCCGGGACCTGCTGCGCTCGGTCGGCGCCGACCTCACCGACCTCGTCCAGGTGACGTCGTACCTGGTCAACATGAATGACTTCGGTGGTTACAACGAGGTGTGGGCGGAGTTCTTCGACACGTCCGGACCAACCCGTACGACGGTCGCGGTGCACCAGTTGCCGCACCCGCACCTGCTCATCGAGATCCAGGCCGTGGCCCTTCTTCCCTCCGGAGGTCAGTCGTGAGTGAGATCGCCGAGCCGTTCAGTTTCCCGGGATGGATCGCGGACAACCAGCACCTGTTGAAGCCCCCGGTGGGCAACAAGGAGATGTTCCCCGGCGGGGACGACTTCATCGTGATGGTGGTGGGCGGCCCCAACCAGCGCACCGACTTCCACGTGGACCCGTACGAGGAGTTCTTCTACCAGGTCAAGGGCAACATGCACATCAACCTGATGACGCCCGAGGGGCCGCGTACGGTGCACGTGCGCGAGGGTCAGATGTGGATGCTGCCGCGCGACACCCCGCACTCGCCGCAGCGGCCCGAGGCCGGCTCGATCGGTGTGGTGGTCGAGCGGGTCCGCGAGGAGGGCACCCTGGAGACGTTCCAGTGGTACTGCCCGGGGTGCGGGCACAAGGTGCACGAGGTGGAGTTGCAGGTCCGGGACATCGCCGCCGACCTGCCCCCGGTGTTCCAGGCGTTCTACGCCGACGAGGCCGCCCGTACCTGCGCCAACTGCGGCACGCTGCACCCGGGCAAGGGCTGATGCCCGCAGGAGTCGTCGACGTGCACACGCACGTCGTACCGAAGGGATGGCCGGACCTCGGCGCGGCGTGCGGCGGGTCCGGCTGGCCCTGGCTGCGGGTCGACTCCGAACGGGCCGCCATGATCATGGTGGGGGAGACGGAGTTCCGCCCGGTCGGCGCCGAGTGTTGGGACGCGTCGACCCGACTCTCCGACATGGACGCCGACGGCGTGGACGTGCAGGTGGTCTCGCCGACCCCGGTCTTCTTCAGCTACGACCGGCCGGCCGACCAGGCGGTCAAGGTTGCCCGGATCTTCAACGACCTGACTCTGGAGGTCACGGCGGCCGGTGGTGACCGGCTCGTGCCGTTCTGCCAGGTGCCGCTCCAGGACCCGGACGCGGCCTGCGCCGAACTGGACCGCTGCCTGGCCGCCGGGCACGTCGGCGTGGAGATCGGTAACCACGTCGGCGACCGTGACCTGGACGACGCCGGCGTGGTCACCTTCCTGCAGCACTGTGCCGAGGTGGGCGCCCCGGTGTTCGTCCACCCCTGGGACATGCCGGGCGGCCCCCGGTTGGACCGGTGGATGGCCCGCTGGCTGACCGGGATGCCGGCCGAGACGCACCTGTCGGTCTTGGCGATGATCCTGGGCGGTGTCTTCGACCAGGTTCCGGAGACGCTGCGGATCTGCTTCGCGCACGGCGGCGGGAGCTTCCCGTTCTGGCTCGGCCGCGCCGACAACGCCTGGCACCGCCGCGGCGACCTGATCCGGGGCGCGTCCTCCGGCCCGCCCAGCAGCTACGTCGACCGGTTCCTGGTCGACTCGGTGGTCTTCGCGCCACCCGCGCTGCGGCTGCTGGTCGACACCATGGGGGAGGACCGGGTGCTGGTCGGCAGCGACTACCCGTACCCGCTGGGTGAACGCCCGGCCGGCGCGGTGGTGCACGCGGCCGACTTCCTCACCGCCGACCAGCGCGACAAGCTGCTCCGCGCCAACGCCCTGCGCTTCCTCGGTTCGAGTTGATCAGGGAGGTCGGTGGGCCGCGGTGCGATCGGGTGGCCCCGGTCGGCACACTGCTCTGAGCCCGCGACCGGTCGTGTCGAGCGGCGACGGCCCTCCGAAGCGGGCAGGATGACACCATGGCCGAAATGCACGACCTGACCGCGTTGGAGCAGGCCGCCGCCATCGCGCGCGGCGAGCTGTCCAGCGCCGAGCTGGTCGAGCACCACCTGCGTCGGGTGGACGCGCTCGGCGACACCGTGGGCGCGTTCGTCACGGTCACCGCCGAGCTCGCCCGCGAGGCCGCCCGCGCCGCCGACGCCGTACCCGTCGAGCGACGCGGCCCACTGCACGGCGTGCCGACCGCGATCAAGGACCTCACCCTCACCGCCGGGGTCCGTACCACCTTCGGCTCGGCCGCCTTCGCGGACTTCGTCCCGCCGGTCGACGCCGACGTGGTCCGGTTCATCAAGGCCGCCGGCCTGGTCAGCCTGGGCAAGACGACCACCTCGGAGCTGGGCTGTTCGCTCTATTCGGAGGGTCGGGTCGCGCCACCGGCCCGCAATCCGTGGCAGCCGGCGTACACCGCCGGCGGTTCCAGCGGCGGCGCGGCGGCGGCGGTGTCGGCCGGGCTGGTCCCGGTCGCCCAGGGCTCCGACGGCGGCGGCTCGCTGCGCATCCCGGCATCGCTCTGCGGCCTGGTCGGCTACAAGCCCAGTCGTGGCGTGGTCTCCGGCGGCCCGCTCGGCTCGGGCGCGTTCGGCCTGCCCACCAGCGGGCCGCTCGGGCGGACGGTCACCGACGTTGCCGCGCTGCTCGACGTCATGGCCGTGCCGGTGCCCGGCGAGCCCTACCTGCCGCCACCCGCGCCGCCCGGCGGCTACCTGGCCGTGGCCCGCCAGGGCGCGCCCGGTCGATTGCGGATCGGCCGGTTCACCACGCCGATGCTCGCCGACGAACTGGTGCACCCGGACTGCGTGGCCGCCGTGGACCGGGCCACCGCGCTGCTCACCGCCGCCGGCCACGAGGTGGTCGAGGTGCGACCGCCGCTCGGGCCGCAGGCGTGGCCGCTGTTCGAGATCCTCTGGTACGTGCTGGCGCTGTCCCCGGTACCGGCGCAGCGGGAGGCCGAGTTGCTGCCGCTGACCCGGCTGCTGCGGGCCCGGGGCGCGGAGGTCTCCGCCGGCACCCTGGCCGCCACCCTCGGCGAGTTGCAGGCACAGGTCCGCCTCGGCGCTCGGCGCACCGCCGACTGCGACCTGCTGCTCTGTCCCACGCTGGCGACCCCGCAGGCGCCGGTCGGTTGGTTCACCGCCGACGGCGATCCGGAGGCCGACTTCGACCGGCAACGCCGCTTTTCGCCCTACTGCGCCATCTTCAACGTCACCGGCGATCCTTCGGTCTCCCTGCCGGTGGGTGTGACCACCGAGGGCCTGCCCGTCGGGGTGCTGCTCACCGGCCGGTACGGCGAAGACGCGCGGCTCATCGAGACCGCTGCGCAACTGGAAGACTGCAGTGACGGATGGGATCGCCACCCCGCAATCTGGCGGGCCGTCGACTCCGCTAACGTGAATGGCGACGGAGCCGGGCGGTCGGCATCATGATCGTCCATCCGACCCGATTGTTCGAGGTCCTTCTTCCGCCTGGGGGCGTTGGGATTGTCTGTTACCGAGACGTTGCTGGTCTTCGTCGGCATCCCGGCGGCCGCGGTGCTGGTGATCGCCGGCCTGTCGTACGCCGGTAGCCGCGGCAGTGCTGGTGCCGGCCACGGCGGTGGCACCAAGCGGTACCGCCCGGGCCGACCCTTTGACTTCACTCCGGTCTGGTTCCTGGGCCGCCCGGAGCAGCTGGCCGACTCGGCCGGCACCGCGCTGACCGCAGGGGCGCAGGCGCCGGCCTTGACCAGCCACAAGCTTGAGCAGGCCAGCGTCGAGGCGCCGGCCGGTGGAACCGGAGGCGCAAGTGACCGTTGGTGAGAAGCAGACTGGGCAGGGCAATCCGCCCGAGGTGCTGGACGGGCCGTTCTCGACCCGCCAGCTGCTGCGCATCGACGAGGCGCTGCGCCTGGCCGACCAGGGCACCGGCCTGGTCTTCTCGGTCTTCGTCGGCGGCCTCGACGAGCCGATCCGGGAGCACGCCCAGCGGCTGCACCGCCAGCTCGCCGACCCCGACAGGTCGGTGCTGATCGCGGTGTCCCCCAACCAGCGTCGGCTGGAGGTCGTCACCGGGCGGCACGCCCGTAAGCGCATCCCCGACACGTACGCCAAGCTGGCCGCCCTCTCCATGGCCGGCGCGTTCAGCGGCGGCGACCTGGCCGGCGGCATCATCAACGGCCTCGACCAACTGGCCAGCCACGCCGGCAAGGGCTGAGCCCCTCCTCGTACGACGAAGCCCGGCCCACGTGTGTGGGCCGGGCTTCGGTCTGTCTGGGGCTGCTTCAGCGCGGCCAGGCGCTCGGGTCCAGCCGCCTCGGCCAGGGCTCATCCACGCTAACCGGGTCATCCGGGCCCACGGTGCCCAACAGCTCGTAATGGTCGCCCTTGCCGAGCTGGTAGCGATACGCCACCGGGCCGAAGTCACCGTGCTCCACCCGCCAATACGACCGGATACCAGCCTCGGCGTACAACGCGGGCTTGGTGAACCGGTCGTGCCGCCGGCTGTTTGGTGACTCCACCTCGACGACGAGCGCGATGTCCGTCGGCTCGGCCCACATGCGGCTTCGGGGGGCGCCGGGCTTCAGCACGGTGATATCCGGGAGCAGGTTGCCACCGGGCACCCGTACCCCGATCTCACGGATGACCCGCCAGCCCGGTGGTGCCGCCTGTCGAACCGTCATCCGGATGTCGTCCGCCAGCTCGTGGTGGTCAGGCCCGGCCGGTGGGGTCACGTGCAGGCTCCCGTCGATGATCTCGTAGCGGTTCCCGTCCTCCGGAAGGTCGAGCAGATCCTGCTCGCGCCAGCTCCGCTCGGGTGGCCGCCACTCGTACGTCGGCTGTGCCATCACGTCCACCTCCTTCCGAACGATAACGCCCGGGGCCGGGCATGGACTGTCGTCCACGCCCGGCCCCGGGCCGAATGCTGTCGATCAGGCGCTCTGGGCGTCCTTCGCGCGGGCCTTGAGCGCCCGCACCACGCCGTCGCGGCCCTCGGCGACCAGCCGGCGCAGCGGGCCGGGGTGCCCGTCGCCGGCCAGCCACGCGTCGGTGGCCGCCACCGTGTCGTCCTGCACCAGGTAGGCCGGGTACGCCAGCTGGGCGAACTCCTGCGCCGGCTCGCTGTCCCGGGTGGCCCACACCTGACCGACCGCCTCGAAGTACCGCTCCCGGTACGGGGCGACCAGCTCCACCTGCGCCGGGTGGGTGAAGCCCTGCAGCAGTGCCCGGTGCCGCCAGTTGGGCAGCGCGTCCGGGCCGGTCAGCAGCGCCCACACGGCCGCCTTGTTCTCCGCGGTCGGCACCAGGGCGTGCACGTACGCGGCCTCCCGCTCGCCGCTGGCGGTGCGGTCGCTGGCCAGCTCCGCCTCGACCTCGGCCGCTCCGGCCGCGCCGTTGGCCACCAGCGCGCCGAGCACCGCCCAGCGCAGCTCGGTGTCCACGGTGAGCCCGGCCGGTGCGCCGGAGCCGTCCAGCCAGCCGCGCAGGATCGCCAGATCCTCCTCGGAGCGGGTCGCCGAGGTGTACGCCCGGGCCCAGGCCAGCTGGAACCCGCTGCCCGGCTCGGCGGCGGCGAGCGCGTCGCGTGCCGTACGGGCCAGGTCGGCCCAGCCGGTCGGCGCCCAGGCCGGGTCGGCGTAGAGGGTGATCGCCGTGGTCGCCTGACGCAGGGTCGCGGTGACCAGGTTGATGTCGGTCTCGGCGGGCAGCCCGGTCAGCACCAGCGCCACGTAGTCACGGGCCGACAGTTCGGCGTCGCGGATCATGTCCCACGCCGCGGTCCAGCACAGCGCCCGGGCCAGCGACGAGTCGAAGCCACCGATGTGCTGCACCACCGTGGCCATCGACCGCTCGTCGAGGCGCAGCTTGGTGTAGCTCAGGTCGTCGTCGTTGAGCAGCAGCACGTCCGCCGCCCGGACGCCGCGCAGCTCGGCGAGGTCGGTCCGCTCGCCGGTCACGTCCACCTCGTACCGCTCGCGGCGCACGAGCCGCCCGTCGGTCAGGTCGTACAGGCCCACGCCGATCCGGTGCGTCCGCAGCGTCGGGTACGCCGCCGGCGCCTCCTGCCGGACCACCACCTGCTGGTAGGTGCCGTCCGCGCCGATCGTCACCTCCGGACGCAGCGTGTTGACCTGCGCGGTCTCCAGCCACTGCGCGGCGAACTTGCGCAGCTCCCGGCCGGAGGCCGCCTCCAGCTCGGTGAGCAGGTCGTCGAAGGTGGCGTTGCCCCAGGCGTGCTTGCCGAAGTATGCCCGCAGGCCGGCCACGAACGGCTCCTCACCCACGTACGCGACGAGCTGCTTGAGCACGCTCGCGCCCTTGGCGTAGGTGATGCCGTCGAAGTTGACCTCGACGGCCTCCATGTCCGGCATCTCGGTGTAGACCGGGTGGGTGGAGGAGAGCTGGTCCTGCCGGTAACCCCAGTTCTTGCGGATGGACAGGAACGTCGTCCAGGCCTCGGTGAACCGGGTGGCGTTGGTGTTGCACCAGTGGCTGGCCCACTCGGCGAACGACTCGTTCAGCCACAGGTCGTTCCACCAGCGCATGGTGACCAGGTCGCCGAACCACATGTGGGCCAGCTCGTGCAGGATCGTGTTGGCCCGCTGCTCGTACTCGAAGTCGGTGACCTGCGAGCGGAACAGGTAGTGCGACTCGGCGTGCGTCACGCAGCCGAAGTTCTCCATCGCGCCGGCGTTGAAGTCGGGCACCCAGAGCTGGTCGTACTTGGGCAGCGGGTACCGCACACCGAACTTCTCGTGGAAGAAGTCGAAGCCCTGCTTGGTGATCAGGAACAGGTCGTCCGAGTCGAGGTACTGAGCCATCGACGCCCGGCAGAACGCACCCAGGTCGATGCCGTCGTGGGTGTCGCGCACCTCGTGGTACGGCCCGGCGCAGAGTGCCGTGATGTAGGTGCTCATCCGGGGCGACTCGGCGAAGTGGAGGGTCTTGAGCCCCTCACCCGCCGGCTCCTCGCGCTGCACCGGCATGTTGGACACCACTCGCCAGTGCGCCGGCACCTGCGCGTGCCACGTGTAGACGCTCTTCAGGTCGGGCTGGTCGAAGCAGGCGAACACCCGCTGCGCGTCGGCCGTCTCGAACTGGCTGTAGAGATAGGTCTCGCCGTCCACCGGGTCGACCGTGCGGTGCAGCCCCTGCCCGCTGTTGGAGTAGCCGAAGTCGGCGTCCACCACCAGGACGTTGTCGCTGCCCAGCCCGGTGAGGGTCAGGCCGTTCTCGGCCGACCAGGTCGACAGGTCGACCGGCTCACCGTTCAGCGTGGCGGAGCGCACCGAGTCGGCGGCCACCTCGATGAAGGTGCTCGCGCCGGGCTCGGCGCAGCGGAACCGGACCTCGGTCGTCGACCGGAACGTGCGGCCGTCGGCCGCAAGCACGGCGGTCGACAGGTCCAGACTGATGTCGTATCCGGTCACGTCGAGCAGGCGGGCCCGCTCGGTCGCCTCGACCTGCGTCAGGTTACGCACTCCCGGCACTGTTCGTCTCCATCCCACTTTTCGCCGTACGCCCGGCGGCGCCCGTCCGCCAACCGCTCGTGGCGGTCGGCCCATACCCGAGTCTTCCATGTACCGGTAGCCAGCGGTGGCCGAGGTCACGCTCGCCTTTGGGTGCCGGCCGACGCCTTTCGGGGTGAGGATTCGAGTGAGACGCCGGACTGCCGGCGCCACCTGTCTCGAAGGGATCTCACCGTGACCGAACGCGTCGCCGTGGACATGTGGTTCGACCCGGCCTGCCCGTGGGCGTGGCTCACCTCCCGTTGGCTGCTGGAGGTCGAGCAGGTCCGGGACGTGGACGTCCGCTTCCACGTGATGAGCCTCGCGGTGCTCAACGAGGGCCGGGAGAACCTGCCCGAGGAGTACAAGTCGTTCCTGAGCACCGCCTGGGGTCCGGTACGGATCTGCATCGCCGCCGAGCAGCGCTACGGCTCGGACGTCCTGCGCAAGCTCTACACCGCGCTCGGCACCCGCATCCACCTCGGCAAGGAGGAGCGGGGTCCGGAGCTCTACGTCGCCGCGCTGACCGACGCCGGCCTGGACCCGGCCCTGGCCGAGGCGGCCGAGAGCACCGAGTACGACGAGGCTCTGCGGGCCAGCCACGAGGCCGGCATGCGGCCGGTCGGCCAGGACGTGGGCACCCCGGTGATCCACGCGCCCGGCCCGGACGGCAGCACGGTCGCGTTCTTCGGGCCGGTCATCACGCCGGCACCGAAGGGCGAGGCGGCCGCCCGGCTCTGGGACGGCGTGCTGCTGGTCGCCGGCACGCCCGGCTTCTACGAGCTGAAGCGCTCCCGCGAGCTGGGCCCGATCTTCGACTGATGCACGCCACCCGCGCCCCCGTCCGGACACTCTCGGCTGTCCGGGCGGGGGCGCGTCGCGTCGGGCGGTGGTGGTAACCCGTCCGAGGTCGAACGCGATCTCCGCGTCACCGGTGGGCGGGCGGCCTCGTTGGCCCCGGTGTCCGCCGAGCGACCCGCAGGGCCGCAACCCACAGTTCGTGGAGGCAATCCCGATGGCCAAGCACCGTGCGTCCGGTGACGATCAGCTGACCGTGCAGGGGGTGATCGAGACTCCCGGCGCGGCCTACTGGTCGGTCGACGATTCCCGCTGGCCGGTGGTCCGTCCCGATCTTCCGGCCGACCTGGTGAATCTGCTCGCCCCGCCCATCGTGGTCGGCGTTGCCCGGGTACCGGTCACCTCGCGGCTGACCCCGCCCATGCTGTCCGAGGACACCGTGCCGGTCGAACTCCGGACGCCAGCCGCGGACCCCGCGCCGGTCGTACCGCCGGCTGTCGTACCCCCGGACGCCGTACCGCCAGCTGTCGTACCGCCGGACGCGGCCGCGCCCTCCGGGGCCGCGCCGGCCGAGCCCGCCCCGCCGCCGCCGGCGCCCACCGCCCCGCGACCGGTGCCGACACCGCCGCTGAGCCCGCGTCCCGTGCCGGGGCCGCCACCCGAGCCGCGTCCCGTGCCGGGGCCGCCGTCGTCGCCGCGCCGCAACGTCTCGACCGGGCCGGGCACGACCGGCCGGCGGGGCAACGGCGGGCACGCCGCGACCGGTCGGCACCGCCGGCCCAACGGCACCTCGGGCCGCGCCGGCTGACCGGCCGGTCCGACCTCGGCACTTTCATCTGGTGGACGCCGCGCGGGTCCCCGTCGGTGCCGGCGCCGTCGCCGGTAGCGTCAGCAGGCATGACGGTTGTGCATCCGATCGCCCGGGCCTGGATCACCACTGGCGGCACCGGCGCGCAGAACTATGACGAGTTCGCCGACGACGCGGAGATCACCGCGATCATCGAGGCGAACCCGCACAGTGCCCTCGGCATCGAGATGCCGCACCGGGCGCCGGAGAGCCTGGGGAAGTCCTTCCTCGACGCGCTGCCGGACGCGGTGGCCCGCCTCGCCGAGGCGAAGGCCGACGGCAGTTACACCCCCGCCGAGCAGGTGGTGGTGCTCTACCGGATCAGCGCGCCGGGCGACGAGCCGGCGTACGGGCTGTTCGCGATGGTGGACACCGACCAGATCTCCACCCGGGCCGACGAGCCGGGGCTGGTCATCCGCAACGAGGACGTCTTCATCGCCAAGGTGCGCGAGCGGGTGGGATTGGCCGACGCGCTCAACCACCTGCTCTCGCCCGTACTCCTGCTGCAGACCGGGCGTGGTGACGAGCTGCACGGCGCACTCGCGGCGGCGACCGACGCGGCCGGTGCTCCCGCCGCCACCGACACCGACCAGGCGGGGCGCACGCACGCCATCTGGCTGCTCGGCCCCGGGCCGGAGCAGGACACGCTGACCGCCCTCGCCGGCGGCGGCGATCTGGTCGTCGCCGACGGCAACCACCGCAGCCTGGCCGCCCAGACCGGCCGGCTGCCGCGCTTCCTGGCCGTCGTGACGACCCCCGCCTCGGTGGCGATTCAGCCGTACAACCGGCTGGTGAGCGAACTGACCACCACGCCGGCCGAGCTGCTCGACCGGCTGCGCGCGGCGGGCGCGGAGGTCGACCCGATCGACGGCCCGGTCGAGGTCCCGGCGACGGGCGGCACCGTCCACCTGCGGTTGGCCGGCCAGGGGTACGCGGTGCGCCTGCCCGCCACCGCCGCGGACCGCCTGGAGAACCTGGACCACGCCCTGGTGGAGCGGCTGCTGCTGCGTGACGCGCTGGGCCTGGACCCGGGCGACAAGCGGATCACCTACGTCGGCGGTGACTACCCGGCGAGCTGGCTCACCGGCGAGGTCGACGCCGGCCGGGCCGAGTTGGCGATCCTGATCGCGCCGGTGACCGTGGCGGACTTCGTCGCGGTGAACCTGGCCCGGGAGAAGATGCCGCGCAAGAGCACCTGGTTCACCCCGAAGGCGCGCGGCGGCCTGGTGGTCGCCGAGCTGCTGCGCTGAGCGCCGCGGACACGGCCGTGTGACGAACCCGGCTCGGGGACGCCGCCCCTGCGGCGTCCCCGACCGTGGCCTGACAGACTGCCCGGTATGCGCGTCTACCTGGGATCCGACCACGCCGGTTTCGAGTTGAAGGTGCACCTGGCCAATCACCTGGCCAAGCAGGGGTACGAAGTGGTCGACGTCGGCCCGCACAGCTACGACCCGGACGACGACTACCCGGCGTTCTGCCTGCACACCGGCGACCAGGTGGTGGCCGACGGTACCGGCCTCGGCGTGGTCATCGGCGGCTCCGGCAACGGTGAGCAGATCGCGGCGAACAAGGTCGCCGGTGTCCGCGCCGCGTTGGCCTGGAGCATCGAGACCGCCCAACTGGCCCGCCAGCACAACGACGCGAACGTGGTCGCGGTCGGCGCCCGCCAGCACACCCTGGACGAGGCCACCGCCATCGTCGAGGCGTTCCTGAACACGCCGTTCTCCGGCAACGAGCGGCACGCCCGCCGGATCGTGCAGGTGGCCGAGTACGAGCAGACCCGGCAGTTGCCCGACCTGCCCTGACCCGGCCGGCGCCGACGGTCAGCGCGGCGAGCGGGGCAGCTCCTCGCGGGGCACCCAGTTGCGCCGGACGACCACCACCCGGGCCTCCGCCTCGGCGAGGTCGTCGTCGGTCGGCCGGGCCGCGTCGCGGGCTCGCAGGGCGGCGCTCAGCCCCACCTGCGACGAACCGGAGCCGACTAGGCCGCGCAGCCCGCGCTCGCCGTCGCGCTCGTCGCCGGTCGGGCCGCGCCGGCGGGACGGCTGCTCAGCGGCGTCGTGCACGCCGGCCGTGCTGGCCGTCGGGGTGTCGACGCCGCGAACGCCCGGGTCCGGGTCGGTGTGGTGGCGCAGCCGCCGCCGTCGTCGATCCGGGTCACCCATCAGCCGACGGTACCCTGCCCGGCTCCGTCGTGCCGGGCCGCGCCGGACGGGCTCGGCGACCGATTTGCCGGCTGGCTACCCTCGGATCGAGGCGGTGGTGGTGCCGTCGGTCAGGGGGAGGACGAGATGGCAGACCAGTCGCAGCCGTGGGCGGAACGAACCGTGGAGGTACCGCCGCAGGCCGGCGTCGGGGTGCCGCCGCAGCGGGACGGGTTCCGCCGCGGCGTGGCTCCGGTGGGTCAGCCGCGCGCTCCGCGCACCGAGCCGTTCCCGGTCGTCGAGCAGGAGCCGACCGGCACCGGCTGGCCGGACGAGCCGGTGCCGCGCCGGCCGCTGAGCTGGCACCTGGCGCAACTGCGGCGCGGCGGCGAGTGGAGCACGGGGGCGGGCCTGTTCGCGTTCGTCTGCTGGGGGATCTGGGCGCTCTCCGGCGGAGGTGACCTGACCGGCCCGCTCCTCGTGCTGGTGCTGAGTCTGCTGGTGGCGGTCGGTCTGTTCGCGCTGTCCCGGCTGGTCGGCCGGGTCGTGCTGGAGCGGCAGATGGGACGGGTTCGGCGTAGCGCGTGGGGTGCGCACCTGGCGACCGCGGTCTTCCTCGTCGGCCTCGGTGTCGCCTGGCTCCAGCAGACCGAGTGGGTCGTCTCGGCCTGGAACTGGATCTCCTCGAACTGATCCGGGTACGCCCGGGCGGGCCGGCCAGCGCCGCCCGCCCGTGCGCCCGGTCGCGGTACGCCGCGACGCCGGTCGTCTCCCCACCAGGCCGGCGGCTGCTTACCCGGCAGGCTGCGGTTCATCCGTGGCCGCGGCGGCGTAGTCGCGGGCCACCCGGACGAGTTCCACCAGCCCGCCGGCGTACTCCTGGGACTCGCCGTGCGCCTCGTCGTACGGCGGCTGGAAGCCGACCCCCTCCCACTCGCCGGTGGCCGGGTTCCACCGGTCGTTGCCGACCTCGAAGTCCCACGCGAAGATGCCCAGCTCGTAGTAGAGCTGGTCGGCCGAGTTCCCGGCGGCGGAATAGAGCACGTCGGCGACCGGACCGGTCTGCGACGGCCAGGTGACGGTGCCGCGCTCCTGCGCGATGGCGCCGACGATCCGCCGGGCGCTGGTGAGGAACAGCGTCGATTCGTCGATCGACGGTCGGGGCAGGGTGACCCTGCCGTCGGCCCGGTACGCCCCGGGCGGCCACATGAAGTACCCGCCGAAGGAGTGCACGTTCATGGCGAACCGGATGTTCGGGTGGGCCTGGGCGAGCGCGACGACGTTGCCGCTCTCCGCCTCGGACAGCTCGGCCGTGCCCGCGTACGTGCCGGAGAGGCAGTTGGCGCTGGCGCCCACGTACCCGTCGAAGTAGGACCCGACGGTGTAGTTGCGGTTGAGGTCGACGCCCCACGAGGAGCGGTACCGCGGGTCCCGGGACGTGCCGGTGCAGTGGTTGACCATGTTCTTGCGCTGCATGTTGTAGTCGTTGAACGAGTAGTTCGCCCCGTCCGGGTTGACCGTCGGGATGACGAAGATGTCGACCTGCTCGAGCAGCTCACGGGTGGCCGGGTCGGTCCGTGCGTTGGCCAGCATCCGCTCGGCGAACTCCAGCGTCACCAGCGGCGTCGCCCATTCCCGGGCGTGCTCCTGGGAGTAGGCGAGCACCCCGACCCGGGAGCCGTCCCGGTGTACGCCGAGGCGCAACGCCTGCACCGTCCACGGCCGTGCCGGCACCTCGGTGCCCTGCAGGCCGTCGTCGAGCCGGGTGGGGCCGGCGATCGGCATCGGCAGTTCCGCCGAGCCCTCCTCGACGGTGGCCCGGAAGCGGTCCGGCTGGCGGGCGTTGATGGCCGCGGCGACCTCGTCGGTGGTGCTCACCGTCTTGCCAGCGGTGCCGGTGGCCAGCGAGACCACCAGGACGCGGTCGCGGTAGCCCACGGTCAGCGGCCGGTTCGGCCGACCTGGGTCGACCGTCCGCACCTGCACGCCGTTCATGCCCTGGTCACCGAAGCGCACCGTCTCGACCACCACGGCCGCCACGGTGGGGTCGCCCAGATATCCGGCGGCGGTACGCCGGTATCCCTGGGTCCGGTTCGGCAGGTCGATCACGTCCACCAGGTCGTCGTACTGCCGCGCCAGCCGCTTGATCCGCGCCCGGATGTCCACCGGTGTCAGGTACGCGTCGATGAAGTCCCTCTGGTAGCCGACCGGCAGGGGCGGCGGGGTGACGTTCGGCCAGAGCGTCGGGGTGATCACCCGGCTGACCCCGCCGAGGCTGGAGGTGGCGGTCACCTGGACCGGCCGGCTCGGCACCGGCTGGGGGAGTGCGTAGTGGTACTGGTACTCGCCGGAGTCCTCGAACCGGTACAGCGGGAAGGACCCGGTGGCCCCGTCCGCCGCCCGCCAGCTGACGGTGATCTCCACATCCGGGTCGTCGGTTGCGGTGGTGGCGACCTGAGTCTGCAGGAACGTCTGCCCACCCGTCGTCCACCAGTACGCCTGCTGGACCTGGAGGGTGTCCACGGCCGTCGGTGCCGCGGTCGTGGACCGGCCGGCATCCGGGGCGCGCAGTCCGGCGGCGGTGCGCTCCTGGGCCGCGCGCACGCTGTCGGCGTAACGCCGGCTGCCGTCCCCCTCGCGCTGCACGATCTGTACGGCTCGCGCGCCCTGCGCGGTCAGCTCGGCGAGCTGGGTGCCGGTGAGCACCAGGTCGGCGAGGATCCGGCCGTTCCGGGCCCGGGGTCGGTTGGCCAGGTCCGCACCGGTGGCGACCAGCCGGTCGAGCTGTGCCTGATCGCGGAGCTGCACCCGGACCAGGGCGGTCGCGGTGGTGGCCAGGGTGATCGGGTCGGCGGGTGCCGCGGCACCGGGACCGGGATGGGACAGCACTGCGCTGATCAGGATCGCTGTGGTGGCGGCAGCTGTCCACCGTCGTCGGACGATCATGTGCCCTCCTGACGGACGTCGATGTGACTGGTCCTCACACCAGTGCACAGATCGACAACTGTCAAGGAATGGTGGCGTGGCTTCTGCCCGGAAGGTCCGCACTCGTCCGGGCGGCGGCGGCACTCGAGCGTGGGGTCCCCGCGCGCCGTCGAGGCCGGCCCTGGCAGCTAGATTGACCCGCCAGCACTGTCGATCATGGGAGCATCATGGCCAGGGGCGAGCTGTCAGTACGCCGCGTCACCAAGGACCGCGATCGGGCACGCAGCGGCCCGCTCGGCGAGATCAAGAGGTGGACATCAAGATGGCCCAGGTCGGAAACCATCCCTGACCTGGGCCACTGTCACTGAGCGGGCGACGAGAATCGAACTCGCGTAGTCAGTTTGGAAGACTGAAGCTCTACCATTGAGCTACGCCCGCGTGCACCCCGCCGAAACGGGACGCGCAGACAGCGTACCCAATGCCGCTGCCGAACCTCCAGCCGAGCCACCCGTCGTGGGCGCCGCCCCGGCAAGCTCCGCGCAACTTCAGGGATGTAGTGGCCTGCGCGCGCCGGGAGGCCACTCTTTCCCCGATGTTGCGCGGATCTTGCGCCACCGAGCGCGCCACCGAGCGCGCCACCGAGCGCGCCACCGAGCGCGCCACCGAGCGCGCCACCGAGCGCGCCAAGCGCTCGTCGTGCGGCGGAGCGCGTGCCCGAGTGGGGTTTTCGAGGGAATCTGTCCGGGTGGGGGCGGCCCCGGCACGTCCCGGCTGCGCCGACGGCATAGACTGCTCGTCGCCACGGGGTGTGGCGCAGCTTGGTAGCGCACTCGCTTTGGGAGCGAGGGGCCGTGGGTTCAAATCCCGCCACCCCGACTGTCGTCCGCCGCCGGGTCGTCCCGGCAGCGCGCGGTCCCCGGGCGCTGCCGGAGTGTCAGTCCGGCTCGCCTACACTCGATGGGCTGAATCACGCCCAGACTCAACTGAGATCCGTCAAGGAGTACGCCTGTGAAGAGCACCGTCGAGACTCTGAGCCCGACGCGCGTGCGGCTCGCCATCGAGGTGCCGTTCGTCGAGCTCGAGCCGAGCCTCAAGAAGGCGTACCGGGAGATCGGTTCGCAGGTCCAGGTCCCGGGCTTCCGCCGGGGCAAGGTGCCGACCGCGGTGATCGACCAGCGGGTGGGCCGGGGCACCGTCCTCAACGAGGCGGTCCAGGACGCCATCCCGGAGAACATCCTCGCCGCGGTGCGCGAGCACGACCTGAAGACGTTGGGCCGTCCCGAGGTCGAGATCACCGAGTTCAACGACGGTGACTCGCTGAACTTCACCGCCGAGGTCGACGTCCGGCCGGAGATCACCCTGCCCGACGCGACGACCATCGAGGTCACCGTCGACGAGCTGCAGATCGACGACAGCGAGATCGACGAGCAGGTGAAGAACCTGCGCGAGCGGTTCGCCACCCTCAAGACCGTGGAGCGGGCTGCCGCCGAGGGCGACTACGTCCAGATCGACCTGAACGCCACCGTCGACGGCGAGGACGTGCCGGGCGGCTCGGCGAGCAACATCTCCCACGAGGTGGGCAGCAAGCAGCTCCTGCCGGGCCTGGACGAGGCCGTGGTCGGCCTCGCCGCCGGTGAGAGCACCACCTTCACCACCCAGCTGGTCGGCGGCGACTTCGCCGGTCGGGACGCCGAGGTGGCGGTGACCGTGCGTACGGTCAAGGAGAAGGAGCTGCCCGAGCTGAACGACGAGTTCGCCCAGATGGCGAGCGAGTTCGACACGATCGAGGAGCTGCGCGGCGACCTGCGGGGGCGGGTCACCCAGGGCAAGCAGGTCGAGCAGATCTACGCCGCCCGGGACAAGGCGCTCGCCCAGCTGGTCGAGGCCGCCGAGGTGCCGGCGCCGGAGGGTGTCGTCCGCGAGGAGGTCGAGAGCCGCAAGCAGGCGATGGTCGACCAGCTCGAGCGGATCGGCGCCTCCCTGGAGGAATACCTCGCCGCCGAGGAGAAGACCGAGGAGCAGATCGACGCCGAGCTGGCCGAGGCGGCGACCGAGGGGGTCAAGGTGCAGCTGCTGCTCGACACCCTGGCCGACGCCGAGGACGTGCAGGTCTCGGACGACGAGTTCGGTCACGAGATCGTGCACCGGGCGCAGCGCGCCGGGATGGCCCCGCAGCAGTACTACGACCAGCTGGTGCGCTCCGGCGCGGCGGCCGCGGTCTTCGGCGACGTGCGGCGCGGCAAGGCGCTCGCGGCCGTGATGGAGCGGATCACGATCAAGGACTCCGCCGGCAACGAGGTCACCCTCGACGCGCTGCGTGCCGCCAACGAGGCCGAGCACAACCACGAACACTGATCGTCGGGTGCGGCCGCCGTCCGCCGCTGTGCGGTGGACGGCGGCCGAATCCATTTCCGGGGTACGCCGGTACGCCCGGAAGCCCGCGCCGCGGGTGTGCCCGACGCAGCTGCGCTGAGAGCGAACAGTGCCCCGACCGGGACTCTGCCGCCCCGCACAGCGGTTAGTGTCGGGAAAGACGGTACGGAGAGCGAAGGGCTGCCATGACCGACATGCACATCCCCAAGAAGTCGCTCCGGGCGATTGACGCGCGCGGTGGCGACTCCATTGGCAACCTCGACGACTCGGTCTACAACCGGTTGCTCAAGGAACGCATCATCTTCCTGGGCAGTGAGGTGACCGACCAGGTCGCCAACCGCATCTGCGCGCAGCTGCTGCTGCTCGCCGCGGAGGACCCGGACCGCGACATCAACCTGTGGATCAACTCGCCGGGTGGCTCGGTCTACTCCGGCATGGCGATCTACGACACCATGCAGTTCATCGACAACGACGTGTCGACCGTGGCGATGGGCATGGCGGCCTCCATGGGCCAGCTGCTGCTCTGCGCGGGCACCAAGGGCAAGCGGTACGCCCTGCCGCACGCCCGGATCATGATGCACCAGCCGTCCGGTGGTCTGGGCGGCACGGCGTCCGACATCGCCATCCAGGCGGAGCAGATGCTCTACACGAAGCGGATGTTCCAGGAGCGGGTCGCGCACCACACCGGCCAGAGTCAGGGGCAGATCGAGGCGGACTCGGACCGGGACCGTTGGTTCACCGCCCAGGAGGCCATGGACTACGGCTTCATCGACAAGGTGATCATCGGGGCCGCCCAGGTTCCGGATGGCGCCGGGACCCTGAGCTGAGGAGCTGACGATGACCGACCTGAGCCTGCCGCCCCAGTTCGCGGCCGTGCACAACCGCTACGTTCTGCCGTCGTTCGTCGAGCGCACGTCGTACGGGGTCAAGGAGTCGAACCCGTACAACAAGCTCTTCGAGGACCGGATCATCTTCCTCGGCGTCCAGGTGGACGACGCGTCGGCCAACGACGTGATGGCCCAGCTGCTGACGCTCGAGGGCACCGACCCGGACCGCGACATCATCATGTACATCAACTCGCCGGGTGGCTCGTTCACCGCGATGACGGCGATCTACGACACCATGCAGTACGTCCGCCCGGACATCCAGACGGTCTGCCTCGGGCAGGCCGCCAGTGCGGCGGCGGTGCTGCTGTCGGCGGGCACCCCGGGTAAGCGGATGGCCCTGCCGAACTCGCGGATCATCATTCACCAGCCGGCCACCGAGGGCGGCTACGGGCAGGGCTCGGACATCGAGATCCAGGCCCGGGAGATCCTCCGGATGCGGACGCAGCTGGAGGACATGCTCTCCCGGCACTGCAACCGCCCGATCGAGCAGGTTCGCAAGGACATCGACCGTGACAAGATCATGACGGCCGAGGAGTCCAAGGAGTACGGGCTGGTCGACACGATCCTGACCAGCCGCAAGAAGGGTCTGCTGGCCGCCAACGCCGCCAGCTGAGCACTACCGGGTCAGAGGTTGGCCGGGCTTTCCGTTCCCGGCCGACCTCTGACACACCCGTTTTGGGGGTCGGAGAATGCCCCGCCAGCGGGTAACGTCGGGTCCGTACCGCTTCGCCGGTTGACCCGGCGCAGTGAACGGAGCCGGGCGAAGCGCAGCGTCCGCAGGTCAGGGCCGGGTCTCCGGCCGATGAGTGCAGGGAGAACGTAGGTGGCACGGATCGGTGACGGCGGCGACCTACTGAAATGCTCCTTCTGCGGCAAGTCGCAGAAGCAGGTCAAGAAACTCATCGCGGGCCCTGGGGTCTACATCTGCGACGAGTGCATCGATCTCTGCAACGAGATCATCGAAGAGGAGCTGGCCGAGTCCGGCGAGGTGAAGTGGGAAGAGCTTCCCAAGCCGATGGAGATCTGCCAGTTCCTCGACAACTACGTCGTGGGGCAGGACCAGGCCAAGAAGGCGCTCGCCGTCGCGGTCTACAACCACTACAAGCGGATCCAGGCCGAGGCGGCCGGTGCGCCGGGCTCCGGCAGTGACGCCGTCGAGCTGGCCAAGTCCAACATCCTGCTGCTCGGCCCGACCGGGTGCGGCAAGACCCACCTGGCGCAGACCCTCGCCCGGATGCTCAACGTCCCGTTCGCCATCGCCGACGCCACCGCGCTGACCGAGGCGGGCTACGTCGGCGAGGACGTGGAGAACATCCTCCTCAAGCTGATTCAGGCCGCCGACTACGACATCAAGCGCGCCGAGACCGGCATCATCTACATCGACGAGGTCGACAAGATCGCCCGCAAGTCGGAGAATCCGTCGATCACGCGGGACGTCTCCGGCGAGGGCGTCCAGCAGGCGTTGCTCAAGATGCTCGAAGGCACGGTTGCCAACGTGCCGCCGCAGGGCGGCCGCAAGCACCCGCACCAGGAGTTCATCCAGATCGACACCACCAACGTGCTGTTCATCTGTGGTGGTGCCTTCGCCGGGCTGGATCAGATCATCGAGTCCCGCACCGGGCAGGGCGGCACCGGCTTCGGTGCCCGGCTCCGGTCGGTCTCCGAGCGGTCGACCGACGACATCTTCAGCCAGGTCATGCCGGAAGACATGCTCAAGTTCGGGCTCATCCCCGAGTTCGTCGGCCGGCTGCCGGTGATCACCAACGTGCGCAGCCTGGACCGCAGCGCCCTGGTGCGGATCCTCACCGAGCCGCGCAACGCCCTGGTCCGGCAATACCAGCGCCTGTTCGAGCTGGACGGGGTCGAGTTGGAGTTCGACCAGCCGGCGCTGGAGGCGATCGCCGACCAGGCCATGCTGCGCGGCACCGGTGCCCGTGGCCTCCGGGCCATCATCGAGGAGGTTCTGCTCTCCGCGATGTACGAGGTGCCGAGCAACCCCGACGCCGCCCGGGTGCTGATCACCCGCGAGGTGGTCCTGGAGAACGTCAACCCGACCATCGTGCCGCGCGAGTTCACCGGCCGTCGGGCCCGGCGGGACCGCGAGGAGAAGTCGGCCTGATCCGATCGCGCACGCGCCGGCCGCTCAGTCCTGACGCGGCCGGCGTGAGCGGGTCCGCCGGTCCCACTCGCCCGACGGGGTGACCGCCACCATCATCAGCCGGGCCGGCTCCGTACCGTCGTTGCGGTAGCCGTGCTCCCGGTCGGCGTGGAACTCGATCGTCTCCCCGGCCCGGACGGGGTGGTCCTGCCCGTCGACCCGGACCAGCACCGTCCCGGTCAGCACGTGCAGCACCTCCCGGGTGCCGCGCGGGTGATCGGGGGAGGGGTGCGACTCCCCGGCCTCCAGCCGCCAGTCCCACAGCTCGACCAGGTCTGGCTCGCCCAGCCCGCTCAGCAGACGAGCGGTGCCGCCGTGCTCGCCGTGCCAGAGCACCGGCGCCTCGGTGGCCGAGGTGATCTTCACGGTCTGTTCCTCGGCGGGCTCCAGCAGCCGGGCGATGTTGACGCCGAACGCGTCGGCGACCCGGCACAGCGTGCCGACGCTCGGGTTGGTGCGCGCGCCCTCGATCTGCACGAGCATCCCCTTGCTCACCCCGGACCGGCCGGCGAGTTCCTCGAAGGACCAGCCCCGGGCGGCGCGTAGCTCGCGTACCTGACGGGCCACCGCGGCGGTGACCGCACCCACCCGGCCGGCTCCGGTCTCGGTCATCAAACTATCCTTCACGGTCACTATTATGGTACGACAGTCGCATGTTCCCCATTGTCCTTGCAGCGGTGTCCGCGGTCGCCTTCGGTACGGCCGACTTCTCCGGTGGGAAGGCGTCCCGCCGGGCCGACCCGATCGCGGTGACCGTGGTCTCCCAGCTGCTCAGCGTCCCGCTGCTGGTCGTGCTGGTGCTGGTCGTGCCCGGCACCCCGACCGCCGGCGACATCGCCTGGGGACTCGTTGCCGGCGTGGCCGGCGCGGCCGGGGTCATGTTGCTCTACCGGGCGCTCGCCAGCGGCATGATGGCCGTCGTGGCGCCGATCACCGCGATCACCGCCGCGGTGGTGCCGATCGTCGCCGGACTGGTCACCGCGACCTTCCCGGGTGCCCTGGCACTCACCGGCGCCGGCCTCGCCGTGCTGGCGATCGCACTGGTCAGCCTGGGCGAGGGCGGCGGCCGACGGGGCGTCCCCGCGCGACTGGTGGGGCTCGCCCTCGCCGCCGGGGCGCTCTTCGGCGTCTTCTTCACGCTGCTCGGCCAGGCCGACGAGAGCGCGGGCATGTGGCCGGTGGCAGCGGTACGGGCCAGCTCGATCGCGTTCGGCCTCGCGCTCGCCGCCGGCACCGGCGTACGGCTCCGGCTCGGTCCGCGTGTGCTGGGCTGGGCAGCGGCGGCCGGTCTGCTGGACAGCGCGGCCAACGCGCTCTTCCTCGCGGCGGCGGCCCGTGGCCACCTGAGCATCATCGCGGCCATCGCCGCGCTCTACCCGGCCAGCACCGTGCTGCTCGCGCTCGTCGTCGACCGGGAGCGTCTGCGTCCGGTCCAGGTCGCCGGCCTCGGCTTCGCGGCCGGGGCCCTGGTGCTGGCCAGCATCTGACGCTGTCCGTGCCGGCGCTGCGGCCGTACCCTGGGCTCATGCGTGTCGCCGTCTGCCAGCTCAACGCCCGGGATGACCGCAAGGCCAACCTGGCCGCCGCGGAGGCCCTGCTGGAACGCGCCGCCGCCGGCGGCGCGGACCTCGCCGTCCTGCCGGAGTACGTCGACTACCTCGGTCCCGCCGCCGGGCTTCCCGAGCCGGAGCCGGTCGACGGGGAGGTGGGCGGCTTCTTCGCCGGGATCGCCCGGCGGCTCGGCATCTGGCTGGTGGCCGGCTCGTTCCACGAGGCCGGCCCGGACCCGGAGCACACCTGGAACACGTCCCTGGTCTTCGACCGGTCCGGCAGCCTGGCCGCGAGCTACCGCAAGATTCATCTGTACGACGTGGAGATCCCCGGCAAGGTCTCATATCTGGAGTCGGCGACCGTCGCTCCGGGTGTCCAGCCGGTGGTGGTGGACGTCGAAGGGCTGCGGGTCGGCCTGTCGATCTGTTACGACCTGCGCTTTCCCGAGCTGTACCGTCGGCTCGCCACCGATGGCGGCGCCCAACTGCTGGTGGTCCCAGCGGCGTTCATGCTGCACACCGGGCGCGATCACTGGGAGGTCCTGCTGCGGGCCCGCGCGATCGAGAACCAGTGCTTCGTGGTAGCCGCAGCCCAGACCGGCGACCACGACCCCGGCCGCACCTGCTTCGGGCGCAGCATGGTGGTCGACCCCTGGGGGACGGTGCTGACCCAGTTGCCGGACGGCCCGGGAGTGTCCATCGCCGACCTGGACCTCGACCGCCTCGCTGCCATCCGGGCGGAGCTGCCCAGCCTGGCCAACCGCCGACTCTGAGGGGCTCACCCCTGCAGCAGGACGCCGACCGCCGTGAAGCCGACGATGACCGCGGCGGTGACGAGCAGAGCGGTGGTCATCCGGGACCTGCCCCGCCGGGCCAGGCGACCCACCGAGAGCACCAGGACGAGCAGCACGAACGCGCCGATCACCAGCTGCCAGATGGGCAGGAGGAGGCCGAGTAGCGCCTCCTCGGCGTACACCGTGACGCCGAGCCCGGATTCATCCATGTCTGACACTCTGGCACGCCGGTGCGTCCCGCGTCGCCGCCTGCGTCGGGACCGTCGGATCTGGGGCCAGCCGAACCAGTGATGAACCCTGATTTGCCTTCTCCGGACCGTCCGCGTAACTTTCTCTCTGCACGGGGGAGGCCGGACAAACCGGCCGAGAACGAGCACCAGGCTCGTGGCGGGAACGCCGAGCGAGACTGAGGATTCGGGCGGTGCGGAACACTCCGGAAACGGGGTTGCGGACGCGAAGCCGACCGGGTAGAGTTCTGAAGCCGGCAGGAGCCGGGCAGAGAGCCGCAGAGCGGCGATCGGCCGGTCTGCGGGATTCCCACGACAGTAACGACCGCCGGATACGGCGTGCGTCATCGCGGGGTTCGGACGAACAACATTGATCACCTCGGATACGAGGTTGACAATGAAAGTTCGACCAAGTAGGTTTGAGCGGTTGCCCCGAAACGGGGTTCCACTGAGTGTGGGGCTTCTGGTCGGTGTGTGGTTGTTCTTTGAGAACTCAACAGGGTGCTTGTAAAGCCA
>NZ_JBHSQS010000013.1:0-153712 GCF_042658605.1 Micromonospora vulcania | reverse complement strand
CCCACCCCCCCCCCCCACCCCCACCCCCCACGGTCGCCGCGTTGATCATGAGGTTGGCGGGCGGTTCGATCTATATGAGCCCCGCCAACGTCATGATCACCGGGGTCGTGGGTGTGGCTGTCCACAGGGTTGTCCACAGGGGTGGTGGAGCGGCTGGATGGGCGGGCAGCTTGGCTTCGTGGAACGCGCAGACGGGCTTCGCCATATCGCCGCCGTTCAGGATGGTCTGATCACTCGGGCGCAGGCGCTGCGTGGGGGGTTCAGCCGGAACGACATCGACCACATGCTGGCCGTCGGCCGATGGCGGGCACTCGCGCGGGCGGTCTATCTCACGAACGCTCGCTCCGACGAACCGCCGGCCCGGCGGTGTCGTATCCGTGCCGCCGTGCTCTCGCTGGGCCCACAGGCGCACGCAGTGTTCGGTACGGCAGCCGAGCTGCACGGCATCGCTGGTCTGCCGCGTTGTGACGAGATCCATGTGGCGCTGCCCGGCAGGGCGGCGAGGCTGGCGCGGGTGTCCGATCCCGCGATCATGCTGCACCAGCTCGAACATCCACCCCACGCGGTGCTCCGGGTAAACGGAATCGCGGCGACCACGTCGCGGGTGACCGTGGCCGAGATAATTCTGCGCGAGCGGCGGTACGCGGCGGTCTCGGTGCTCGACTCCGCACTCAATCAGGGGCTGCTGACCGCCGAGTGTCTGGCAACCATCCCCGTGCTGATCAGGGGTAGGCGCGGTGCGGTAGCGGCGCGCGGCTACCTGACCGAAGCGGACGGTCGGGCACAGTCCCCGCTTGAGACCCGTGCGAGGCTCCGGTGCGTCGACGGGCGGGTACCGCCTGACGCTCTCCAGCTTGAGATACGCGACGACGACGGCTACCTGCTCGGCATCGGCGACCTGGGCTGGCGGGGCGCGAGGCTGATCGCTGAAGCCGACGGCCGGGACGCACACGCCTCGCCAGCGGCGGTCTTCGCCGACCGCCGCCGCCAGAACCGCCTGGTCAACGCGGGCTGGACCGTCCTTCGCTTCACCTGGTCCGACACACTTCAACCCGACTACATCCCGCAAACCGTCCGCCAAGCCCTCGCCGCCGCCCGATCTCGCTGATCATGAGGTTGGCGGGCTCTCTGGCGATCCACTGTCCCGCTAACCCCATGATCACCGGCGAGGGCTGGGGGTGGGGCGGGGGTGGGGTGGGTGGCGGGGGTGGGTGGGGTGGGGGGTGGGGACAGTAGGATTTCTTTGTGCGGGTACTTCTTTTGGGTGGTGGGGGGCGGGAGCATGCGCTCGCGCTCGGTCTCGTTGATGATCCGAGCGTTTCGGCGCTGATCGCGGCGCCGGGTAATCCTGGTATCGCCGGGGTCGCCGACGAGGTGCGTGCTGTCAACGCGACCGACCCGGCGGCGGTGGCCGCGCTGGCCGTGGAGACGGCCGCCGACCTGGTGGTGGTCGGGCCGGAGGCGCCGCTCGTCGCGGGCGTCGCCGACGCCGTACGCGCCAAGGGCATCGCCGTGTTCGGCCCCTCGGGTGCGGCCGCCCAGTTGGAGGGCTCGAAGGCGTTCGCCAAGGACGTGATGACCGCCGCCGGTGTGCCGACCGCCCGGGCGTACGTCTGCACGGACGACGAGAGCACCGCGCGGGCGCTCGACGAGTTCGGCGCCCCGTACGTGGTGAAGGACGACGGGCTCGCCGCCGGCAAGGGCGTGGTGGTCACCGACGACCGGTCCGCCGCGCTGGCCCACGCCCGGGACTGTGGCCGGGTCGTGGTCGAGGAGTTCCTCGATGGCCCGGAGGTCAGTCTCTTCGTGGTCACCGACGGGGAGGCGGCGCTGCCGCTGCTGCCCGCGCAGGACTTCAAGCGGATCGGCGACGGCGACACCGGTCCGAACACCGGTGGCATGGGCGCGTACGCACCGCTGCCCTGGACGCCGTCCGGCCTGGTCGACGAGGTCATGCGCGACGTGGTCCACCCCACCCTGGCCGAGCTGCGCCGCCGGGGCACCCCGTTCGCCGGCCTGCTCTACGTCGGGCTCGCGATCACCGCGGCCGGCCCCCGGGTCATCGAGTTCAACGCCCGCTTCGGCGATCCGGAGACCCAGGTGGTGCTCGCGTTGCTGGAGACCCCGCTGGGTGGGCTGCTGCACGCGGCGGCCACCGGCACGCTGGCCGAGCATCCGCCGCTGCAGTGGCGGCCCGGTGCCGCGGTCACCGTGGTGCTCGCCGCGCAGGGCTACCCCGCCGCACCCCGCACCGGCGACGTGATCACCGGCGCCGACCGGCCGGGCATCATCCACGCGGGCACCGCCCGCCGGGCCGGTGACGGCGCGTTGCTCTCCGCCGGGGGCCGGGTGCTCAGCGGTACGGCCACCGGCGCCGACCTGGCCGCCGCCCGCGCCGCCGCGTACGCGCTGGTGGACGGGGTGGAGCTGGCCGGTTCGCAGCACCGCACCGACATCGCCTCCGCCGCGGTCGACGGCCGGATCACGATTCCCGGCTGAACCCGGGCAACCTCCGCCCGCCTGGCCGCCGTTTGAGCGGTGAGACGAGGGGGTGGCGGGAAATGCCGGTCGATTTCGAGGGCTACCGCAACTACGTCGGTGCCCGACTGGAGCCGCTGCGCCGTACGGCGTACCTGTTGTGCGGCGACTGGCACACGGCCGACGACTTGGTGTCCACGGCGCTGGTCAAGCTGCTCCGGCACTGGCCCCGTGTGTCCGTCATGGACAGTCCGGACGCGTACGTCCGACGGACCCTGTTGCGGGTCTGGCTGGACGAGCGGCGTCGGCCGTGGCGACGGGAGGCCGCCTGGGCCGAGGTACCGGACCATCCGGCGACGGTCGGCAGCACCGACGGCACGGCCGACCGGCTGACCATCCTCGCGCTGCTGGCCGAGCTGCCTCCGCGCCGTCGTGCGGTCCTGGTCCTGCGCTACTTCTGTGACCTGTCCGTCGAGGAGACCGCCCGCGAGTTGGGCTGCACCGCCGGCACCGTGAAGAGCCAGTCGGCTCGTGCGATCGAGGCGCTGCGCGGTCGCCTCGTCGACGTGCCGACCCGAATCGAGGAGGTACGGACCGATGGATGAGCTGACCAAGCAGTTCCGGGCGGCCGTGGCGGAGTCGCCGCCGAGCCGAATCAACCTGGACGCGCTGATCGCCACCGACCGGCAGCGTCGCCGGCACCGGGCGTGGACGCTGACCGGCACCGGGGTGGCTGCCGCCGTCGCGACCGTCGCGGTGGTGCCGACCCTGGTCGCCGCCCCGGGGGCGGGACCGGGCGGGATGACACTGCCGTCGCTGGGCTCCGGGTCGCCCGCCGCCAGCGCGTCGCTCTGCGCGGTGGTGAACCCGTCGCCCAGCGGCCCGGAGCTGCCGCTGCAGACGTACGACACGGTGCGCGTGAGCCCGACGGAGCGGCCGGAGGCGGGCGTGCCCCGGCTGACCACGGCGCTGCGGGCGGCCCTGGCCGCCACCGTGCCAACGAACCTCACAGTGACCGGGACGATCCCCGAGTGCGATCAGCCGCAGTTCACGTACCAGCCCCCGTACCGCGAGTACACGACGATCGCGACGCTCACCCGGGACGGGCAGCGTAGCCATCTCGAGGTGGGTGTGCGGCCCACGTCGGTCGAGGCGCGGACGGACTGTGCGGGCACGCCCGACGGCCGGGACTGTGAGGTGCGGGCGCTGGGCGAGGACGGGGTGGCGACCCTCAGCACCAGTAGGGACCCGGCCGGCGGGATCCTGCGCATGGTGCAGCTCCAGCGGTCGGACGGGACGTCGGTGACGGTCCGGGTGGGCAACCTTCTCTACGGGGACGGGGACGGGGACGGGGACGGGGACGACAGCCCACCCGAGTCAGCCGCCCCGGAGGCACTGCTGACCTCGCAGGAGCTCGTCGAGCTGGCGCGGGCTCCGGGCCTGACCCTCTATCCCTGAGTGGCCGGTCAGCCGTAGTAGCGGCGCAGCTCGCGGCTGAGCACCTTGCCGGTGGCGTTGCGGGGCAGGTACTTCACGAAGATCACGTCACGGGGTACGGAGAACCGGGCCAGGTAGTGCCGGACGTACTCGCGGACCGCCTCGGGGTCGAGCGTCTCGCCGGGGTGCAGAGCGAGGAACGCGGCCAGCCGCTGGCCGTACTCCGGGTCGGGTACGCCGATCACGGCCGCCTCGCGGACCTGGGGCAGTTGGGCGAGCAGGTCCTCCACCTCGGACGGGAAGACGTTCTCGCCGCCGGAGACGATCATGTCGTCGGCGCGGCCGTCGACGAAGAGCAGCCCGTCGGCGTTGAGTCGGCCGAGGTCGCCGGTGTCCAGCAGACCGTCGCGGGTCTCCCGGCTGCCACCGGAGGTGTAGCCCTCGAAGAGCATCTCGTTGCCGACGAAGATCCGCCCGACCCGGCCACCGGCCACCGGTTCGCCGTCGTCGTCGAGGATCTCCAACCGGGTGCCGTGCGGCGGCCGGCCTGCGGTGGTGGGTGCCTTGCGCAGGTCGGCCGGTGCGGCGATGGATGCCCAGGAGACCTCGGTCGAGCCGTACAGGTTGTAGATCACGTCGCCGTAGACGTCCATGAACGCCGAGGCGAGCCCGCCGGGCAGCGCCGATCCGCTGACCGCGACGACCTTGAGCGAGGGAAGCGGGTCCGGCGGGGGCACCTCCAGCAGCCGCTGCACCATCACCGGCACGGCGAACAGCGCGTCGCACCGGTGCTGCACCAGGGCGGCGAGTGTGGCGGCCGGGTCGAAGCGGCGGTGCAGCACGATGGTGGCCCGCAGCGCGAAGCAGACCTGGAGAGCGGCGAATCCCCAGGTGTGGAAGATCGGTGCCGCGATCAGCACCCGGTCGCGGGTGTGCAGCGGAATGCGGTCGATGATGGACACCAGCGGGCCGAAGCCGTTCGGTGTGGGACGACGGGCACCCTTCGGTGCGCCGGTGGTGCCCGAGGTGAGCACGATGATCCGGCCGTCCCGCTCCGGTGGGTGCAGTTCGCCCGGCAGCGCCCCGGCCACCAGCTCCTCGCGGGCGCGTTCGTCGAGACGGGGCAGCTCGGCGGGGAGGCCGAGGACCCGGTCGGCGAACTCGTCGTCGTGCACCAGCAGCCGGAGTCGCTGTTCCTCGGCGACGGTGCCCAGCTGCGCTGCGGACAGCCCGGTGTTGACCAGGACCGCGTCGACGCCGAGCAGGGTGGCGGCGACGATCGTCTCGATCAGCCCGTGGTGGTTGCGGCAGAGCACGCCGATCCGGTCGCCGGCCTGTACGCCGAGCCCCGCACGCATTGACCGGGCCATCCGCTCGGCCCGCTCCAGCAGGTCCTGATAGGTCAGCTCGACGCCGTCCTCGTCGATGACCGCTGTCCGGCCGGGGTCCCGGGCGGCTGCCTGACGCAGTTCGCCGGCCAGACTCCAACCCCACTTGCGCAACGCGTTGAGCTGCGAGGCGATCCGGACCGGCCGGCCCGGCGTGAGCAACCCACGACGGGTCAGCGTGGCAACGATGAACGGCAGGTCCATGCCGCAGACCTCCTTGGCGGGGTGGTGCGCGGACGGGGCAAGGGGCTCCCCGTCCGTCGGGGCGTCTTCCTTGATCATGCACTGGGTGCGGCACCAGGCCCAGCCAGCATGGGCATGGGGTGACGAAGACGGCACGGATCGTGGGAGGCCGGCCCGGCTCCTGGCCCGACACCCGGTGCTTCGGGGGTGGGCCAGGAGCGGACGCAGGTCAGCGGATCTGCATCCCGGAGATCGCCCGGGAGATGACCAGTCGCTGGATCTCCGAGGTGCCCTCGAAGATGGTGTAGATCTTTGCGTCCCGGTACCAGCGCTCGACCGGGTGGTCCCGCAGGAAGCCGGCCCCGCCGAGCAGTTGCACCGCCTTCTCCGTGACGGACACCGCCACCTCGCCGGCCTTGAGCTTCGACATCGACCCCTCGCCGGCGGTGAACGGGCGGTTGTTGCGGCCCATCCAGGAGGCCCGCCAGACCAGCAGTCGCGCGGCGTCGATCTCGGTACGCATGTCGGCCAGCGCGAACGCGACCGCCTGGTTCTCGATGATCGGCCGTCCGAACTGGACCCGGTCCTTGGCGTAGTCCAGCGCGTACTCGTAGGCGGCCCGGGCCACCCCGAGCGCCTGCGCGCCCACCGTGGGTCGGGACAGCTCGAAGGTGCGCATCGCGGCCTGCCCGGTGGCCCGCTGGCCGGAGCGGGCCCGGTCGAGGCGTTGCAGCAGGGCGTCCCGGCCACCGAGCAGGCAGCGCCCAGGCACCCGTACCCCGTCGAGGAAGACATCGGCGGTGTGCGACGCGCGAAGACCCAGCTTGCGCAGCTTGCGGGTCGCGGCCAGGCCGGGCGTGCCCGGCGGTACGACGAACGCCGCCTGCCCCCGGGATCCGAGCGTGGGGTCGACCGAGGCGGTGACCACGTGCACCCCGGCGATCCCGCCGTTGGTGGCGTACGCCTTCTGCCCGGTCAGCACCCACTCGTCGGTGGCCTCGTCGTAGACCGCCCTGGTCCGCATCGCGCCCACGTCGGAGCCGGCCTCCGGTTCGGAGGTGCAGAACGCGGCGACGGCCGGCGAGCCGACGTCGCCGAAGCACTGCGGCACCCACTCGACCAGTTGGTCGGGAGTGCCCGCGCCGTAGATGGCGGCGACCGCGAGCGAGGTGCCGAAGATGCTCAGCCCGATGCCGGCGTCACCCCAGAAGAGTTCCTCGCTGGCGATGGGCAGGGAGAGCCCGGTCGGGTCCGCCCAGCAGGTGGCGAGGAACTCGAAGCCGTAGAGGCCGACCTTGGCGGCCTCCTGGATCACCGGCCACGGGGTTTCCTCGCGCGCGTCCCACTCGGCTGCGGCCGGGCGCACGACCTCGGCGGCGAAGCCGTGCACCCAGTCGCGCAGATCCCGCTGTTCCTCGGTCAGGTCGAGCGAGAACTCGGCCATGTCAGGCCTTGGGGATGTCGAACAGGTTGGCGATGTTGGCGGCCAGGCCGAGGTCGCCCTTCGCCTTCAGCTTGCCGGTCATGAACATCATCACCGGGTTGGCGCCGCCGGAAACGATCTTCAGGAACTCGACCGGGCCCATGGTCAGGCTCAGCTTCGGGTCGTGCTGCGGGGTCTCGTTCACGTCGCATTTGCCGTCGGCGATGACCACCTCGTAGGTGTCGCTGCCGCCGTCCGGGCGACCGGTGATGACCCAGTGGATGACCGCGTTGGTGGAGCCGGCCCGGTCCGCGCGGAACAGCGACGGCATCCGGCCGAAGACCTCGCCCAGGACCTTGCCGCGCAGGTCACCGGACATCACCTGGGCGATCTTGTCGTCCGGGGTGGACTTGACCAGCTGGGCGAACTCCTTGGGGCCGACGTTGGCGAAGGTGGCCGGGTCGAAGTCAGTCATCAGGTGCGCCTTCCGGAAGATTTGGTTACTCCGGCGTAACCCTACGCACGAGTAGGTATGCTCGCAAGGTGTCCACCGCTCCCACCTTCAAGCGCCTGCCACGGGCCGTCCGCGAGCAGCAGATGCTCGACGCGGCAGTCAAGGTCTTCTCCCGGCGCGGCTTCCACGCCGCGAGCATGGACGAGATCGCCGAGGACGCCGGCATCTCCAAGCCCATGGTCTACGCGTACCTCGGCACCAAGGAGGAGCTCTTCGTCGCCTGCCTGCACCGGGAGGGCACCCGGATGATGCAGGCCATCGCCGGCGCCGCCGCCCCCGACCTGCCGGCCGACGAACGACTCTGGCGTGGGCTGAAGGCGTTCTTCGGCTTCGTGGGCGCGCACCGCGACGGCTGGGCCGTGCTCTACCGGCAGGCGCGGGGCGAGCAGCCGTTCGCCGGGGAACTGGCCACCATGCGTACCCGGCTGGTCGAGGTGGTCGCCGGGATGCTCGACCACGCGCTGCGCGCCGAGGGGCGCGAGGTGGCCGGCACCGACCTGGAGGTGGTCGCGTACGCCCTGGTGGGCGCGACCGAGTCGCTGGCCGACTGGCTCGCGGACCGCCCGGAGGCCGACCCGGAGAAGACCGCCACCCGGATGATGAACGTGGCCTGGCTCGGCGCCGCCCAACTCCTGCATGGCGTCACCTGGCGCCCACAGGAGTAAGGAAGGGCACCTTGTTAACGCCTCCGGTATAGGAAGGGACCCCTCCTAACGACTGGCGCACCGAACCGGCGAGCGGCGGAGCAGGGGCGAGCGGCGGATCAGTGGCGGGAGGCGGCCCGGCGGTGTGCCCGGCGGCGGAGCCAACGGATCCCCTCCAGGCCGAACGTGATGATCAGCGAGAGCCCGACACCGACCAGCACACCGCGTACCGGGTCGCGTTCGAAGGCCAGCCCGCCGAAGTAGCCGAGCAGCCCGCAGTACAGCGCCCAGGTGACCGTCGCGATGCTGTCGTACAGCAGGAACGCCCGGCGGGGATAGCGCACCGCGCCCATGGTGAGGGTCACGGCGGTCCGGCCACCCGGCACGTACCGGGAGGTGGTCAGGATCAGCCCGCCACGCCGGTCCACCGCCCGTCGAGCCCACTCGGAGCTGGCCTGGCGTCGGCTGCCGTCGGGCAGTCGGGCCAGCCGCTTCGCGCCCCCGCCCCGCCCGATGGCGTACGAGATGTGGTCGCCGACCAGCGCGCCGAGCGCGGCGCCGACGATCACCAGGACCAGGTTGGGGTGCCCACCGTCGGCGGAGAGCACCGCCGCGGTGATCACTGCGGCCTCGCCCGGCACCGCAGGGAAGAACCCGTCGACCGCGGTGAGCCCGAAGATCACCACATACACCCACGGCGACGTGACCGTTCCGCGCAGGAGGTCGAGCAGGGCTTCCATGCCCCCATGCTCGTCGGGCGGGACCCGGCCGGTGGCCGAGTCGCCGGATCACCCGCCTTCGGCTCCGGCGTCAGGCCGAGCAGACCAGGGCCGGTGGGGCGAGCAGCGGACCGTGCGGGGTCTTGTCGTCGGCGGTGGGGCCGTGCGAGGTCAGCACCACCGGGGTGCCCAGCTCCGTGCGCACAGTCTCCGCCCAGTCGGACGGCGGGTCGTCGTCGTACCGGGGGCGGGAGCGCAGCAGGCGGGCGGTGAGCGCGGCCTGCCGCTCCAGGTCGCCGGGCGGGCCCGGGGTGAGCCGGTCGGTGGTGTCGTAGCGGCGGCAGATCCGGAGCCCGGGGCCGGCGAGGTCGAGGTGGGTCAGCGCCAGGCCGTCGACCCCGCCGGCTGCGGCGAGGGCGTACCGGTGGGCGACCGCGTCGAAGTGGCCGAACCGGAACCGACCCTGCCAGGGGTTCGGCGGGTTACGCGGATCGGCCAGTGGCAGGGCCGGGTCCTCGGTCACCAGCGGACCGGCCCCGTGCCGGGTGGTGACGAGCCGGAGCACCCCGACCCGGGTCACGGTGTCGGGCAGACCCGCCTCGGCGAGCAGGGTGTCGACGTTGGCGAACGTGGTGGTGCTCCACGTGGTGTACGGGTGGAAGCCGTGCCACTCGTCGAGCAGCACGCCCTGCGCGCCCTCGAAGACGCAGGTCCCGGTACGCAGCGCGGCGGCCAGCCAGCTCCGCTCGACGATCGCGACCCGCTCGGCGAACCCGGTGAAGGCGGGCAGGCAGTCCTCGACCGGCGGTGCGTCCAGCGCGCCGAGTTCGGCGGTCAGTCGATCCCGCAGGGCGGTCAACCTGCGGCGTAGCACCGCCGGACGGAGGCAGTCGCCGACCCGGGGCGCGTCGTCGGGGTGGGTGAGGCCGTACGCGACGGCCTCACCCACCCCCAGCCCGCAGGAGCCGTGCCGGTCGGCTCCCCGGGCGATCTCCCGGGCCCGGTTGGCTGCCCGGTGGTACGGGGTGGCGAGCAGCGCCTCCCCGTCGACGGTCAGCCGGTCGAGCGCGTCGGGCACCCCGACCGTGGCGAGATGGTCAGCCTCGGCGGCCAGCGCCAGCGGGTCCACCACCACGTAACGCGACAGGTGCGTACGGACGCCGGGATGGAACGTGCCGGCACCGAACTGCGCGAACGTGTGGTGCCGCCCATCGCGCAGCACGACGTTGTGTGCCGCCTGCGCGCCCCCGTTGAAGCGGACCACCGTGTGCACCGGGCGGGTGGCGCAGAGCCAGTCCACCACCGTGCCCTTGCCCGCGTCGCCGTAGCCGAGGTCGACCACCGCCACGTGCCTCACAGCCGGGTCACCGCACCGCCGGTGTCCCGGAAGGCCGGCAGCGTCGACACCTCGGCCCGCCGCCCCCGGCCGAGGCGGGCCAGCGCCTTGGACACGGTGCCGGTGGCCCCGGAGCCGGTACGGTCCAGGTCGCGCAGGCCCTCGTCCAGGTCGATGGCCTGCTCGCCGAGACCGATGGTGAGCGCGATGGTCTCGCAGACCGCGTCGAGGTCGTCGAGCACGACGGCGTTCTGCCCGAGCAGGTCCCGCCAGAAGTCGAGGACCTTGGCGTTGCCGGCGTAGTGGCTGCCCGCCGGGAGCAGGTAGTAGGTGTCCCAGCGGCTGGTCACCTCGTCGACGACCTGCCGCAGCGGTACGTCCTCGGCCAGGTCGTCGCCGATCAGACCGGCCACCTCCCGCGCCCGCGCCTGCGGGTAGGCCAGCTCGTCGCCGATGATGAACAGGTAGCCGCGCCGGCCGCGCTTCTCCCAGCTGTCCGTGACGGTGTGCCGCGCCATGAAGTACATGGCCAGCTCGTACGACTCGCTCATCTGCCCGCCGCCACCGCCCTCCAGCACGATCCGGCCGAGGTCGTCGTCCATCCGGTTGTCCGACTCGAACTGGCCGACCTGCAACGGCACCCGGTCGCAGGTGGCGTCGCCGATCGCGCCGAACATGATCTGCGGGTCGCTCGCGTAGCCCTGTCGTTGCAGCAGGCCGAGTAGCTGCGGCAGCTTGGTCTGCAGGACACGCGGCACCTTGCCCATCGAGCCGGTCACGTCGAAGAGCACCGCGATGGGCGTCGACCGGGGGTGCTCGTCGGAGTCCCGGCTCTCGCGCGTCGCGTCCCGGGGGTCGAGCGCGGGGTGCACCTTGCGTGCCCCGCTGTCGCTGTAGGAGAACGCGCTGCGGCCGGTGGAGCGCCGGTAGCGGTCGGCGGCGTCGTACACGTCGGTGGACCAGATTCCACTGCCCATGACAGCTCCTCAGGGGTTGAGGGTGAATGGTCGGAAGGTGCGTGGCCCGTAGAGCCGGTCCAGCACCTCGTCGAGCTCGCGCAGCAGACGCCAGGCGTCGTCGGGTCGGGCGTCCAGGGACCGCTGCCGGCAGCCCCGCGCGAAGTCGTGCAGCTCGCGGGGCCCGTGCGGCCCCAGCAGCCAGCTCATGCAGCGGCTGGCCATGGCGATGTCGGTGCCGGGGCCGCAGGGCCGCTTCCGGCAGATCTCCTCCGGGTACCACTCGGCGTCGTGTCCCGGCACCATCGCGGGGATCGTGCTGCCGACGGGGGCGGAGAAGCACCAGTCGACGAGCACCACGCCGTGGGCGTCCGGCTCGATCAGCACGTGTCGCGGCAGGACCGCGCCGTGCACCACGCCCGCCCGGTGGGCCAGGCCGAGCGCCACCAGCAGCCGACGCCACATCCAGGCCACGTCCCGGGCGTCCAGCCCGTCCGGGTACGCGCGCCGCACCTCGTCGAGATCGTGCAGGCCGGGTGCTGTGGCGAGCACGTTGATCCGCCGTTCGGCGCCGGTCGCGCCGTCGGAGTGCCGGAATTCGTCGACCAGCCGGGGCACGTATGGCAGGTAGCGCGGGTCGCCGTGCTCGGCGATGGTGCGCAGGGCGTGCGCCTCGCGGGCCATCAGGTCGTTGTCGGTGGGCCGGCGGGGGAGCTTGAGCAGCCGGTCGTCGCCGACGTCGTAGAGCTCGGCCAGGTCGCCCGAGTGGACCGGAGCACCGAGCCGGTAGTCGCCGAGGACGGTGACCTGTCGGGCCTTCCATCGGGTGGTGACCTGGACGAACGCCTCGGTGGCCTCGGCGCGTACCGCCGGGGCGCCTGCCAGGCGGTCGGGGTGCAGGGCCGCGACCAGCTCGCGGTAACGCCGGGCCGGGTGGTCCGTGCCGAACAGGTCGGCGTCGGTGCGGGCCGCCGCGACCAGCTCGATGGCCGCCGCGGTCCTCATCGCACCGTCTCCTCGCGGGCGGGCCGCAGCAGCGCCGGGTGCAGCAGCCGGGCGTCACCGGGCCGGTAGAGCCGGGCGCGGGGGCCACCCCGGGCACCACCGTGCTCGGTGCTGGCGCCCGTGCTCTCCACGAAGCCCGGCACGGAGAGCACCTTGCGGTGGAAGTTGCCGGCGTGCAGCGGGTGACCCCAGACCGTCTCGTAGACGGCGCGCAGCTCGCTGATCGTGAACTCGGCGGCGAGGAAGCGCGTCGCGAGCGGCGTGTACTCCAGCTTGGACCGGGCACGTTCCAGCGCGTCGTCGATGATCCGGCCGTGGTCGAAGGCGAGCTGCCGGCTGGTCAACGCGGTCACCGGCAGCCAGATCGCCTCGTCGGCGTCCGTGCCGGCGGCCGGGTCCGGCAGGTCGGGGGCGAACGCGAGGTGGGCGATCGAGACGACACGCATCCGCGGGTCGCGGTCCGGGGCGCCGTAACTGCCCAACTGCTCCAGATGTACGCGGCGCAGCCCTTCGCCACCGAGCCCGGTCTCCTCGGCCAGCTCCCGTCGGGCGCCAGCGGTCAGGTCCTCGTCGGGTCGGACGAAGCCGCCGGGCAGCGCCCAGTGCCCCTCGAACGGTGGGTGGCCACGCCGGATCAGCAGCAGGTGCAGCGCGCCGTCGCGAATGGTCAGTGCCACCACGTCGACGGTCACCGCGACCGACGGATAGGCCCGTGGGTCGTACGCGGCCAGGAAATCCTGTTCGTTCACCACGTCTCTCTCATTCTGAGAATATCTCGATTTGAGAAGAACCTAGCGCACAAGAACGCCCCTGCCAACCCCCATCCGGGTCGGCAGGGGCACGTCAGCGCACGAGGCCCGTCAGGTGCGGTCGGCCGCGCGAGTCGTGCAGGGCGAACCCGCCGTCCGGCAACACGGCGAAGCTCGCCGTGCTCGGTAGCGGTACGGGCAACTTGAAGGCGACCTCGACGGTGCAGGCGTCCGGCAGCCGGTTCTCCACAGCGGCCAGGCAGCGCGCCTTGCTCCACATGCCGTGCGCGATCGGCCGGCGGAAGCCGAACAGCCGCGCCCCGAGCAGGGAGGTGTGGATCGGGTTGTGGTCCCCGGAGACCCGCGCGTACTCCCTGCCGACCCGGGGTTCCACCCGCCAGCGGGCCGTGGCGGCCGGCGCCTCGGGGCGTCCGCTCCGGTCTCGGCCCTCGCCGCCGCCGGGCTTGCGCTCCCGGCCCAGGTACGTCGAGACACCAACCCAGACCACCTTCCCGTCGACCGAGCCGACGAGCACCACGTCCACCTGCCGCCCCCGGTCGTGCGGACGCAGGTTCTCCGCGTACGTCGTGAAGTCGAGGGTTTCGTCGGCGGTGATCGGACGGTGCACGGTGATCCGGTTGCCGACGTGCACCAGGCCGGTCAGCGGGATGGGGAAGTCCGGCGCGGTCATCAGCCGCAGAGTCAGCGGGAAGCCCAGCACGTGCGGATACGTCACGGGAAGCCGGTCGGTGAATCGGAACCCGCAGACCCGGTCGTAGTCGGCCAGGTGCGTCCGGTCGACGGTCATCCCGCCCGCGGTCAACTCGACCGCCGGCAGGCCGGGCCCGCGCCGCCCGCCGCCGAGGCCCGGCACCGCGCCGAGCAGGGCCCGCCGGTAGAGCGCCCCGGCCGCCGGCATCCGGGGCAGCTCGACCCGGGTACGGGTGACCGGCTCGGTCTCCCTCGGCGTGCCCATCACGCGCCCAGCAGACTCTGGCCGCAGACCCGGACCACGTTGCCGCTGACCGCGCCACTGGCCGGCCAGGCCAGCCAGCCGATCGTCTCGGCCACGTCCACCGGCAGCCCGCCCTGGGCCAGGCTGTTCATCCGCCGGCCGGCCTCACGGACCACGAGCGGAATGCGTGCGGTCAGCCGGGTCTCGATGAAGCCGGGGGCCACCGCGTTGACGCTGATCCTGCGGTCGTGCAGGGCCGGGGCGAGCGAGTCGACCAGCCCGATCACGCCGGCCTTGCTGGTGGCGTAGTTGGTCTGCCCGCGGTTGCCGGCGATCCCGGCGATCGAGGAGACCGCGACGATCCGGCCGCCGGCCGGGATCAGCTCCCTCTCCAGCAGCACGTCGTTGATCCGTTCCTGGCTGGAGAGGTTGACGTCGATGACCTGGTCCCACCGGTCGGCGTCCATCCGGCCGAGCGTCTTGTCCCGGGTGATGCCGGCGTTGTGCACCACCACGTCGACCCGGCCGTGCCGGCTGGCCAGGTGCTCGGCGAGTCGGGTCGGCGCATCCGGCGCGGTCAGGTCGAGTTGGACGGCCGTACCGCCGATGTCGTTCGCCACCGCGGCCAGCGCGTCGCCGGCGGCCGGGATGTCCAGCGCGACCACCCGCGCCCCGTCCCGGGCGAGCACCCGGGCCAGCGCCGCACCGATGCCCCGGGCCGCGCCGGTGACCAGCACGACCTGCCCGTCGAGTGGGCGGTCCCAGTCGTCCGGTGCGCTCGCGTCGCCGGTGCCGACCCGGACGACCTGCCCGGAGACGTACGCGGACCGGCCGGAGAGCAGGAACCGGAGAGTCGATTCGAGGCTGGTGAGCGTGCCGGGTGCGTTGCCGTCGCGGGTCACGTGGACGAGCTGTGCGGTCACCCCCCGGCCGAACTCCTTGCCGATGCTGCGGACCAGCCCTTCCAGGGCGCGCTGGGCGGTCGCCTCGCGCGGCGTCGGGCACTCCCGCGGCGGGGTGCCCAGCACGATCACCCGACCACTCGGCAGCACGGCCCGGGCCTGCGGATGGAAGAAGTCGTAGAGCTGGCGCAGGCCGGTCGAGTCGGTGATGCCGGTGGCGTCGAAGAGCAGTGCGCCGTACCGCTGCGGGGTGTCGCCGGCGGCGGGGGTGGCGGCCGGGTCGGCCAGCTCGACCCCGGCGGCGGTCAGGAGCTTGGCGACCGGCTCGGCGAGCCGGCCCCCGGCGGCCGCGCCGAGCAGCGCCGGCCCGGGCAGCAGCGGGTCGCCGGGCTGGTGCCGGCGCAGTCGTGGCGGGTCGGGCAGCCCGAGACGCTTGACCAGCGCGCGGCCGGCGGCCGATTGGACGAAGCTCGCGTACCTGTCGGTCATGGGCGTAGCCTACTGGCGAGTAGGGTTCGAGCAACACATCTCGAGGAGGCGGATCGTGCAGAGCATCCGGCGGGTCGCGGTCATCGGGGGCAACCGCATCCCCTTCGCACGGTCCAACTCCCGCTACGCGGACGCGTCCAACGCGGACCTGCTCGGCGCGGCGCTGGACGGTCTGGTCGCCCGGTACGGGCTGGCCGGTCAGCGGGTCGGCGAGGTGGTGGCCGGGGCGGTGCTCAAGCACTCCCGCGACTTCAACCTCACCCGCGAGGTGGTGCTCGGATCCCGGCTCGACCCGCACACCCCGGCGTACGACATCCAGCAGGCCTGCGGCACCGGCCTGGAGGCGGCGATCCTGGTCGCCAACAAGATCGCTCTCGGGCAGCTCGACGTGGGCATCGCCGGCGGTGTGGACACCACCTCCGACGCTCCGCTGGCGGTCAACGAGGAGATGCGCCGCACGCTGCTCAAACTCAACTCCGCCCGGACCCTGGGCGAGCGCCTCAAGGTCGCGGCGAAGCTGCGCCCGCTTCAGCCGTTCAAACCGGAGATCCCGCGCAACGCCGAGCCGCGTACCGGCCTGTCCATGGGGGATCACGCCGCGCGCACCGCGCTGCACTGGCAGATCGACCGGCGCTCGCAGGACGAGTTGGCGTTGCGCTCGCACCAGCGGTTGGCCGCCGCGTACGACCGGGCCTTCTTCGACGACCTGATGACGCCGTACCTGGGCCTGACCCGGGACCAGAACCTGCGTCCGGACACCAGCCTGGAGAAGCTCGGCTCGCTCAAACCGGTCTTCGGCACCCGTGGTCCGGACGCCGAGCAGGCCACGATGACCGCCGGCAACTCCTCGCCGCTCACCGACGGCGCGTCCACCGTGCTGCTGGCCAGCGAGGAGTGGGCGACGGCGCACAACCTCCCGGTGCTGGCCTGGTTCAGCTGGTCGGAGACAGCGGCGGTCGACTTCGTGCACGGCGACGAGGGGCTGCTGATGGCACCCGCGTACGCGGTGCCCCGGATGCTGGCCCGGGCCGGGCTGACGCTCCAGGACTTCGACTACTACGAGATCCACGAGGCGTTCGCCTCGCAGGTGCTGGCCACCCTCGCCGCCTGGGAGTCGCCGGAGTTCTGCAAGGACCGGCTCGGCCTGGACGCCCCGCTGGGCGCGATCGACCGGGAGCGGGTCAACGTGAACGGTTCCTCGCTGGCCGCCGGGCACCCGTTCGCCGCCACCGGTGGCCGGATCGTCGCCACCCTGGCCAAGTTGCTCGCCGAGAAGGGGAGCGGGCGCGGGTTGATCTCGATCTGCGCGGCCGGTGGTCAGGGCGTGACGGCGATCCTGGAGCGCTGAGGGTCGCCGGTCCACCTTTCCGGTACGAAGAGGACAATCCCTCACCTTCACGTCTACGTCTCCCAAGAATAAGGACGCCGTTCGTCCTTATTCGGGAGGTTTGTAGTGAAACGCAGACGCTGGCTCATCGCCGTACTCTCCGGTGCGGCCCTGATCCTGCTGCCCGCTGGCGCCCATCAGATCGCCGCGCCGATCCCGCAGGCCCAGGCCACGGCGCTCAACGAGGACCCGGACGGCCCTGGTGGACCGCGGTCGCCGGCCGCTCGTTCCGACGACCAGCCGCAACCGCCGCCCCAGCAGACCCTCTGCCGTCCGGGCCTGCCGCCGAACGCGCCCGCGACCAGCGAGTTCCTCGACAACAACCGGCTGCTCGGCCCGGCCCAACTGCCCGCCGCGAGCCCGGTCGGGCCGCTGCTCGCCGGCTACCAGCGGTTCGGCGTGCAGACCGAGGCCCAGTTCCTGGCCAGGTACACCGCCGGCAGTCCGGCCAGCTTCCTCTACCCGCCGCAACAGGGCTACGTCCTCGACCCGAACGGCGCGGCGATCAAGAACCGGCAGACGATGCTGGCCGGTTACCGCCTCGACCGCTTCGGCTTCCCCGGCGGCGCGTTCCTGGCCCCGCTCGGCACCCCGTTCGGTGCCCGTTCGCTGCCCCCGCAGAACCTCAACACCCCGCCGCCTCGCCCTGGTGTCCCGCCTGCGGCGCCGCTCGCCAACTACCACACCTACTGCGTGCTCAAGGCGTTCGACGTCGACTCCGGACCGATCGCGCCGTGGTTCGCCCAGCCCGGCCTGGGTACCCAGTTCCAGCTGAACCCGGCGTACCTCCCGCAGGCCGGTGCGACGCTGAGCGTCCAGTGGCTGATCGACAACCACTTCCTCGTCGAGGAGTACCTGGGCGGCGACACCCCGGCGTGCACCGCGGACGCGATGCCCCGCCAGGGCGGCCTGGGCGGCGGCGTGCCCATCTGCTGAAAACCATCGGAGGTCGCGGAGTGGACCGGCGCGAGGTACGGGACGCCCTGCTGGCCGCCGGGCTGTCCCCGGACGCCTTCGAGGTGCAGGGCGTACACGAGCACGCGCCGGTCCCTCCCGACTTCTGGTTCCTGCGCCGGTCGTCGGGCACGGGCTGGGAGGTCGGTGCCTACGAGCGCGGCACGTACGACGTCCGGCAGGTGTTCGACACCGAGCAGGAGGCGTGCGCGCTGCTGTGGCGGGCGCTCACCGGCCGGCCCGCACCGCCCTGAGCGGCCGGTCTGGCGTTTTTCACCGGCGGTCTGGCCCGCCGGCGGGCGGTGGCCCGGTCCTCGGCCGTCCGGCCGGGTGACGGACAATGAGGTACGTGACGACGATCCCGAACGTGCTCGCCAACCGGTACGCCTCGCCAGAACTGGTCGCCCTCTGGTCGCCGGAGGAGAAGGTCCGGATGGAGCGGCGGCTCTGGCTCGCCGTGCTCCGCGCCCAGCGTGACCTCGGCGTACCCGTGCCGGACGGCGTGGTCGAGGCGTACGAGCGGGTGCTCGACCAGGTCGACCTGGCCTCGATCGCGGAGCGGGAGCGGGTCACCCGGCACGATGTGAAGGCGCGGATCGAGGAGTTCAGCGCGCTCGCCGGGCACGAGCACGTGCACAAGGGCATGACCTCGCGGGACCTCACCGAGAACGTCGAGCAGCTTCAGGTGCGCGCCTCGCTGGAGCTGATCCGGGACCGGGTGGTGGCCACCCTGGCCCGGCTGGCCTGGCTCGCGCACGAGCACTCCGAGCTGGTGCTCACCGGCCGTTCGCACAACGTGGCGGCACAGGCCACCACGCTGGGCAAGCGCTTCGCGTCGGCGGCGGAGGAGCTGCTGATCGCGTACGAGCGGCTGGAGGAGCTGATCGCCCGCTACCCACTGCGCGGGATCAAGGGCCCGGTCGGTACGGCCGCCGATCAGCTCGACCTCTTCGACGGCGACGCCGACAAGGTGGCCGAGTTGGAGCGTCGGGTGGCCGAGCACCTGGGTTTCTCCCGGGTGCTGGACAGCGTCGGGCAGGTCTACCCGCGGTCGCTGGACTTCGACGTGCTGGCCGCGTTGGCGCAGACCGCCGCCGCCCCGTCGTCGCTGGCCACCACGATCCGGTTGATGGTCGGCCAGGAGTTGGCGACCGAGGGCTTCAAGCCCGGCCAGGTCGGCTCCAGCGCAATGCCGCACAAGATGAACACGCGCTCGTCGGAGCGGGTGAACGGCTTCGCGGTGATCATCCGGGGTTACCTGTCGATGGTCGGCGAGTTGGCCGGTGACCAGTGGAACGAGGGCGACGTCTCCTGCTCGGTGGTCCGCCGGGTGGCCCTGCCGGACGCGTTCTTCGCCGCCGACGGGCTGTTCCAGACCTTCCTCACCGTGCTCGACGAGTTCGGCGCGTACCCGGCGGTGATCAACCGGGAGTTGGAGCGGTTCCTGCCCTTCCTGGCCACCACGAAGATCCTGGTGGCGGCCGTCCGGCGCGGAGTCGGCCGGGAGGTCGCACACGAGGTGATCAAGGAGCACGCGGTCGCGGTGGCGCTGGCCATGCGCGAGAAGGGCAGCCCGGAGAACGACCTGTTCGACCGCTTGGCCGCGGACGGCCGCCTCGGCCTGTCCCGCGCCGACATCGACACCCTGGTAGCCGACCGCACCGCCTTCGTAGGCGCCGCCCCCGCCCAGGTAGCAGCGGTAACAGCCCGCATCACCAAGGTCGTACAAACCCACCCAAACGCCGCAACCTACAGCCCACCCCCCATCCTCTAACCCCACCCACCCCTGCCTGTGTTGATCAAGAGGTTTACGTCATCGTCGACCTCCCCGATGACGCAAACCTCTTGATCAACGCAGTCGGGCGGGGGTTAGTCGCCGGTGGGGGTTTCGGCGGCGGTGCGCAGGTTGGGGGCGCTGGCCGGTTCGGCGATGCCGCCGGGGGCTTCCACCACCTCCGCCTGGTGCGCGGTCTCTGCCGCGACCGCCGGCTGGTCGGCGGGCATGACGTCGGGCATCACGGGTACGACGATCACCGCCGTGCCGTACGCGCAGATCTCCATCCACATCTCGCCGCAGTCCCGACTGTCGAACCGCATGCCGATCACCGCGTTCGCCCCCAGTCGCAGGGCCTCCTCGCCGAGGCGGGCCACCGAGTCGGTGCGCCACCGGGTCAGGTTGTCCGGTGCCATCGGGTCGTACGCGCCACCGCGCAGGTTCTTGACCCCCTCGCGGTACGGGTTGCGCGTCCTGGCCATCGATGACACCACCTCACCGAGAATCTGGCGGATTTCGTAGCCGGGCAGTTGCTCCGTCGTCACGACCAGCACGTTTCCGATGTTGTCAGGCGCAAGGCGACCCGATCGTGAGCATTGTTCACCTGATCGGATGCTGCAAAACGACGCGGCGCGGACGGCCGGCACGCCGCCGACCATCCGCACCGCGCGGGGTGCTAACCGTCAGACACCGGCCACCGAGGTGATCCAGGCCCGGTTGTACGCGACACTGCCGTAGTTCTGGATGCTGGAACCGTCGGCCGTGGAGGCCACGCCGACCTGCTGGCCGTTGTAGAACTGCGGGCCACCCGAGTCACCCCGCCACGCGTTGCCGTTGATCCTGGTGCTGCGGATCGCCTGCCCGCCGTACGCGTCGGTGGCGCTGTTGCTGGTCACCCGGACGGTGGCGGTCTTGAGCTGGCTGGACGCCGAGCAGCCGCTGTAGCAGGTCATGCCCCAGCCGTAGATCGAGTTGGTCGAGTTGATCGGGGGGTTGCTGCTGGCCAGGCTGACCGCCGAGGTGCTGACGGTGCTGGAGAGCCGCATCAGGGCGAGGTCGTTGCGGGTGTAGGTGGCGCTGACGGTGCGGGTGACCCCGCCCGAGGCGCGATAGACGCTGCCGACCCGGACCGACATCGTGCCGCTGATGCAGTGGCGTGCGGTGAGCACCCACTGCGAGGAGATCACGCTGCCGGAGCAGGTGAACGAGCCGTTGCTGAACACCGCGGCCGCCCAGGGGGCGGACGAGACGGTGCCACCGCCGATGATGGGTTGCGGGCCGGCCGGGGCGGCGGAGGCGCCGGACGCGGCGCCGAGGACGCCGATCAGTGCGGTGCCGAGCAGGGCGAGCAGGGGACGGATGCGCATCGGGTGGACTCCTTGGACGGGCGGGCCCGGGGTCGCCGGGCTCAAGAGGGCGCCGGCGAGGGTCCCCGCCGACGCTGGCATCGAACTCTGTCGATGTAGGTTAGGGCCCGCGCCGGCCATTTTCAAGAAATTGATCGAGGCAAACCAATGTAACGATTCGGCTACCTAGGGTGCCGTATATGCCCAGGTGGGAGCGTGTGTACCGAAGTTTGGCCCGTCCGACCCGTCGGTTATGTTGATCACTGCCTGAAGTGCACCCGGCCGGTGCGGCTGTGACGGTAACTGCCAGGTACGCTGGCTGCGCTCGCCCGTTGTGGGTCGGCACCCAACTGCGTACACAGTCAGGAGTGCCCAGTGCCTCGCGTCGTCGTCGACGTCATGCTCAAGCCCGAGATCCTCGATCCGCAGGGCCAGGCCGTCGCAAACGCGCTGCCCCGGCTCGGCGTCAGTGACGTCGCCTCGGTCCGGATCGGCAGGCGGATCGAGATCGAGTTCGCCGGTGAACCGGATCTGGACCGTGCCCGGGAGATTGCCGACAAGCTGCTCGCCAACCCGGTCATCGAGGACTTCACCGTCCGACTCGTCGAGGCCGACGAGACCGCGGACGCCCGCTCGTGACCGCCCGGGTCGGTGTGGTCACCTTCCCTGGCTCGCTCGACGACGGGGACGCTGCCCGTGCCGTCCGGATCGCCGGCGCCGAGCCGGTCCGGCTCTGGCACGGTGACCCGGAGCTGCACGGGGTGGACGCGGTCGTGCTGCCCGGCGGCTTCTCCTACGGCGACTACCTGCGCTGCGGAGCCATCGCCCGGTTCGCCCCGGTGATGGAGACGATCGTGGACGCCGCCCAGGGTGGTCTGCCGGTGCTCGGCATCTGCAACGGCTTCCAGATCCTCTGCGAGGCGCACCTGCTTCCCGGCGCGCTCACCCGCAACCAGCACCTGCACTTCCGCAACCGGGACCAGATCCTGCGCATCGAGTCGGCCGGCACCGCGTGGACCAACGCGTTCCAGCCCGGCCAGGAGGTGCTCATCCCGGTGAAGAACGGTGAGGGCTGCTACGTCGCCGACACCGCGACGCTGGATCAGCTCGAAGCCGAGGGCCGGGTCGTCGCCCGCTACGTCGGTGGCAACCCGAACGGGTCGCAGCGTGACATCGCCGCGATCACCAACCCCGCCGGCAACGTGGTCGGCATCATGCCGCACCCCGAGCACGCGGTGGAGGCGCTCACCGGCCCCTCGCTGGACGGCCTCAGCTTCTTCACCTCGGTCCTCAAGCACCTGGTGGGGGCGCCGGCGTGACCGGCGGCACGATCATCGGTCAGCTCAACCGTCGGTCGGGCGGGCACGAGCGCAGCGAGGAGAGGTCATGACCACCCATCCGGACCCGGTACGGGACACACCGGAGGCGTACTCCGCCCCGGCGCAGCCGACCGAGCCGCGCCCGGCGCAGCCCGCCGCCCCGGCGACCGCCCCCGCTCAGCCGGCCGTGGCCGACTGGACCGATGGCGTGGACACCGTGCCGCGCGCCGGTGGCACCCCGGGCGAGCTTCAGCCGTACACCGAGCTGGGTCTCCGCGACGACGAGTACGACCGGATCCGGCACATCCTCGGCCGCCGGCCCACGCAGTCCGAGCTCGCGATGTACTCGATCATGTGGAGCGAGCACTGCTCCTACAAGTCGAGCAAGGTGCACCTGCGCCAGTTCGGTGAGAAGGCCCCGCACAGCGACCGGCTGCTCGCCGGGATCGGCGAGAACGCCGGGGTGGTGCAGGTCTCCGACGAGCTGGCGGTGACCTTCAAGGTCGAGTCGCACAACCACCCGAGCTTCGTCGAGCCCTACCAGGGCGCGGCGACCGGCGTGGGCGGCATCGTCCGGGACATCCTCGCCATGGGCGCCCGCCCGGTCGCCGTGATGGACCCGCTGCGCTTCGGTGCCGCGGACCACCCGGACACCGCCCGGGTTCTCACCGGCGTGGTCGCCGGCGTGGGCGGCTACGGCAACTGCCTCGGCCTGCCCAACATCGGCGGCGAGTTGGTCTTCGACCCGTCCTACCAGGGCAACCCCCTGCTCAACGCGCTCTGCCTTGGCGTGCTGCCGGTCGACCGGCTGCAGAACAAGGCCGCCGCAGGCCCCGGCAACGTGGTCGTGCTGATGGGTGCCAAGACCGGTCGCGACGGCATCGGCGGCGTGTCGGTGCTGGCCAGCGCCACCTTCGACGAGGGCAGCGAGCAGCGTCGCCCCGCGGTACAGGTCGGTGACCCGTTCACCGAGAAGCTGCTGATCGAGGCGTGCCTGGAGCTGTACGACGGCCAGCTCGTGGTCGGCATTCAGGACCTCGGCGGCGCCGGGCTGACCTGCGCGCTCACCGAGACCGCCGCGGCCGCCGGCACCGGCATGCGGGTCTGGCTGGAGCGGGTGCCGCTGCGCGAGCCCTCGATGGACCCGCACGAGATCCTGGCCAGCGAGTCCCAGGAGCGGATGCTGCTGGTCGTCGAGCCGGAGAAGCTCGACGCGGTGCTCAAGACCGCCGAGAAGTGGGGCGTGCTGGCCACCGCGATCGGCGAGGTCACCGCGCCGGAGCCGGACGGTCGTCCGGGCCGGCTGCTGATCACCTGGCAGGACCACCTGGTCGTCGACGTACCGCCGGGCTCGCTGGTGGACGACGGCCCGGTCTACGCCCGGCCGATGCGTGAGCCGGCCGACCTGATCCTGCTCCAGGCCGACCGCGCCGAGACGCTGCCCCGCCCGGCCGACCCGGAGGCGCTGCGGGAGACCGTGCTGCGCATGATCGCGTCGCCGAACCTGGCCGACAAGACCTGGGTCACCGAGCAGTACGACCGCTACGTGCTGGGCAACACCGTGCTCGCCCAGCCGGAGGACGGCGGTGTGATCCGGATCGACGAGCGGACCGGGCTCGGCGTGGCGCTGTCGGTGGACGGCAACGGCCGGTACGCCCGGCTCGACCCGTACAACGGCACCAAGCTGGCGCTGGCCGAGGCGTACCGGAACGTCGCGGTGACCGGCGCGAAGCCGATCGCCGTGACCAACTGCCTCAACTTCGGCTCCCCGGAGGACCCGGGCGTGATGTGGCAGTTCGCCGAGGCCGTGCGCGGCCTGGCGGACGGCTGCCTGGAGCTGGGCATCCCGGTCACCGGCGGCAACGTCAGCTTCTACAACCAGACCGGTGCGGCTGCCATCCACCCGACCCCGGTGGTGGGTGTGCTGGGCGTGCTGGACAACGTCGCCGACCGGGTGCCGATGGGCTTCGCCCCGCGCGCCAACGGCGACCACGACCAGCTCTACCTGCTGGGCGACACGCACGTCGAGCTGTCCGGCTCGGAGTGGGCCTGGGTGACGCACGAGCACCTCGGTGGCATCCCGCCGCAGGTCGACCTCGCCCGGGAGAAGGCGCTCGCCGATCTGCTGGCCGAGGCGGCCCGGGTCGGTCACCTCAGCTCGGCGCACGATCTCTCCGACGGTGGCCTCGCGCAGAGCCTGGTCGAGTCCACGCTGCGCCGTGGCGTCGGCGCCCGGATCGCGGTGCCGGAGCAGTTCGCCGACGGCTCGATGCCGTTCGTCTACCTGTTCAGTGAGTCCGCCGGCCGGGCGTTGGTGTCGGTGCCGCGTGGCCACGACAAGGCGTTCGCAGCGCTCTGCGCCGAGCGGGGGGTGCCGTTCGAGCTGATCGGCGTCACCGACCCGGCCAGCGGTGCGCTGGAGGTGCACGGCCAGTTCCGGATCGGTCTGGACGAGCTGCGCACCGCGCACACCGAGACGCTCCCGCGCCTGTTCGGGGGCGCGACGGGCGTCGAGGTGCCCGCTCCGGCGGCCGGCGTGGCGGGCGCGACCGAGGCCGTGCCGTTGCCGGTCGCTGAGGCCGCGCAGGACGAGCCGGCGGCGGTGGCCGCCGAGCCGATCGCTTCGGCCGGGCCGGCTCCGGGTACCGGGGCGGTCGATCCGGTCGCCGAGGCGTCCGGATCCGGCGACGGATCTTCCGAGTCTGACTCCGGTGTCGCCGAGCCCGCGCCTGACGAACGCTGAGGCGTTGTCCGCCACCGTCTACGGCCAACCCGGATCCGGTGCCCGGTTCGACTGGGGCCTGACCGGGGCGGCCGAGCTGGGGCGGGTCTGCGCCGCGCTGGTGGTGGTGGACGTGCTCTCGTTCACCACCTCGGTGGAGGTGGCGGTCAGCCGTGGCATGCGGGTGCACCCGTTTCCCTGGGGTGACCAGGCAGCCGAGTACGCGCTGCGGGTCGGCGCGGTGGCTGCGGTCGGTCGTCGGCGGACGACGGCGGAGCACCCGTGGTCGCTCTCGCCCGCCGCGTTGAGCGCCGCGCCGGTGGTGACGGACCTGGTACTGCCCTCGCCGAACGGCTCGGCGATCAGCGCCGCGGCCAGTGCCACCGGGCTGCCGGTGGTCGCCGGCTGCCTGCGTAACGCCCGCGCCGTCGGGCGTTGGCTGCGCCGCCAGGGGTACGGCACGACGGACGCCCCGATCGGCGTGATCGCCTCGGGGGAGCGGTGGCCGGACGGGTCGCTGCGTCCGTCGGTGGAGGACCAGCTCGGCGCGGCCAGCGTGCTCGATGCCCTCTCCGGCGTGCCGGGCGGGCTCTCCGTGGAGGCGGCCATGGCGCTCGCCGCGCTGGCCAGCACCCCGGACGTGCCCGCTGCCGTGCGCGGCAGCGTCTCCGGCCGGGAACTGACCGAGAGCGGGTTCGCCGCCGACGTGGACATCGCCGTCCGGGTGGGGGTCTCGGACGTCGTACCGGTGCTCCGGCAGGGCGTGTTCTCCGCCGCCTGACCGATACCGATCAAATACGAAGGGCCGCCCGGAAAACCGGGCGGCCCTTCGTGGTGCTGCTGGGTCAGTCGTCGAGCCAGTCGAGGCGTCGACCGCTGCGCTCGGTCGGCGGCGGACCGTCCGACCGGGTCCGGCCGGTCTGCTGGTCGTAGCCGCCCTGGTCATAGCCCCGGTCGTCGTAACCACCGCGCTGCTGCGGGGGCTGAGAACCGTAACCGCCCTGGTCGTACCCACCGGGCTGCTGCCCGTAGCCGCCCTGGTCGTAGCCCCGGTCGTCGTAGCCGCCGCGTTGCTGCGGGGGCTCCTGACCGTAGCCGCCCTGGTCGTAGCCGCCGGCCTGCTGACCGTAACCGCCCTGGTCGTACCCGCCGGCCTGCTGGCCGTAGCCGCCGGTCGGCTCCGCCGCCCGGCCGCCGTACGGAGCCGGGTCGGACTGGCCGTAGCCCTGGCCCTGCTCCGGCTGGTAGACGCCGGTGGCGTAGGGGTCGGCCGGTGCCGGGTACTGCGTGCTGTCGCCGGTGTACCGGCCGGTCGGCTCGTCGTAGCGCTCACCGTAGCCCGCACCGCCCGCCGGGGCGGGCGGGTAGGCGGCCGTACCGGCCGGGGCCGTGTAGTCGCGGCTGCCGTAGCCGCCGTCCGAGGCGGGTGCACCGCCGTAGCCGCCACCGGAGGCCGGGGCACCGCCATAGCCAGCGCCGGAGCCGGGCGCGGCACCGTAGCCGTCACCGGCCGCGCCGGCACCGTAGCCGCTGTCGGGGGTGGAGGCGGTGCCGTAGCCGCCGCCCGACGCGGGAGCGGCGCCGTAGCCGCCGGCTCCGTAACCGCCGGGGGCCGGCTCGTCGCCGTAGCCGCCGCCACCCCAGCCCTGCTGGCTGGACGCGCCGTACGGCTGCGCGGGCGCACCGTACGGGTCCGGCGGGACGTCGTCGACCACCGGGCGGTGCATCATCGTCGGCGCCTCGCTCAGCGCCGCACCGCCGACCATGGTCGGGTCCGGGCCGCCGCCATGCGGCCGGTTGACCACCCGGGTCTGGTCGTCGCCTCCGCGCAACCCGCCCCGGGCCGCCGGCACCGCACCGGCACCCGCGGGCTCGTCATCGTCGTCGCCGCTCTCCTTGCGCTTCATCCAGAGCAGCACGATCGTGCCGACACCGGCGGCCACCAGCAGGCCACCGAGCAGGATAATCATGTAGGAGCCGATTCCGCCGCCGTCTTCCTCGCTGTTGCCGGCGTTCGCCGCAGCGCCGGGGCTGGCCTCCTCGGAGGGCTCCTCCTCGGTGCCCTCCTCGGTCGCCTCCTCGGTGGGGGTGGCCTCGGCGCTGGCGGACGGCGTCGCGCTCGGCGTCGTCTCGACCTTGATCGCGAGGGTGATCCGCTGCCCGCTGACGGCCTGACCGGCGTTGGCGTTGAAGCTCTTGAGCCCCTGGATGTTGTTGGAGGACGCGCCCACGTCGATCCGGCCGGGGCTGATCGGGTTGGACGTGCTGCCGGTGAACCGGAAGTTGCCGCTGCCGTCGCTGATCGTGTCGTAACGGTGGCCAGCGCTGTCCTGGAGGATCACGATGGCGTTCGGCACCGGGTCGCCATTGGCCTGCACGACGACCTTGCCGGCGACCGACTTGACGGTCTGGGTCTGCGGAGGCGGCGGCGGGGCGGCCTTGCCCTTCACGGTCAGCGAGAAGGTCGCGGTGTCCGGGCCGGACTCGGCCTCGACAGCCACGGTGACGGTGGCCGTCGCGTCGGCTGCGCTGTCACTGGCCGCGATCCGCACCAACTGCGACTTCGGTTGGTTACCCAGGCCCGTGAAAGTGACGGTGCCGCAACCGCTGGCGCAGCTGACGCCCGACGGCAGGCCGGAGAGGCTGATCTTCGCCTCTTCGTCGCCAGCGCCGGGAGTGACGCGCACGGTGAGGGTGGCGTCGCTGCCGGCATTCACCGAGACCGAGCCGGGCGACACCTCGGCCTCAGCGGCCAGGGCTGGTGTAGCAGGGACGGCGAGCAGAGCGCCGGCAACCAGCGCTACGACCACACCGGCCCGCTGCTTCCAGGCACGTCGGTGTGTTGACACGTCCACCGCCTTCCGGACTGACTTCCCTGACCGGCGGGGCGCCGGGCCGGGGATCATCACGGTACGAATACGCCGTCGGCAACTATGCCTTGTCTCACTGGATCGGCGCGACCCAGGGCCGACGTCGGGCTGTCTGCCTGCGGGTCGTATCGTCCCGTCGTGTCCTCTCCGCACATTAAGTCCGCTGCTGTTGCGGCGGCGTTGTCGGCCCTCGACGAGGGGCGTACGCCCGAACGGCCGGTGTTCCGGGAGGCGGTCCGGTCCTTGTTGGCCGTCCTCGCGGAGCGCGCCCCCGGCCGATCGGTGGAGGTGCGCGTCCCACCATACGGTGCGATCCAATGCGTTCCCGGTCCTCGACACACCAGGGGAAACCCGCCGAACGTGGTCGAGATGGCACCGGAAACCTGGTTGGCGCTGGCGACCGGACGGATCGGCTGGGCTGAGGCGGTCACCGAGGGTCGCGTCCAGGTGAGTGGGGTCCGAGCGGACCTCTCGGCATACCTGCCCCTCTAGCTGCCCGGATGTCCGAGTGATCGTCACGCTCAGCAGGGAAATCGTGACTATCTGTATTGACGGCGATTCGCGTACACTGTCAGGCGACGACAGTGGTCCCGGCCCGGGAGTGTGGATCCGCCCCGTGATCCCGCCAGGCCGGTCCAGACCAGCATGAGGGAGCGGTAGGTGCCCCGAGGCGACGGCCGGCTGAGCCACGACCTTGACCCCCAACGACCCGGCCCCCAGGACGCGTGTGGCGTCTTCGGTGTCTGGGCACCCGGTGAAGAGGTTGCCAATCTGACCTACTTCGGCCTCTATGCCCTGCAGCACCGCGGCCAGGAGGCCGCGGGCATCGCGGTGAGCGATGGCTCCGGCGTGGTGGTCTACAAGGACCTCGGCCTGGTGGCGCAGGTCTTCGACGAGCCGACGCTGGCCAGCCTGCGCGGTCACCTGGCGATCGGGCACGCCCGCTACTCGACGACCGGCGCCTCGAACTGGGAGAACGCCCAGCCGACCATCCGGTCGACCAGCTCCGGCACGACGATCGCGTTGGCCCACAACGGCAACCTGGTCAACACCGCCGAGTTGGAGAAGGAGGTCGCCGAACGCGGCCTGGTCGCGGACGGCTCGACCAACGACACCTCGCTGGTGACCATGCTGCTGGCCAGCCGACCGGATCTTTCGGTCGAGGCCGCCGCGCTGGAGGTGCTGCCGCAGCTGCGCGGCGCGTTCAGCTTCGTCTTCATGGACGAGGCGACGCTCTACGCGGCCCGCGATCCGCACGGCGTACGCCCGCTGGTGCTCGGCCGGCTCGAGCGCGGCTGGGTGGTGGCCAGCGAGACCGCCGCGCTGGACATCGTCGGCGCGAGCGTGGTGCGTGAGGTCGAGCCGGGCGAGTTGATCGCGATCGACGAGAACGGGCTGCGCTCGACCCGCTTCGCGGCGCCCGAGCCGAAGGGCTGCCTCTTCGAGTACGTCTACATCGCCCGCCCGGACGCCACCATCGCCGGTCGCAACGTGCACGCGGCGCGGGTGCAGATCGGCCGGCAGCTGGCCAAGGAGCACCCGGTCGAGGCCGACCTGGTGATCCCGGTGCCCGAATCCGGCACCCCGGCCGCCATCGGCTACGCGGAGGCGTCCGGCATCACCTACGGCGCCGGCCTCATGAAGAACCCGTACGTCGGGCGCACGTTCATCCAGCCGTCGCAGACCCTGCGGCAGCTCGGCATCCGGCTCAAGCTCAACCCGCTGCGGGAGAACGTCCGGGGCAAGCGGATCGTGGTCGTGGACGACTCGATCGTGCGCGGCAACACCCAGCGGGCCATCGTGCGGATGCTGCGCGAGGCCGGGGCGCTGGAGGTGCACGTCCGGATCTCGTCCCCGCCGGTCAGTTGGCCGTGCTTCTACGGCATCGACTTCGCCACCCGGGCGGAGCTGCTGGCCAACGGGTTGGACAACGACGGCATCCGGCGCTCCATCGGCGCCGACACGCTGGGCTACGTCTCTCTTCCCGGCCTGATTGCCGCGACCGAGCAGCCGAAGACCCGGTTGTGTCGGGCGTGTTTCGATGGGGAGTACCCGATCGAGCTGCCAGCCGGCAACCTGATCGGCAAGCACGTGCTCGAAGGTGTGGGTCGACGGGTCGCCAACTCGGCGCCGGAAGCCCCGCACACCAACGGCTCGCTCGTCGCCACTCCGGGTGGCGTGACCGCAAACCGCCCGTAGCACCAACCGGCGCGGCCCGGCCACCGCCGGCGCGGCACCGAGAACCACAAAGGGGAGAACCGTGACGCACGTGTCCGAGCGCAGCGGCGCAGGAAGCAGCCCGACCGGCGCTGGGGGCGACCGCCAGCCCTGGACGGCGGGCGCGGGCCGTCAGGCACGCAAACGCTCGGTCTCGTACGCCGACGCCGGCGTCTCGATCGACGCGGGCGACCGCGCGGTGGAGCTGCTCAAGTCGAAGGTGCGGCAGACCCGCCGCCCCGAGGTGCTGGGCGACCTCGGCGGCTTCGCCGGCCTGTTCCGGCTGGACACGACGAAGTACAAGAACCCGATCCTGGCCTCGTCGACCGACGGGGTGGGCACCAAGCTGGTGATCGCCCAGCAGATGGACATCCACGACACGGTCGGCATCGACCTGGTCGCGATGGTCGTCGACGACCTGGTGGCGTGCGGCGCCGAGCCGCTGTTCCTGCTCGACTACATCGCCACCGGCGAGGTCGTCCCGGACAAGGTCGCCGAGATCGGTGCGGGCATCGCCGACGGCTGCCGGTACGCCGGCTGCGCGCTGCTGGGCGGGGAGACCGCCGAGCACCCGGGTGTGCTCCGTCCGGACGAGTACGACATCTCGGCGACCGGCGTCGGCGTGGTCGAGGAGAGCGACATCCTCAGCCCGGAGCGGGTCGAGGTGGGCGACGTGGTGATCGCGATGCGCTCCTCCGGCCTGCACTCCAACGGCTACTCGCTGGTTCGGCACGTGCTGCTCGGCGCGGCCCGGATGCGGCTGGACGTGGTGATCGACGACTTCGGCCGGCAGCGCACCCTGGGTGAGGAGCTGCTGACCCCCACCAAGATCTACGCCAAGGACTGCCTGAAGCTGATCGCCGAGGCCGAGGTGCGGGCGCTCGCACACGTCACCGGTGGTGGCATCCCCGGCAACCTGGTCCGGATCCTGCCGGAGCACGTCGACGCGGTGGTCAACCGGTCCACCTGGAAGCCGCAGCCGGTCTTCGACCTGATCCAGTCCAAGGGTCGGATCGACGACCAGGACATGGAGTCGACCTTCAACATGGGCGTCGGCATGTTCGCGATCGTCTCGGCCGAGGACGCCGACCGGGCGCTGGCCACGCTCACCGGCCGTGGGGTCGAGGCGTGGCAGGCCGGCGAGATCATCGAGGGCACCGGCAACGTGCAGATGGTGGGCCAGCACACCCGCGGATGATCACGCTCTGGTGATCGTACGGGCACCTGATCAGGGCTTCACCCGAGTGGCCGACGCGGCCTAGCCTGAAGGGCACCCTCAGGCTAGGTGGAGGAGGGCGATGGCTGCTCGGGGACAGTCGTTCAGCGGGATGCGCGGCCTGGCCGCGGTCCCGACGTACGTCGTCATGCAGCCCACCACCCTGTGCAACCTCGACTGCGCCTACTGCTACCTGCCGTTCCGCGCTGCCGATCGGCGGATGCCGGTGCCGGTTGCGGCGGCGGTCGCGGCGGCGGTGCAGCCGTGGGCGGCAGCCGGCCGGTTCTCCGTGGTCTGGCACGGTGGCGAGCCGCTGGCCACCGGCCGCAAGCACCTGGCCGACCTCCTCGCGCCGTTCGGGCCGGAGGTCGAGCACCACGTCCAGACCAACGCCACGCTGATCGACGACGACTGGTGTGCCTTCTTCGCGCAGCACGGGATCCGGGTGAGCGTGAGCGTGGACGGGCCCCGGGAGCGCAATGGCGACCGGGTCGGGCGGGGTGGACGGCCGGCGTACGACCAGATCCTGCGCGGGGTGGCCGCGCTGCGCCGGCACGGGCTGCCGTTCTCCGCGTTGGCCGTGGTCTCCCGGCCCGAGCCAGGGCTCGCCACCGAGTTGTACGACTACTTCCTCGGGCTGGGCTGCGACGTGCTGGGCATCAACATCGAGGAGACCGAGGGGGTCAACACCCGCGACAACCGTCACGATCCGGCGGCGGTGAGCGGGTTCTGGGCCGAGTTGGTGGCGGCGTGGCGCCGGGAGCCTCGGATCCACCTGCGCGAGATCGAGTGGTCGTTGCGCTACGCCGCGGCGGTGCTCGACAACTCGGCGGACGATGTGTTGCCCCGTCAACTCGACCCGATCCCGACGATCGGACACGACGGCTCGGTGACCGTGCTCTCCCCGGAACTGGCGGGCTTCACCGATCCGCACTACGGCGATTTCAGCAGCGGAAACGTGCTGACCACCCCGTTGGCCGAGATCCTCGCCGGTGCCGCGGCGACGCCGTGGGTGGGCGAGTTCCTGGCCGGGGTGGAGGCGTGCCGGGCGTCCTGCCCGTACTTCGGCTTCTGTGGTGGCGGCCATGCTGCCAACCGTTACTTCGAGCTGGGGCGTTTTGACGGTACGGAGACCGAGCACTGCCGCAACAGCAAGATCCGCCTATTGGAGGGAGTGTTGGAGCATGCCCGAGACCACCAGTCACCGGCGGCCTGAGCGCGAAGCGGACGACGCTCTGGACAAAGTCACCGAACGCGTGCGGGAAGTGGCCCCCGGGCTCGTCGCGCTCCTCCAAGAGGCCGAGGACGCACGGCGGCTGCGGGCAGAGGTGCCGGGCGGGGATGGTGCCAGCGCGGTGTGCGCCTGGAACCACTTCGAGAACATCCCGACCTTCTACAACTGGAACAACCGCCCGCGCTGAGGGTGACCACGATCGGGGGCCGGTCGACCGGCCGGAGTCTTCTCCGGCTGGGCCGCGCCCCCGATCGTCGGCACCGGTGCCGCTCCCGACGGGCACATGCGTGAGCACGCGGGGGTCACCGCGTGCTCAGCTGTCGTCGAGAGGTCAGCGGGCCGGACGGACCCAGGGATCCGGGTCGTCGTCCGCGTGATTCTCATCATCGTCGTCGACGAACTCTTTAGAGTCGTCGTCGAAGTGGTGCTCAGACTTACCAGCACCCGCCAGTTCGCGCTGCAAGGCGGTGAGGTCGGTGTTCGGGGAGTGGTACTTCAACTCCCGGGCAACCTTTGTCTGCTTGGCCTTAGCACGGCCGCGCCCCATGGCTCGACCCCCTCGCACAGAATGCGGGGCAGCCCGAAGGCGGGCCCCGATGACGTCAGGCATCTCTCGTGGCTCTTACGGTACATGGGGATGCCACCGTTCGGCACCTCGGGTTACCGTCAGCCGGCTCTGCGCGTCGCGTCGATCCGACCGTCACCCAGTGTACCCGGTAAGGAGCGGACCCGAGAGCACCCGTGACACCGGACAAAACGCGCCAAACTTGACCCGGCCTCAGCTTAGCGAGTCGGGCCGACAAAGGTGGCCCGGAGGCGGATCCGCTCGACCCGCCTCCGGGAACGCTTCAGCGCAGGTGAATCGAGCGCAGCCGACCGACGTCGGCCATCCGCCGCTCGGCCAGCCGGTCCGCGGCCACCGCCGGCGGCACACCCTCGGCATCGGCCAGGTGCAGGATCTCCCGGGTGGTGTCGTAGATCCGGGTCGCCCGCAGCTTCGCCCGGTCGAAGTTGAAGCCCTCGATCTCGTCCGCCACCTGGATCACACCGCCGGCGTTGACCACGTAGTCCGGCGCGTACAGGATGCCCCGGTCGGCCAGCAGCTTCTCGATGCCCGGGTGGGCGAGCTGGTTGTTCGCCGCGCCGGCCACCACCTTGGCCCGCAGCGCCAGCACGCTGTCGTCGTTCAGCGCGCCGCCCAGCGCGCACGGGGCGTACACGTCGATGTCCGCGGCGACCAGCGCGGTGGCGTCGTCCACCAGGGTGACCTGCGGGTGGTTGGCGCGCACCCAGGCCAGCGCCTTCGGGCTGACGTCGGTGGCCACCACCTCGGCGCCGTCCTCGAGCAGGTGCCCGGTCAGGTACTTGCCGACCTTGCCCAGTCCGGCCACGCCGACCCGCCGGCCGCGCAGGCTCGGGGTGCCCCAGACGTGCTCGGCGGCGGCCCGCATGCCCTGGAAGACGCCCCAGGCGGTCAGGATCGAGGAGTCACCGGCACCGCCGTGCTCCACGCTGCGGCCGGTCACGTACCGGGTCTCGCGGGCGATGACGTCCATGTCCGGCACGTAGGTGCCGACGTCGCAGGCGGTGTAGTAGCGGCCGGCCAGCGACTCCACGAAGCGGCCGTACGCGCGCAGCAGCGCCTCGCTCTTGATCTGCTCCGGGTCGCCCCAGATCACGGCCTTGCCGCCGCCCAGGTCCAGCCCGGCGAGCGCGTTCTTGTACGCCATCCCGCGGGACAGGTCGAGCACGTCGGCGAGCGCGGCGTCCTCGCTGGCGTACGGGTAGAAGCGGGTGCCGCCCAGCGCCGGACCCAGTGCGGTGGAGTAGATCCCGATGATCGCCTTCAGGCCGCTCTGCTTGTCCTGGCAGAACACGACCTGTTCGTGACCGGTCGATACCGGGTCGTCGGTGCTCGCGAATACGCCCATGACTGGCTCCTGAGATGGTGTGCGTCCTTGTGGGACGCGGACCTGGTGGACGCCGGCGGGGATGCTGCCGGTGCGATCGAGCCTAGTATCGGCCCCTTCGGAGGTGCCCGAGGCTCCGCCGCAGTCCCACGTTGCGGCGCGCGTGGTCCGGCCGCTGACCGCGCTCGGCTGCGGTTCGTGGGAGGATCGCGCGGTGCCGTCGCTCTTCGCTTCTTACCTGCGCGTGTACGAGCCGTTGACCGCCTTCGACCGGGACCGCCAGAGCTACTGGCGGCGTTACGTCTCGGAGGGGCGGGCGGTGGCCCCGATGGAGGGGCCCGGCCGGCAGCGGACGGCGGTGATCGAGGCGCTCGGCGCGGGCTGGACCCGGTTGCCGGACCTGCCGGAGGAGGCGTACGTCCTGGAGACGGACGACAGCCTGCTGGTCTGCCCCTGGAACCTGCGGATCCGGGTCGCCGAGGCGGCACTCAGCGCCCGGGACGGGGTGCCCTCGGTGCTCGCGGACGCGTTCGTGCCGCCGGTGCTCGCCGGGCAGGCCAGGGCGGTGGTGGACGACTGGCGCAGTGGTGCCCGGGTGCTGGAGCACGGGGTGCCGCGGGTGCACGAGCAGATCGCCACCTGGGGCGTACCCCTGCGGTGGTTTGTGCTCTTCGACCCGGCGGAGCGGGACCTGGTCACCCAGCCGGGCCGACGGGCGCTGCGCTACCGCACGGAGATCTCCAAGGCCCGTCGTCGCTCGTCACGGGCGTTGTCGGTGCTGCGTAAGTCGGTCGGCGACGCGCCGATCACCGAGGCGGTGGAGGAGGCGGCCCGCTGGCTGGAGGAGTTCCATCCGCGCTCGGTGGTGGAATTGGACTACGGCGGCCTGGTCGACCTGCTCTCCGACGAGACGCTGGCCGCGGACGACTCACCCGAGCTGGTCACCAGCGGCCTCGCCGGGCTGGCGCGCGGCGAGGCCGAGGAGGCGTCGGCGGCGTACGACAAGCTGGTGGCGCGCTGGCGAGCAGTGCAGCTGCTGGAGCGGTGCAACTAAGGCAAATCGCGCCAAGAAGCGCTCCCAAGATGAGGGGTGCTCGTAGTTGACGCATCACGAACCGTGATCATGAGTCCGAATAAGGTACTTTCTGCCGTGTAAAAGTCGTAAAAATCGGGCATGGTTCATCCGTCCGTCTAGGGACCTTCATCCGTTCGGCCCATGTCGGACATCGGGGACTAGCCGGACCATGGGAGACGCGTCGGCCGGCGGGACCCCGGCCGATGTCTATAAACGTGGAGGAGTGACCGATGGCATCGCGAACGCACGAACCAGAGCCGCTACTCACACCGGCCGAGGTGGCGTCGATGTTCCGTGTCGACCCGAAGACGGTGACCCGGTGGGCCAAGGCTGGCAAGCTCAGCGCCATCCGCACCCTGGGTGGCCACCGTCGGTACCGCGAGTCGGAGGTCAGGGCGCTGTTGCAGGGCCAGATCCCGCAGCAGCGACAGGGCGACTGAGCTGGCAGAAGTTTTTCGGGAAAGGGGCGGTGGATCTCGATCCACCGCCCCTTTCCATGTCCGACCGCTGCCAGAGCACATCGGCCTCAGCCGCGCCCCTCGGCCAGCGTCACCCGGATGCCGATCGTGCCGCCCTCGCCGCGGCGCAGCCGGCTGCCGAGCAGGCTCAGCCGACCGATCAGCCGGTACTTGTGCTTGAGCAGGTCGCGCACCCGGCCGGTCTCGCCACCACCGTAGAGCGTCGCGTGGGCCGGCACCTCCGCCCCGTGCGGTCGACCCCGCACGTCGCACGGCGCGACGGTCACCTCGCCGTTGCGGCGGATCCGCTTCACCTTGCCCGAGTCGGCCCGGGTCCAGACCGCCAACGCCTCGCCATCGCGTACCGCCCAGACCGGAGTCGGCACCGCCCGGCCGTCCTTGCGGAAGGTCGTGAGCAGGATGTACTTCTCAGCCGACAGGCGGTCCAACTCGGTCACGCCGCCAGGATACGGCCGCTGCGGGCCACCGAGTGGCCAGATAGCGTGAACGCCGTGACAGGGGAGCCACTCATCGGTGACGTCATCGGCGAACTGCTGCGCGACACGCTCGCGGTGGCCACCGGGGTCGGCCCCCGGCCACTGGTCGGCGGGCGGCTGCCCCGGCCGGTCATCGAGATCATCGAGCGCGACGACGGGTTGATCAACGGTGCGCCGGCCGCGCACTACCTGGACGGGCCGGCGGACTGGCAGCCGTACGACCACCGGGCGGTGGACCGGGTCCGGGGCGAGACGCTGGACGTGGGCACCGGCGCCGGACGGATCGCGCTGCTGTTGCAGGAGCGCGGCGTACCGGTGACCGGGCTGGACACCTCGGCGGGCGCGCTGGGCGTGAGCCGGCGGCGCGGGGTGCAACGGTTGGTGCACGGCACCGTCGACACGCACGTGGCCGACGGCCAGCGGTACGACACGTTTCTGCTGCTCGGCAACAATCTGGGGCTGATCGAGGGGCGGGAGCGGGCACCCGGGTTCCTGGCGGCGCTCGCCGCGCTGGCCCGGCCCGGAGCGCAGATCATCGCGCACGGCACCGACCCGTACGGCACCCGCGACCCGCTGCACACCGGCTACCACGAGCGCAACCGGCAGCGGGGTCGCCTCGGCGGCCAACTGCGGCTCCGGCTGCGCTACCGCGAGTTGGGCACCGAGTGGTTCGACTACCTGGTCTGCTCGGCCGACGAGTTCGCCGAGCTGGTGCACGGCAGCGCCTGGCAACTGACCGACGTGGACGACCGGGACGCCCCCTACTACCTGGCCACGCTGCGCCTGGTCGGCTGAGCTCTCGGTGTAAGGATTAGGCGCAAGGATTCGGTGTAAGGATTCGGTGTAAGGAAGGGCCCCTTGTTATCGCCAGGCGATAACAAGGGGCCCTTCCTTACACCTCAAACCTGGACGGTCGGGGGGAGTTGCTCGGGCGGGAGGCCGCCGTCGCCGTCGACCACCTCGTCCGGCGTGCCGTCCTCGTCGAGGTCGACCATGGTGATGTCCACCTTGCCGTCGCCGTTGGTGTCGAACTGGAACAGGTCGGCCTTACCGTCGCCGTCGGTGTCCGCCACCCACACGTCGGTCCGGCCGTCGTTGTTGGTGTCGGCGCGCAGCAGGTCGACCCGATCGTCTCCCCGGGTCTCCACGGTCTCCCCGTCGGTGCTCTCCGGGTTGGTGACGCTCTCCGGTGCCTGGCTCATGTCGACTGGTCCTTCCCTCGGTTGACGGCCGTCTGTACCCGATCTCGCGCTCCCCCACGCATGAGCCGGGTCGCCATGCTGCATAGGGTCGCACCATGAGCGAGCGGAGCGGGCGGAGCACCCGGGCCGGCGTGGCGGGGACCCCGCGCGCCGCCAGGCGGGACAGGGAGGCGTGATGAGCGATCGTTTCGTGGTGGTCGGTGCCGGCACGATGGGGCTCGGTATCGCCTACGTGGCGGCCGGGGCCGGTTACGCCGTCGAACTGGTGGAGGTGGACCCGGAGCGCGGCGCGACCGCGCTGAACCGGCTCGCCGAGCTGTGGGAACGGGCGGTGCAGCGCGGGAAGCTGTCCGCCGACGACGCGGCCGTCAACCGGCAGCGGGTGACCCTGCGCCCGAGCCTCGGTGCGGTCGCTCCCGCCCCCGAGGTGATCGTGGAAGCGGTGCCGGAGCGGCTCGACCTGAAACGGGCGGTGCTACGGGACGCCGTCGCGCTGCGCCCGGCGCTGCTGGGCAGCAACACCTCCAGCATCGCCATCGGCGAGCTGGCCGCCGGACTGGACCGGCCCGAGCGCTTCCTCGGCCTGCACTTCTTCAATCCGGTCTGGGCGATGGCGCTGCTGGAGATCGTGGTCGGCCCGGCCACCGCCGAGGAGACCACCGCCGCGGCCGTCGCGCTCGCCGGCCGGCTGGGCAAGGACCCCGTCGTCGTACGCGACCTGCCCGGCTTCGCCACCTCCCGGCTCGGTGTCGCCCTCGGGCTGGAGGCGATCCGGATGGTCGCCGACGAGGTGGCCAGCCCGGCCGACATCGACAAGGCGATGGTGCTGGGTTATCGGCACCCGGTGGGGCCGCTGGAGCTGACCGACCTGGTCGGCCTGGACGTGCGGCTGGACATCGCCCGTACGCTCCAGGCCGCGTACGGGGACCGCTTCGCGCCGCCGCCGCTGCTGGTGGAGATGGTGGCCGCCGGACGGCTGGGCAAGAAGTCCGGGCACGGCTTCTACCGGTGGAACGGCGGTGCCGAGCAGTGAGTGGCCTGCGGATCGAGGAGTTGCCGGACCGGCTGGTGGTCACCCTGGACCGGCCGGAGAAGCGCAACGCCATCGACGCCGACCTGATCGCCGAGCTGCACCAGGTCTGCGCCGAGTTGGAGGCGCGGCCGCGGCTGCTGCTGCTCACCGGCGGCGCGGAGGGCATCTTCGCCGGTGGCGCCGACATCGGTCAGCTCCGCGAGCGGGGCCGTACGGACGCCCTGGCCGCGATCAACTCGGCCGCCTTCGCCCGGATCCGGGCGCTGCCGATGCCGAGCGTGGCGGCGGTGGACGGACCGGCGCTGGGCGGTGGCGCCGAGCTGGCGTACGCCTGCGATCTTCGGGTGTGCACGGCGCGGGCGGTCTTCGGCCAGCCGGAGGTGCGGTTGGGCATCCTGGCCGGCGCTGGCGCGACCCACCGGCTGCCCGCGCTGATCGGTGAGGCCCGGGCCAAGGAACTGCTCTTCACCGGACGACGGGTGGACGCTGCGGAGGCGCTGCGGATCGGCCTGGTGAACCGGGTGGTGGACGAGCCCGGCGAGCTGCTGGCGGTGGCGCACGGGCTGCTGGACGAGATGGCGAAGGGCTCGGCGTTGGCGCTGCGGCTGACCAAGTTGGCGGTCGACGCGCCGGCCGCCGCGCATCCGCAGCTCGACCTGGTCAGTCAGGCGGTGCTCTTCGAGGACGAGGAGAAGCACCGCCGGATGACCGAGTTCCTGGAGCGCCGCCGGTCCCGTTGACCCGTAGGACGGAAACGGCCGCACCGGCGCAGTGCCGGTGCGGCCGTCGCGGTCCGCGGTCGGTGCTCAGTGCCGGATCTGCACCCCGGCGTCGGCCAGTGACCGGATCACCGAGGCCGACTCACCGAAGCCGATGATCAGTACGGCGTCCGCGCCGAAGTCCTTGATCTCCTTGGCGCCACCGGAGAAGTCCACCGGAGGAGCCTTGGCGTCGGCGGGCGGCTCGTAGGTGAGCAGCTTGAGCCGGTCGCCGGCGATGCCGGCCTTCTCCAGTTCCTCCCGCACGGTGGCCTGTAGGCCCTCGCCGTAGGAGTCCTTGCGGGCAACGATGACGATCTTCTGCGACCCGTCGCGGAGGATCACGTCGGCCAGCGCCCGGCCCTGGAGGCTGTCCGGCGGCGCGGTGCGGAAGTAGAGGCCCTTGTCCTCCACCTCGGTGAGGCTGCTGTCGGTGTTGGACGGCGAGAAGAGGATCTTCCCGGCCTGCACCACGTCCGGCAGGACCTCGCGGGAGATGCCCGAGGCGCCGGCGCCGATGATGACGCTGACACCGTCCGCCACGTGCTTGGCCACGGTCGTCTTGGCGACCGCCGGGCTGGTGCCGTCATCGCCGTTCATCCAGGTCACCGGCTTGCCCAGCGCGCCGCCAGCGGCGTTGATCTCCCTGATCGCGAGCGCCGCGCCAGCGGCCATCGGCGGGTAGGCGATCGCCAGGTCACCGGTCTTCGGCAGCAGGCCGCCCAGGACCAGCGGCTCCTGGTCGGCGTCGCCGCCCGGGCGCTGCTTCTGCGGCTTCGGCGGAGTCTTGGTGCTCGCGGCCGACTCGCTGCCCGCCCCGACGAACTCGGTCTTGCCGTCGTTGATCTGCTGCCCGTCGAAGGTCAGCGTGGCGTAGCTCGCGGTCGCGGGCTCGCCCTCGTCGGTGAAGCCCGCCCGGGTCAGCGACACGCTGCGGTACTCGAGATCCTGGCCGTTGCGGGCCAGCTTCAGGCAGCTCGCCGGATCTTCGCAGCGCTGACCGTTGTTGGTCACGCCGACGATCTGCTTGGCGATGGCCGCCGGATCGTTGCTCCCGGCCAGCTGGGCGGCGAGAACGGCGATCACCACGGCGTCGTAGGTCTCGGCGGAGTACAGGTAGTCCGTCAGCGCCGGGTCGACGGACCTCAACCGGCTCTTGAAGTCATCCGGCAGCGGGGTGAGGGGTGTGGTTCCCTTCATCCCATCGACGAGATTGGCACGTTCCTTCAACTCCGCAGGGTAGGAGTTGAGCATGTTGCCGTCCGTGCCGTAGAGGCGCACCTGTTGGGCGCTTCCCTCCTCGGCCTTGTCATTCCCGCAGGCGCTGGTGGCGAGCAGGATCGTCGCGCAGGCAGCCAGTGAGGCTACCCGCGAGCGGCGTGATACGAGCATGGTCGTCCTTCCTCCGGCGAAGGTCCGCTGCGCACATTAGCGTGCCGGGGCCGGCGGCGGGACCGTGGAGGTGCCTTAATGCGCAGGTCGCTCGCCTTGAATACGGAGAGTGATGGCCGTCCCGGGCCTTGACCTGCCGTCCTACTGTGCGCTGCGTGACGGACCTACCACAGCAAACGCTCGACGACGCGACCGCCGTGCTCCGCTCGGCGCTGGACGGGGACGGAGACGCCGTGGTGGGAACATTCGACGCCGTGGTCGACCGGGCTGGTCTGCCCGGGGCGTACGGGGTCGCCTGGTGCCTCGCCGCGACGATGGTCGGTGACGCGCCGTCGGGCAGCGGGTGTGCGCTGGACTTCCCGGGGATCGACCAGGCCGACTACGACACCCGCTGGGTGGCCCGTTTCGTCAGCGCGTACGCCAACCGGGACGTACCGACCGGGGAGGCCCTGTTCGGCGCGGCCGCAGCGGACGGGCTGCTGCCCGACTGTCTGCTCACCCTCGCCGGCTCGACGATCGCCACCCTGCGCAGCAGAGCCGGCTGACCGGCCCCGGGCGCGGCACCCCTCGGCGCCGCGCCCAGGTACGCCGCTCAGAAGGCGTGGTACGCGACCAGGGGCTCGTACTCGTAGCGCAGGTTGTCGAAGCGGACCCGGAAGTTGACTCCGTCGCGGACGTTGGTCGCCACCACGATCCAGCCGGAATTGGCCGGCAGGTAGGTCCAGTAGTTACAGGCGCCGGTCTTGTCCACGAAGATCACGCACGCCTCGGTGCCGTACGCGCTGGCGTTGCGTACGTTGATGTCGCGGCAGCGGGATGTGGTGCGGTAGGTGCCGGCCTGGCCGCCGTAGCCGCCGGTCTGGAAGTAGGACCGGACCGCCCCGCCGTAGCAGGTGGCGAGGGGGGCGAAGAGGTTCGCCTCCGGGGTGGCCGCGATCGGCTCGGTCGTACCGGCTGGTCGGGCGGCCTGCGCGGGTGCGCCGATGGCGAGAAGTCCGATGGCCGTGGCGACGGCGAGCAGGCGGGCGGTCGGGGATGACATGCGTGCCTCCGGAAACAGTCAAGTGACCGTCCGTATTGGACGGAAGAGTGGATCGTGACGATGATACGTATCGATCAATGGCGGCGCGGCCCCGCTTCGGCCGACGGATGTGATAGCTCTGGAGGCATGTCCGAGGCCATGCTCAGCAAGGTGCGCAAGCTGTTGGCTCAGGCCGAGGACCCGGCCTGCACGCCCGCCGAGGCGGCCGCGTTCACCGCCAAGGCGACCGAGCTGATCGCGCGGTACGGCGTCGACCGGGCGCTGCTCGCCGCCCGGGACCCGGCCACCGACCCGGTCGGCGACCGGATCGTCGACATCGTCGCTCCGTACGCCCGGGACAAGGTCGGTCTGCTCGCCGCGGTGGCCGAGCCGCTGCGCTGCCGCTGCGTACGCCGCCGGCAGGGCAGTGGGTTCGCCGTGCACCTGTTCGGCTTCGCCAGCGACCTGGAGCGGGTCGACCTGCTCTTCACCTCGCTGCTCGTACAGGCGGCGCACGGCCTGGCCGGCACGACGGTGCCGGACGGCGAGCATCACGCCGCCTTCCGTCGGTCCTGGCTGGCCGGCTTCGCCGAGGTGGTCGGCGGCCGGCTCTGGGCGGCCGAGACGGCGGCGGCCGGCGAGTCGGGCGCACCGTCGGTGGCGCTGGTGCTGGCCGACCGTTCCGACCGGGTGCAGCGGCGGCTCGCCGAGCAGTACCCACGGCTGCGTACCGCACCGCCGCGCCGGCTGGGGGGCACCGGGTTCGGCTCGGGGGCGGAGGCCGGGCGTCGCGCCAACCTGGGCGGCCGGGACGTCGGCACCGGCTCGACCGTCGGGCGACAGCTCGGCGGCCGTTGACGTCGCTGGCGCACTCCCCGGGCACCGAACGACAGCTTGACGGCTGCGGCGAAGCCGCCGGCCGCGGTGGCGTGCGGTCAGGCCGGCGTGGTGGGGTGCAGGCGCGCGACCGTGGCGAGGTAGCGGGTGAGCAGCTCGTGCCAACCGGCGGTGAGCGCCTTGCGGTAGCCCTCGGCGGCCTCGCCGTGCCGGTCGAAGTGCCGATGCTCCAGCTCGACCCGGGTGCTGTTCGGCCCGTCGGGAAGGAACAGCACCTCGACCTCGCTGGCCCTGGCCGGATCCGGCACCGGTACCCGGTCCGGGCCGAGCTGCCAGGCGAAGACCAGCCGGCGCGGCGGGTCCCAGGTGAGCACGCGGCCCCAGTCGGCGCGGAAGCCGTACGGGCCGATCTCGTAGAGCATGCCGCCGGCCCGCGGCTCCATGCCCAGCTCGGCGAGGGCCTGCGGGCCGGACCAGGTGTATTCGGTGACCCACCAGTCGGTCAGCTCGGCGGTGAAGACCGCGAACGCGTGCTCGGCGGGGCCCGGAACGAGGAGGCTGGAGCGTAAGGAGAATCGATCGATGTCCTGCCGGATGTCGGCCGGATCGGTCGTTCCCTGTCCCATAGGCCCGGACCATACCGGCGAATGCTCGGGTGTGCAGCTTTGCACGGTGCCCGGTTCCGGACAGTGGGTCGCCGAACGATCACCAGCGGGTAACCGGGTCCGGTGCTGGCGTGGTGCTCCGCGCATCTTGGATGCCCCGGCACCCAGGAGGCCGTACGGATCGCTTCACCTGCTCGGCGATCGGGCGCATACAGCAAGATCCCCACCTGCGTTTCCGCTGGTGGGGACCTCTGTAGCCCGGCGAAAGGCTATGTGGCCAGGGGCGGGGTCGAACCGCCGACCTTCCGATTTTCAGTCGGACGCTCGTACCAACTGAGCTACCTGGCCGTATCGCTCGGCTCATGCTACCCGCCAACCGGATCAACCGCTGGCGGCGTCACATGCTCCGATACGCAGAACGCCGCGCGATGCGCGGCGTCAGCGCTGCGGTCCTGACGGGACTTGAACCCGCGACCTCCGCCTTGACAGGGCGGCGAGCACTCCAACTGCTCCACAGGACCTAGCTTGTGTTGCTCCGGCTTGCGCCGGTCGTGCCCCCAACGGGATTCGAACCCGTGCTACCGCCTTGAAAGGGCGGCGTCCTGGGCCGCTAGACGATGAGGGCGGCCCCGCCATCATTGCACATTCGCAAGATCAAGCGGACTTGCTCCCATCCGGCCCCGCCGGAGGCTCCGAAAGCATACGTGATGCCTGGTCGGTCGACAAAATCGGTATCGGCGGGGCCTTGGAGCGGGATAGAAGCGCAGGTCAGAGCCGGTCTAGCGGAGCTGGGCGATGCCGAAACGGCGTTTCAGGTCGGCGATCACGGTGGGGCAGGCGGCGAGCGTCGCGGCCCGATTTCCGCCGCCGTCATGCATCAGCACGATGGCTCCGGGGCGGGCGGCGGCGTGGACCCGTTTGGTGATGGTGGCCGCGGACGGCTTGTCCCAGTCCTGCGGGTCGACGTTCCAGTGCAGGGGATGCATGCCGAGTTCCTTCGCCACCGCCAGCACCTCCGGCGTCCACCGGCCGCCCGGCTGGCGGTAGAAGGTCACGGGTGCGCCCGGAGCCGCCGCCTGGATGACCTTGTTGGTGCGGACCAGGTCGGCCCGAATCTCGGCGACCGGGCGCCGGGCCAGGTCGAGGTCGTGCCGCCAGCTGTGGTTACAGAGCTGGTGCCCCTCGCGGACGATTCGCCGCACCAACTCCGGGTGGCGCTGCGCCTCGTGGCCGACCAGGCAGAAGGTGGCGGTCACCCGGGCCGCCCGCAACTGGTCGAGCACCTTGGGTGTCCAGGCTGGGCTGGGACCGTCGTCGAAGGTCAACGCCACCGGGCGTACGCCGGTGCTGCGCCGCAGGCCGGCCGGAAGCTTGGCTGGCAGCGGCCGTAGCGGCGGCTTCGGCGGTTTGGTGTGGGCGGGAGTTGGCGACGGGGTGGGGCTCGGCGTGGGCGGCGTGGTCGACTCGACCGGCTGTGGAGCACCGACGGGCGCGACGATGCCGTCCGGGTGGGCGCAGCCGGCCAGGGCCATGACCACGGCCAGGACGGACGCCAGGACGGCGCGGGCTTGCATGTGCTCGCTCCCGGGGGTGGGGGAAGGCGGACTCCCCGACGCTAACGGACGCCGCCGGAAGTCGACACCCCGGTCATTTCCCCCTCGATTGATCGAGCGAGTCACGGACCGCGACGGCGAGCGAGAGCGCCTCGGCCAGGTCGACCGGGCGTACCACCCCGGCGGGCAGTGCGTCGGCACGCCAGCCGGGGCCGGCGGCGAGCACGAGCAGCGGCCGACGGGGCGCGGCGAGCAGGGCACCGAGCTGAGTCGGGTCGGCGGTGGCCCGGGTGTGTGACCAGAGGACCACGGCGGCCGGGCCGGTCCGGGTGACCGCCTCGACGAGTGCGGCCACCGGCACGCGGGCGCCGAGCATCCGGTAGCTGACCCCGGCCTCGGCGAGCCCGGCGGCCAACGCCTCCAGTGGCAGGGTGTGCTGTTCCTCGTCGGCGCAGGAGAGCAGGATCCGGGCCGGCCCGGTGGTTGCGTGGGCCCGGCTCGCCGCCGCGAACGCCTCCGACACGCAGCGGGAGACCAGGTGCTCCACCTCGATCAGGCCGGCGGTGGCGGCGTGCCGTTCACCGATGCCGGCGAGCACCGGGCGCAGCAGGCCCTCCCAGGTGGCGACGACCCCGCCGGCCGCCATGGCGTGCGCGATCGTCTCGTTGATCGCCGCCGCGTCCAACCGCATGGCGGCCCGGGCCAGCCCACGGGCCGCCGGGCCGGCACGGCCCACCGGAATGGTGCCCCCGCCGTCTCGGGCGGGCGGGCGGGTTCGACTCCGGGCGATGGTCTCGGTGGCGGCGGGCATCGGATCCGGTGCCTGGCGGGCCCACCGGGCGGCCTCGGCGGGGCTCACACCCTCGGCGGTGAGCCGTCGCATGATCTCCAGGCGGGCCAGGTCGGCCGGGGTGTACCGCCGGTGGTGACCCGGTACGTGTTCGCTGGGCCCGAGCCCGTAGCGCTGGTGCCAGGTACGCAGAGTGGTGACCGCCACCCCCAGTCGACGTGCGACGGCGCCCGCGCTCAGCGCCTCATCGGCCACCCGACCGCTCCGCCGCGTCATCCGCCGACGTTCCGGACGGGGTCACGGCCGGGTCGGGTGCGTCGGACGTCGGCCCCGAGGGGCGCAGCAGCCGGCTCACCACCCCGCCCAGCCAGGGTGCGTACGACCGGGGGTCCTGGTCGAGCTCGGCCGCCAGTGCGGCGGGGTCGGCCCACCGCAGTTCGGCCACCTCGTCCGGGTCGGGCAGCAGTGGAGCGCCGGGAAGGAACTCGCCCCGCAGCACGTGGTCGTACTCGAACTCGACCCTCCCGGTGGCCGGGTCCTCGGCGTAGTAGACGTAGACGCCCACCTCGGTCAGCTCGACCGGGCCGGCACCCAGCTCCTCGCGTAGCCGTCGGTTGGCCGCCTCGGTGAGCGATTCGCCGGGGCGGGGGTGACCGCAGCAGGAGTTGGCCCAGCGCAGCGGGAACCGGGTCTTGACCGCCGCCCGCCGTTGGAGCAGCACCTGGCCGTCCGGGTCCACCAGCAGCACCGAGAACGCCCGGTGCAGCTGCCCCGGTGGCTGGTGGGCGGCCGCGACGGTCATCTCACCGTGCGCCTGGCCAGCGTCGTCGACCAACTCGACGAGGTGCTCCTCGCGGCTGTTCATCGGGCCTCCCCAGTGATCCGGCCAGCGGCCAGCTTGCCGGATATCAGCACCATCGGCACGCCGACCCCGGGTTGGGTGCCGGAGCCGACGAAGACCACGTTCGACAGGTCGCGGTGCAGGTTGGACGGGCGGAACGGGCCGGTTTGGAACAGGGTGTGCGCGGCGGCGAACGGGGTGCCGGCGGCCATCCCCTGCTCCGCCCACTCGGCGGGTGTGATCGCCTGGAGCACCTCCACCCCGGCGCCGAAGCCGACGTAGCCGCGCTCCTCCAGGGTGCCAATCAGCTGGTCGCCGTAGTGCCGGGTCAGGTCGCCACGCCACTCGAACGGGGCCCGGTCGAGGTTGGGCACCGGGGCGAGCACGTAGTAGGTGTGCCGGTCCGGTGGGGCCACCGACGGGTCGGTCCGGCTCGGGTTGGTGACCAGCAGCGACGGATCGGTCATCAGCTCACCCCTGCGGATGACCTCATCGAAGGTGCCCTTCCACGCGCGTCCGAAATGGATGTTGTGGTGGGCGATCTTCGCATATCCCTGCCGGGAGCCGATGTGCAGCACGACGCAGGACGGCGAGTAGGTCAGTCGGCGCTGCCGGGCCGGGGGGAGCAGGTCCCGGTAGGCGACCGGCAGGTCGGGGTTGAGCACCACCACGTCCGCGGGCACCAGCTCGCCGTCGGCGGTGCGTACGCCGGTGGCCCGACCGTTCGCGGTCTCCACGCGGGCCACCGTGGTGCCGTACCGGATCTGTACGCCGTGCTTCTCGGCGGCGCCGGCCATCGCCCGGGAGACCGCGTGGATGCCGCCGCGCGGGAAGTAGACCCCGGCGACCGAGTCGAGGTACGCGATGACCGCGTAGATGGCCAGCGCGTCGTGCGGGGCGAGCCCGGCGTACATCGCCTGGAAGGAGAAGATCCGCTGGGTACGCGGGTCCCGGAAGAACTGGTTGATCTTTGTCTGGAGGCGGCGGAAGGCCCCGCCGGTGAGCAGCTTGAGCAGGTTGCCGGTGAGCAGGTCGGTCGGCGCGTCCAGGTTGCGCTCGATGAAGTCGGCCCGCTCCAGCCGCCACAGCTCCCGCGCGTAGTCGACGAAGCGCAGGTAGCCGTCGGCCTCCCGGGGCCCGCAGACCCGGGAGATCTCGGCGGCCATCCGGGTGGTGTCGGTGAGCACGTCGAGCGTCGAGCCGTCCGGGTAGTACGCCCGGTAGGCCGGGTCGAGCGGGGTGAGGTCGAGCCAGTCGCGCAGCTCCTCGCCGACCGCGCCGAGCGCCTCGGCGATCAGGTCGGGCATGGTGAGCACGGTGGGCCCGGTGTCGAACTCGTAGCCGTCCACGGCGAGCCGACCGGCTCGCCCGCCGGGCACCGGCTCGCGTTCCAGCACGGTCACCTCGCGGCCGCTGCCGGCCAGGTGCAGCGCGCAGGCCAACCCGCCCAGCCCGGCGCCGACGACCACCACCCGGTCCGTCCGGCCTGTCACCGTCCGCACGTGACCACCTCTTCCATCGCGTCGCTCATCAGGCCCGCCGGTCGGTGGCGGCGGTGGTCAGACCGGTCAGGGCGGTCCGGGCCGTACGGTCCACGGGTGCGGCGTCGAGCGCGGCCAGCGCGTCGCCCACCCGCTCGGCGATCATCCGCTCGACCCGGGCCACCGCGCCGGTGTCCGCGACCAGCTCGGCGAGCCGGTCGACCGGCCCGTCAGCGGCCCGCTCCAGCGCCGCGAGCTGCGTCGGTGTGGCCAACTGCCGGGCCAGCATGAGCAGCGTGGTCGGCTTTCCGGTGCGCAGATCGTCGCCGGCCGGCTTGCCCGTGGCGGCCGGGTCGCCGTAGGCGCCGAGCAGGTCGTCGCGCAGCTGGAACGCCTCGCCGAGGGCCAGGCCGTAGCGGGTGTACGCGGCGACGAGCGGGGCGTCGGCCGGCACGCCGGCCAGGCAGGCGCCGAAGAGCAGCGGTCGTTGGACGGTGTAGCTCGCGGTCTTGTAGCGGGCCACCCGCAGCGCCCGATCGACCGACCAGTTGGCCGCGTCGTTGTCGCCGAGGACGTCGAGATATTGCCCGGCGACCGTCTCCACCCGCATCTGGTCGTAGCAGCGGCGAACCTCGAACAGGCGGGCCGGCGGCACGGTGGCGTGTGCCAGCAGCCGGTCAGCCCAGACCATGCAGAGGTCGCCGATGAGCACCGCGACGGCCTCGCCGAACCGGCCCGGATCACCCTGGTGGCCGGCGGCGACGTGTTGCGCGGCGACTGCGACGTGGGCGGTGGGCTGGCCGCGGCGGGTGGTGGACCGGTCCATCACGTCGTCGTGCACCAGGGCGAAGGTGTGCAGCAACTCGAGGGCGGCGAGCGCGGGGAGCACCGGCGGCAGCGACTCGTCACCGCCGACCGCGCCCCGCCAGCCCCAGTAGGCGAAGGTGGGGCGGATCCGCTTGCCGCCGCCCAGGACGGCCTCGCGCGTGCTGGCCGCGAAGCGGCCCATCGCCGTGTCGATCTCGGTGAGCGCGTCGACCTCGGCCCCGAGGAAGGTGACCAGGAGGTCGTCCACCGCCGTGATCAGGTCCTGGGTGTACGCGGCCAGGACGCCGCGGATCGGATCGTCGCGGTCGCCCGGCGGTGCCGGCGACGCGCGGAGTTCGTTGCCCGCAACCGCGTCGTTCGCCATGCGGCTGAGCGTACCCTAGGGTTACGAGTTGCGTCGATTGGTGCGTCGATAAATGAGGAGGGCCGGTGGACACTGATCTCACCGCTGCCTACGCCCGGTGCCGTGAGCTGCACAGACGCCACGGCCGCACCTACTATCTCGCCACCAGGCTGCTCCCCGCATGGAAACGGCGGCACGTGCACGCCCTGTACGGATTCACCCGCTATGCCGACGAGATCGTCGATCGCACCGAGGATCTGCCGCCGGCCGAGCGGGCTGCCCGGCTCGACGACTGGGGCAACCGGTTCATGGCCGGCCTGCGCGGTGCGTCGGTCGACGACCCACTGCTGCCGGCTGTGCTGCACACGATCGCGATCTTCGATCTCGACCGGGACGACTTCGCGTCGTTCCTGAAGAGCATGGCGATGGACCTGACCGTCACCGCGTACCCGACCTACGACCACCTGCTCGACTACATGGAGGGCTCGGCGGCGGTCATCGGCACCATGATGCTGCCGATCCTGGGCAGCTCCGACCCGGCGGCGGCCCGGGAGCCGGCCCGGCAGCTCGGCTTCGCCTTCCAGCTCACCAACTTCATCCGGGACGTCAGCGAGGATCTCGACCGGGGCCGGACCTACCTGCCGGACGAGGATCTGGCGAAGTTCGGCGTCACCCGCGAGGACCTCGTCGAGGCCCGCACCCGAGGTCGCGGCACGGCCCGGATCCGCGAGCTGATCGAGTACGAGGTGACCCGCGCACAGGCGCACTACGCCGCCGCCGCGCCGGGCATCACCCTGCTGGCACCCGCCTCGCAGGCCTGCATGCGCACCGCGTACGCGCTCTACGGCGGCATCCTGGACGAGGTGGCGGCGCAGGACTACGACGTCTTCGCCCGCCGGGCCCTGGTGCCGCAACGGCGGCGGATGGTGGTGGCGGCCCGTGCCCTGCTCACCTCGACCGGTACGCCGGTCACCATCCCCGGGCCGACGGTCCAGCCGACGGCCCGGTGACCGCGCGTACCGCGATCGTGCTCTTCACCCGCGACCTGCGGGTGCACGATCACCCGGCGCTGGCCACGACCTGTGCGGCCTTCGACCGGGTGGTGCCGCTGTACGTGCTCGACCCGGAGCTGGCCGGCCGGTCGGCCAACCGCACCCGGTTCCTGCACCAGGCCCTCGCCGAGCTGGCCGCCGAGTTGCGCGAGCGCGGCGGCGACCTGGTGGTGCGGCGCGGTGACCCGGTGGCCGAGACGATCCGGCTGGCCGGCCAGGTGGGTGCCACCGCCGTCGCGCTCTCCGCCGACGTCAGCCGCTACGCCCACCGTCGAGAGCGGCGGCTGCGCGCCGAGTGCGAGCGACACCGGCTGCACCTGCGCCTCTTTCCCGGGCTGACCGTGGTCGAGCCGGGCACGCTGCGGCCGGGTGGCGGTGGCGACCACTACCGGGTGTTCAGCCCGTACCACCGGGTCTGGGCGGCCAGCCGGTGGCGCGACGAGCTGGCCGCGCCGGAGCGGATCGCGCTGCCCGACGGGGTGCGTACCGGCCGGCTGCCGGCACCGCCGGCCGGCGAGTCACCGGACGCGGCCGTCGGCGGCGAGCGGCTGGCCCGCCAACGGCTCACCGACTGGCTGCCCGACCTGGGCCGGTACGACGACCAGCACGATGACATGGCCGGCGACGGCACCTCCCGGCTCAGCCCGTACCTGCGCTTCGGTTGTGTGTCTCCCCTCGCGGTGGCCAATCGGGCCGACGACCGGTCCGGGCCGTTCGTCCGGCAGGTCTGCTGGCGGGACTTCTACTACCAGGTCACCGCCGCCTTCCCGGAGATCTCGACCGTTGCCTACCGGTCGGGTGCCACCGAGCAATGGCGCTACGACGACGACGCGCTGACGGCCTGGGCCGAGGGGCGCACCGGAATGCCGATCGTGGACGCCGGAATGCGCCAGATGCGGGCGCAGGGCTGGCTGCACAACCGGGCCCGGTTGATCACCGCCGGCTACCTGACCAAGCACCTCGGGCAGGACTGGCGGGCCGGGGTGGCGGTCTTCTACCGCTGGTTGCTGGACGGCGACGTGGCGAACAACTCCGGCAACTGGCAGTGGGTCGCCGGCACCGGCAACGACACCAAGCCGTACCGGGGGTTCAACCCGGTCCGGCAGGCCGAGCGGTACGACCCGGACGGCGACTACGTGCGCCGCTGGGTGCCGGAGCTGGCGGCAGTGCCGGGCAAGGCCGTGCACCAACCGTGGCGGCTGCCCGATCAGCTCCGGCGCACCCTGGACTACCCGCCGCCGCTCACCGTGCCCGGCACCGACCCGGTCTGGTTGCGCTGAAGCGGCAGCGTCAGAGCACCGAGTGCAGCGCGTCGACCAGCTCGTCGACCCGGTCGTGCTCGGCCAACTGCGCGGTGGCGTACGCGAAGGTGTAGCCCCGTTCCGGGTCCGCCCACGCGCTGCTGCCGCCGATGCCGCCCATGCCCCAACTGCCGTCCGGCTCCCACTGCATGCCCAACGTCCACTGGGCCGGGCGGTCCAGCACCAGGTCCGGCCCGTCGTACTGGACCCGCGTCGCCTCGGCCACCAGCTCCGGGCTGAACAGCCGAACACCGTCCAGGACACCACCGGCCAGCAGGCCGGCGTAGAGCCGGGCCAGCCCGGACGCGGTGGCGTGCAGGTTGACTGCCGGCACCTCGTTGCCCCGCCAGAGCGGACTGTTCAGCACGGCCAGGTCGAGCCCGCCGTTCGGATTGCCGATCGCCCGTGCCCGCAGTGAGCCCGGCTCACCGAGCGCCCGGGTCGGCCACTGCGGGTCGCCGTAGCGCAGCTCGGCACAGCGTCGCTGGTCCGCCTCGGCGAGCCCGAAGCCGAGGTCGAGCTGCCATCGGTCGGCGATCTCCGCGGCGAGGAACCGGCCCACCGACCGGCCGTCCACCCGACGGACCAGCTCGCCCACCAGGTGCCCGTACGTCCAGGCGTGCTCGCCCGCCACCGAGCCCGGCGGCCACTCGGGATCCGCGGCGGCCAGGTCGCCGGTCAGTAGCGCCCAGTCGGCGATCGCGGTGGCTGGTCGGGGCACCGGAAAGGCCGGTAGCCCGGCGGTGTGCGACAGCACCTGACGCACGGTGGCCGGCGTGCGGAACTCCGGCCAGTACCGGTCGACCGGCGCGTCCAGGTCGACCTGCCCTCGGTCGACCAGCATCAGCAGGCAGAGCGCGGCCACCGGCTTACCGACCGAGTAGACGTTGACCAGCGTCTCCGGTCGCCACGGATGGCCTCCCGGCGAGCCGGTCCCGCCGCTGGTGCACGAGCCTCCGACCAGGTCGACCGCCGGCTGGCCGTCGTACCAGATGGTCAGGCTGGCGCCGGTCTCCCGGCCGGTGGCGAGCAGGTCGTGGAAGCAGTCCCGGACCGGGGCGAAGCGTGCGTGCATCCGGTCACCGTAGGTGGCCCGGCCGGTGAGCGCGCCGACATTTCTCCGAAGCCCGGTGGTCGGTGCGGTGCCGCTGGGGGATGCTGTTCCAGTGGCAGAGCCGGAGCTGGTGGATGTGGTCGTGGTCGGGCTCGGGGTCGGCGGCGAGGAGGTCGCCGAGCGGCTCGCCGAGGCGGGCCTGAGCGTCGTCGGCGTCGAACGCGACCTGGTCGGCGGGGAATGCCCGTACTGGGGCTGCATCCCGAGCAAGATGATGATCAGGGCGGCCAACGCGCTCGCCGAAGCCCGCCGCGTCGACGGGCTGGCCGGCACGGCACAGGTCCAGCCGGACTGGGCGCCGGTGGCGAAGCGGATCCGCGAGGAGGCCACCGACAACTGGGACGACACCGTCGCGGTCGAGCGGTTCACCGGCAAGGGTGGCCGGTTCGTCCGGGGCAGTGGCCGGCTCGACGGCCCGGGCCGGGTCCGGGTCGGTGACCAGGTGTTCCAGGCCCGACACGGGATCGTTTTGGGCACCGGCACCCGACCCGCGGTGCCGCCGATCAACGGGCTGGCCGACACCCCGTACTGGACGAATCACCAGGCGATCGAGGTCGAGGAGCTGCCGGCGTCGCTGCTGGTGCTCGGCGGCGGCGCGATCGGGTTGGAGCTGGCCCAGGTCTTCGCCCGCTTCGGGGTCCGGGTCACCGTGGTGGAGGCGCTGGACCGGGTGTTGGCGATCGAGGAGCCGGAGGCGTCCGAGGTGGCCGCCGCCGCGCTGCGCGCCGACGGCGTGGAGATCCACACCGGGGTACGGGCCGAGCGGGTCGAGCACGACGGGAGCCGGTTCACCCTGCACGGCGCGGGTGGGGCGCAGTTCACCGCGGATCGGCTGCTGGTGGTGACCGGCCGCCGCGCCCACCTGGAGGAGTTGGGACTGGACACGGTCGGCGTGGACGCCCAGCAGCGCTTCCTGCCGGTCGACGATCGGCTGCACGTCACCGACGGCCTCTGGGCGGTCGGCGATCTGACCGGCGAGGGCGCCTTCACGCACATCGCCATGTACCAGGCCGCGATCGTGGTGGCCGACATGCTTGCCCTCGCTCGGGAGGCGGGCGCCGGCTCGGACGCCAGCGGCACCGCCAGCCTGGTGGGTGGCGCGATGGGCGCGGCCAGCTCACTGGGTGCCAGTGGGTCCAGTGGCTCGGCCGGCACCGTCCCGCGCGCCGACTACCGCGCGCTGCCCCGGGTGACGTTCACCGACCCCGAGGTCGGTGCGGTCGGGCTCACCGAGCGGCAGGCCCGCGAGCGCGGCATCAACGTGCAGGTCGGCTTCACCAAGCTGGGCAGCTCGACCCGGGGCTGGATCCACCGGGTCGGCGACGAGGGGTTCATCAAGCTGATCGCGGACGCCGACCAGGGCGTGCTGATCGGTGCGACCTCGGTCGGGCCGGCCGGCGGCGAGGTGCTGTCGGCACTGGTGGTGGCGGTGCACGCCGCGGTGCCGCTGAGCCAGCTCCGGCACATGATCTACGCGTACCCGACCTTCCACCGCGCCATCGAGGACGCCCTCCGCAACCTGTCCTGAGGTGGCTGACGCGCCTCCTGCCGGGATCGGCGCCACAGGTTCGGCACCGTCGGTCCAAGATCGTGCTCGATCCTGGATGTGGTGGCCTCCACGCTGCGCCGATGCCACTAGAACGTGGTTCGAGCACGACACCGGGGAGGAGCTAGCTCGGCAGCTCTTCGGCGACCCACAGGCCGCGCCCCTGTAGACCTACCACCAGACCCCGGTCCTGAAGGATGATGATCGCCCGCTGGACCGTCGTGACGCTGACCCGATAAATGTCGGAGAGCTCGTTGTAGGTCGGCAGGCGCTCACCGGGCGGGTACTCCCCGCTCCTGATCCGGGTAGCCAAATCTTCGGCCACCTCGCGGTAGCCACCTTTGGGTATGGGCATATCGAGGTTCCTTCGTTCGGCACCTCTGATCGGATCATGAGTGGTCCCCATCTTCAAGACCATCGTTGCCTTAGGTACTAAAGGTCTCTAGCATCGATCGTGTGGCGGGTTTTCTTCGTTCGGCAAGCGGTGGGACCGTGCCACGACCGCGCAGGGGAGGAGTCCTCCCCTGCGCGGGTCCAGTCACGACCTCGAAGGAGAGTCACTCGTGCCTATCGATGAGCCGGTGTCCAGGGCGACCGAGCTGTTCATGGCGAAGCGGGTTCTCGACGCACACTGGTCCAGAGCGCTCGATCAACCCTGGCGGCTGGGTGGGTGCTTGGAGTGTCGGGGGTGCAATAACTGCCCGCAGCTTGATTGGGCGCTGGGGCTCATGGCGGAAGTTGCCTCTGTCCTGTTTCAGAAGTAGCCAGGCACCCTAAAGTGCGAGGCCAAACAAACTTGCAATTCTCCGGCAGTCCGCTGCTCATTTCTTGCACTGTGATGACGTACGATTGCGACCGTGACCAAGCGGTTGACCGAAGTTGCCAAGAAGGCGGGCGTCAGCGAGGCCACCGTCAGCCGGGTGCTCAACGGTCGGGACGGGGTCTCCGAGGCGACCCGGACGGCAGTGCTGACCGCGCTGGACGTGCTCGGCTACGAGCGGCCGACCAAGCTGCGCGGCGAACGTGCCCGGCTGGTCGGGCTGGTGCTGCCCGAGCTGCAGAACCCGATCTTCCCGGCGCTCGCCGAGGTGGTCACCGGCTCGCTCGCCCAGCGGGGCTACACCCCCGCGCTCTGCGCCCGCACCATCGGTGGCGTCTCCGAGATGGACTACGTGGAGATGCTCCTCGACCACCAGGTCTCCGGGGTGATCTTCGCCGGTGGCTCGTACGCACTCGCCGACGCCCGGCATGACCACTACCGCCGGTTGACCGACCGGGGCCTGCCGGTGGTGCTGGTCAACGCGGGTGTGGACGAGTTGGGCTTCCCCCGGGTCTCCACCGACGACGCGGTGGCGGTGGAGCAGGCGTACGGGCACCTGCGCTCGCTGGGCCACGAGCGGATCGGGATGGTGCTCGGCCCGGAGGGGCACGTGCCGTCCCGACGAAAGCTGGACGCGATGATCCAGGCTGCGGGCCTGCCCGCCGACTCGGAGTACGTGGAGCGCTCCAGCTTCTCCATGGAGGGCGCGCGGGTCGCAGCGACCAAGTTGGTCGAGCGTGGGGTGACCGGCATCATCTGCGCCAGCGACGTGCTGGCGCTGGGCACCATCCGGGCCGCCCGGCGGCTGGGTCGTGCGGTGCCGACCGACGTGTCGGTGGTGGGCTTCGACGACTCGGCGTTCATGACCTGCACGGACCCGCCCCTGACCACCGTTCGGCAGCCGATCGAGACGATGGGGCAGGCCGCCGTTGACCTGCTGGTCACCCAGATCGAGGGGGCCGGCGTGCTGCATGACGAGCTGCTGTTCGAGCCCGAGTTGGTGGTACGCGGCTCGACCGCGCCCGCCCCCGGTCGCTGACCGGTCGCCTCCGCGAAGCCGCTGTCTCCCACCGCGCTGAGGCCGTAGATCCTCTGAAGCCGCGCGGATCCACCTGACTCTGAACGACGCACTGGCCGTCGACCGCTCATCGCGGTCGGCGGCCTTTTGCTGTTGCCGGCGCTGTGGAACGCGTCTCCGTCGAGCGCCGGGTGTTGCGGGTTTCAAATTGCCTCAAAACCCTCCATCTCGGACCGTTTTCAAGATCCTGTCAACATCTGCCGTCATGAAGTCGTGTCCTTTCAAAACAGGATCGATACCTTGCCGAAATGAGTCGGCCTCGTTACAGTGACTCCACTCACACCTGGCTCCGGCGCAGCTACACGGCGTCAGGTCGCATCACCGCAGATCACTGAACGTCATTGGAGACACCCGTTCCCGAAGGGATGGACAGATGTCCGTACCGCAATACCGAAAGGCTGCGGCGATAGCGCTCGTGGCCGGCCTGGGGTTCAGCCTCACGGCATGCTCCACGAAGAGTGACGACAAGGATTCCAACGCTGGCGGCAAGGTCACCATCACGGTCGACTGCCAGCCGGTCGGTGCCCAGAAGGAGCTGCTGAAGAACTGGAACGACGATGTCGCCGAGTTCCAGAAGCAGAACCCGGACATCACCATCAAGAGCGTCAGCGTCGGCGAGCAGTGCAACAACCCGCCGGACTTCACCGCCCGCCTCGCCGGCGGCACCGTGACGGACGTGTTCTACGGGTACATGACCGATCTCCAGCAGGTGCTCGACTCCGGTCAGGCCAAGGACATCACCGAGATCGTCAACAAGGACAGCATCCCGACCTGGGACAGCGTCGACCCGGCGCTCAAGGGGGTCTTCACCGACGGCGGCAAGCTCTACGCCGTCCCGGTGAAGAACTACTCGATGGGCCTGGTCTACAACAAGGTCCTGTTCCAGCAGGCCGGGCTCGACGTCAACAACCCGCCCAAGACGTGGGCCGAGGTCCGGGCCGCCGCCAAGAAGATCTCCGCGCTCGGCAACGGCATCGCCGGTTACTCGGAGTACAGCGCCGGTAACACCGGCGGCTGGCACTTCACCTCCCTGCTCTACTCGCAGGGTGGCCAGGTGCTGACCCCGGACGGCAAGAAGGCCGACTTCAACAACCCGATGGGCAAGCAGGTCCTGCAGAACCTCAAGGACATGCGGTACGGCGACAACAGCATGGGTGCCCGCCAGCTGCTCCAGTGGGGCGACCTGCTGACCAACGCCGGCGCGGGCAAGGTCGGCATGTTCATCGGCGCACCCGACGCCACCCAGGCGATCGTCAGCCAGTTCCAGGGCAAGTTCCAGGACTGGGCGATGGCTCCGCTGCCCGGCCAGGACGGCGCGGCGAAGGGGACGCTCGGTGGTGGCGAGGGCTACTTCTTCAAGAAGGACCTCACGCCCGAGCAGGTCAAGGCCGGTCTGAAGTGGATCGCGTACCAGAAGCTGACGCCGGGCAAGGGCCAGTTCGACTACGTGCGGGCCAAGCCGCAGAACTACCCGGTGGGTCTGCCGCAGCCGCTGCTCTTCGCCAACGGCAGCGACGCGCAGAAGCAGGAGCTCGAACTGCGCAAGGCGAACGCGAACGTGGACACGGCGAACTTCGCGCTCTTCGAGGCGACCCCGGTCACGATCAAGGGTGAGCCCCGCAACGCGCAGGCGATCTACGCGGTTCTCGATGCCGCGATGTCCGGGGTCCTGACGAACCCGAACGCGAACATCGACGCGCTGCTCAAGACGGCTGAGGAAAAGGTCAACCAACTCCTGGCCGCCGAGAGCTGATCCGGTGTGGTGGGGGCCAGGACGCCGACCTGGCCCCCACCCCATCCGGTCCGCACCGTCCGGTCACTGACATCACGCAGGAGTTGCCTTGGCGATCACCACCGTCCCGGGTACCACCAGGAAGCCGGGACGTCCCACGCCGCCGTACAACGGACCGCAGCGCACGAGCCTCGGCCGCAAGGTACGCGACAACCTCACCGGGCACGCGTTCCTGATCGGCGCCGTGCTCTGCTTCGCGGTCTTCTCCTGGTACCCGATGATCCGCGGCGTCGTGATGAGCTTCCAGCGCACCCGGCGCGGCGTGACGACGTGGGTCGGCTGGGACAACTACGACCGCATCATCGCCGACCCCAGTTTCTGGACGGCCTGGAAGAACACCTTCTACTTCACGGTTCTCGCGCTCGTGCTCGGGTACGCGGTGCCGTTCTTCGTGGCGATCCTGCTCAACGAGTTCCGCCACGCCAAGGGTTACCTGCGGATCCTGGTCTACCTGCCGGTGATGCTGCCGCCAGCCTCGGCGCTCTTCCTCTTCAAGTTCTACGCGTACGACCCCAGCGAGGCCGGGCTCTTCAACGCGATCCTCAAGGCGCTGCACCTGCCGACGTCGCAGTGGATGCAGTCCCCCGGAATGACGATGCCGGCGATGGTGCTCGCGTCGACCTGGATGAACATGGGCGGCGCGGTGCTGATCTATCTGGCGTCGCTGCAGAACATCCCCGGCGAGCTGTACGAGGCGGCCGAGCTCGACGGTGCCGGCATCTGGCGACGGATCGTCAACGTGACCATCCCGCAGACCCGGCTGATCCTCGCCCTCCTGGCGATGCTGCAGATCGTCGCCACCATGCAGTTCTTCATCGAGCCACTGATCCTCGCCAACGGCGCGGGCGCGGAGGACTCCGCGACCTCGGTGGCCTACCTCATCTACCAGCACGGGTTCTTCCAGAACGATCTCAACGGCGCAGCCGCGCTCGGCGTGATCATGCTCGTGGTGCTGGCCGGCTTCTCGGCCGTCTACGTGCGGCTGACCGCGAAACAGGATTAGGACGGGACGAGGAATGGCACAGGACTCCGGGACCCGGACCCTCATCTCGCACGCGCAGCTCACCCGGGGGCGCGGCAAGGTCATCTACTGGACGCTGCTCGCCGTGGTCGTCGTCGGCTTCACGCTCGTCTTCCTCGGGCCGCTCTACTGGATGGTCACCGGCGCGCTGAAGTCCGGGCAGGAGATCGCGCAGACCCCACCGTCGCTGTTCCCCGAGGATCCCCAGGCGCAGAACTACGTGGACGCGTGGAACAACCTGGAGCTGGCGAAGCTGCTGTTCAACACGTTCTACTACGCGGCCGGGGCGGTGGCGTTCCAGCTCGTCCTCGACACCGCTGCCGCGTACTCGCTGTCGAAGCTCCGACCGATGTTCGGCAACGTGATCCTCGGCCTGATGCTGGCAACGCTGATGATCCCGGCGATGGTCCTCATCGTCCCGCAGTACGTGACCGTCATCGACCTGCCGATCCTGCACATCAACCTGCTCGACTCACCGTTCGCCATCTGGCTGCCCCTGGTCGCGAACGCCTTCAACATCTTCCTGTTGAAGCGGTTCTTCGACTCGATCCCGGAGGAGCTGATGTCGGCCGCGCTCATGGACGGGGCGACACCGCTGCGCACCCTGTGGTCGATCATCCTGCCGATCTCGCGCCCCATTCTCGGCGTGGTCTCGATCTTCGCGGTGACGGCGGTCTGGAAGGACTTCCTCTGGCCGAAGCTGGTCATGCCATCGCCGGAGACCCGGACGGTCAGCGTCGGGATCTACGCCTTCGCGGGTGGTACGCCCATGAACGTGGTCATCGCCGCGTCGGTCATCGCCGCGATTCCGACCGTCGTCATCTTCCTGATCTTCCAACGGAACATCATGTCCGGTCTGACCACCGGCAGCATCAAGGGATAGCCCGAGGATGCCGACACCGAGCGTGGCAACCTTCAGGCGGGCTCGATGAGGAGCTGACCGCACCGCGCACCACCAGCGCAACCTCCGGCGGCGAACAACGACCGTTCGCCCGACACATATTCAGGTCCGGCGGATTCGCCGACGTACTGACGCAGAAAGCAGGTGCTCGTGTCCACAGCAGACAACAGTCCGTGGTGGCGTGGGGCGGTGATCTACCAGGTGTACCCCCGTAGCTTCGCCGACGGCAACGGCGACGGCATCGGCGACATCGCCGGCATCCGGTCTCGGCTGAACCACCTGTCCGCGCTTGGCATCGACGCGATCTGGTTCAGTCCCTGGTATCCGTCACCGATGGCCGACGCCGGCTACGACGTCTCCGACTACCGCGACATCGACCCGGTCTTCGGCACCCTGCCCGAGGTGGAGGCGCTGATCGCGGAGGCACACGAGCTCGGCATCCGGACCATCGTCGACGTGGTGCCCAACCACTGCTCCGACGCGCACCCGTGGTTCCAGGCCGCGCTCGCCGGTGGCCCCGGCGCGCCCGAGCGCGAGCTGTTCTGGTTCCGCCCCGGCCGGGGCCCGAACGGCGACCAGCGGCCCACCGAGTGGGTCGGCGAGTTCGGCGGCGAGACCTGGACCCGGACCACCAACCCGGACGGCACCCCCGGCGACTGGTACCTGCACCTGTTCGCCCCCGAGCAGCCGGACTTCAACTGGGACCACCCGCGGGTTCGCGCCGAGTTCGAGGACATCCTGCGGTTCTGGTTCGACCGGGGCGTGGACGGCATCCGGATCGACTCGGCCGGGCTGCTGGTCAAGGACGGGACGCTGCCCGAAACCCTGCCGGACCGGCCACACCCGTTCCACGACCTGGACGGGGTGCACGAGATCTACCGGGCCTGGCGGCGGGTCGCCGACGAGTACCCGGACCGCGCCCTGATCGGTGAGGTGTGGCTGCCGGACCGGCAGCGGTTCGCCAACTACCTACGCCCGGACGAGCTGCACGCGGCCTTCAACTTCGACTTCCTCGGCTGCGCCTGGGACGCCTCGGCGCTGCGCGAGAGCATCGACGGCACGCTGAGCGCACACGCGCCGGTCGGCGCACCGGCGACCTGGGTGCTCTCCAACCACGACGTCACCCGGCACGTGACCCGCTACGGGCGCGCGGACACCAGGTTCAGCTTCGCCGCCAAACGCGAGGGGACCCCCACCGACCTGGAGTTGGGCACCCGCAGGGCCCGCGCCGCGGCGCTGCTCTCGCTGTCGCTGCCCGGTGCCACGTACGTCTACCAGGGCGAGGAACTGGGGCTCTGGGAGGTCGAGGACATCCCGTACGCGCTGCGCCAGGACCCGATGTGGGAACGCTCCGGGCGGATCGACCCCGGTCGTGACGGCTGCCGGGTGCCGCTGCCCTGGGCCGGCGACGAGCCGCCGTTCGGATTCAGCCCCGACGGCGCCGCCGCACCGTGGCTGCCCCAGCCCGCCGACTGGAAGGACCGGACGGTCCAGGCGCAGACCGGCGACGCCAACTCGATGCTGGAGCTGTACCAGGAAGCGATCCGGATCCGTCGGGCCGAGCCGACGCTCGGTGACGGCGAGCTGAGCTGGCTACCCGCGCCGGACGGCGTCCTGGCCTTCAGCCGTGGCGGCGGCTTCCGCTGCCTGGTCAATCTCACCGACAGGCCGGTCCCGTTGCCCGCCGGGGGGGAGCTGCTGCTGGCCAGCGGCCCACTCGACGACGGGCTGCTGCCGGCGGACACCGCCGTCTGGCTGCGTACCGCCGAGCCGGCCTGACCTGACCCCGTGGTGCCGGCGGCCCGTCCCGGCCGCCGGCACCATCCCACCGAAAACCGGTCCCCGCGGGCCGTCGAACGAAGGGGGTACGAGGGGGGACACTGCTCCGCCGCACGGACACGGGGGACCTGGCCTGCCTGACGAAAGGGAGAGCGCAGCTCATGGCCAACCACACCACCGGCACCCCGCACCACCTTCGACACCCGGCCCGGGCAGGGTTGGCCGCCATCGCCGCCACACTGCTCGCCGCCGCCTCGGTGACCGCCATCGCGGTCACCGGCACCGCAACCCCGGCTTCGGCGGCCGGGCTGTCCCCCTTCGACATCGCCGGGCGCGGCGCCACCGTGCCGTTTTTGGAGCAGGAGGCCGAGAAGGCCGCCCACAACGGCACGAAGATCGGCCCGACCCGGTTCTACGGCACGCTGCCCTCGGAGGCCTCCAGCCGAGAGGCGGTCACCCTCGACGCCGTCGGCGAGTACGTCGAGTTCACCCTCACCGCACCGGCGAACGCGGTCACCTTCCGGTACAGCCTTCCGGACAGCCCGTCCGGGACCGGCCGGGACGCCGCCATCGATCTGCGGGCCAACGGATCGCTGCTGAAGTCGGTCCCGGTCACGTCGAGGTACGGCTGGTACTACGGCGGATACCCGTTCAACAACAACCCGGGCGACACCAACCCGCACCACTTCTACGACGAGACCCGTGCGACGTTCGGCAGCACCTATCCGGCCGGCGCGAAGATCCGCTTGCAGGTCGCCTCGACCGCCCAGTCGCCCAGCTTCACCATCGACCTGGCCGACTTCGAGCTGGTCGGCGCGGCGATCGCCAAGCCCGCCGGCGTGCTGGACGTGGTGACCGACTTCGGCGCCGACCCGTCCGGCGGCAGCGACTCGACGGCGAAGTTCCAGGCCGCGGTGGACGCCGGAAAGGCCCAGGGCAAGGCGGTCTGGATCCCGACCGGCACCTTCACCCTCTGGGACCACGTGGTGGTCGACGGGGTGACGCTGCGCGGTGCCGGCCCGTGGTATTCGGTGCTCGGTGGCCGCCACCCCACCGATCGCAAGCGAGCCGCCGGAATCTACGGCAAGTACGTGCCGGGCGGCGGTTACACCGGTGAGATCCGGGCGCACGAGGCCGGCGGGCCGAGTCGCAACGTCACGCTCCGGGACTTCGCCATCATCGGCGACATCCGGGAACGGATGGACGACGACCAGGTCAACGCCCTGGGCGGAGCGATGTCCAACTCGGTGGTGGACAACCTCTGGCTGGAGAACACCAAGGTCGGGGCCTGGATGGACGGCCCGATGGACAACTTCACCATCCGCAACAGCCGGATCCTGGACCAGACCGCAGACGGGGTGAACTTCCACACCGGCGTGACCAACTCGACGGTCACCAACACGTTCCTGCGCAACACCGGCGACGACGCGCTGGCGATGTGGGCGCAGAACGTGCCGAACGTCAACAACTCCTTCACGCACAACACCATCGGCGTGACCCTGCTGGCCAACCACCTGGTCAGCTACGGCGGCCGGGACATCACGATCACCGACAACGTGACGGCCGACTCGGTGAGCAACGGCGGCGGAATCCACGTCGCCAACCGCTACCCCGGTGTGCAGGGCAACACCGCGGTCCGGGGCACCTGGACGGTCGCCCGGAACACGTTGATCCGCAACGGCAACTCGGACTACAACTGGAACTTCGGTGTCGGAGCGATCTGGTTCTCGGCACTGAACGAGTCGTTCCAGCAGGCCACCATCAACATCACCGACACCGACATCCTGGACAGCTCGTACGCGGCGCTGCACTGGATCGAGGGTCAGACCAGCGGGATCAACCTCAACAACGTACGCATCGACGGCGCCGGCACGTACGCGCTCCAGGTGCAGGCGCCCAGCCAGGTGTCGTTCACCAACGTACGGGCCACCGGCATCGCGCAGAGCAACCCGATGCACAACTGCGTCGGCGGTGGCTTCCAGATCACCCAGGGCGCCGGCAACTCCGGCTGGTACACCCCGACCCCGTACTGCGGCCCGTGGCCGGACCCGCAGTGGGGCGGCGGGCCCACCACCCCGCCCACCACTCCGCCACCCACCACTCCACCGCCGACCACCCCGCCGCCCACCGGCGGAAACCTGGCGCTGAACCGGCCGGCGACCGCGTCGAGCAGCAACCAGAGCTACACGGCGACCAACGCGGTGGACGGCAACGCGGCCACCTACTGGGAGAGCAGCAACAACGCGTTCCCGCAGACGCTCACCGTGGACCTGGGCTCGGCCCGCTCGGTGGACCGGGTGGTGCTCAAGCTGCCTCCGGGCTGGGAGCGTCGCACCCAGACCCTGTCGGTGCTGGGCTCGACCGACGGGTCCTCGTACAGCACCCTGGCGGCGTCCGCCGGCCGGGACTTCGACCCCGGCGCGGGCAACACCGTGTCGATCGGCCTGCCCACCGGCGACCGTCGCTTCATCCGGGTGACCGTCACCGGCAACACCGGCTGGCCCGCCGCCCAGCTCTCCGAGGTCGAGGTGTACGGCGGCACGCCCACCACCCCGCCGCCGACGACCCCACCCCCGACCACGCCGCCGCCCACCGGGAACCTGGCGGCCGGGCGGCCGGTCACCGAGACCAGCCACTCCGACGTGTACGCCGCCCCGAACCTGGTGGACGGCAACGCCAACACCTACTGGGAGAGCGCCAACAACGCGTTCCCGCAGTCGGTGACGGTCGACCTGGGCACCAGCCGTTCGGTGTCCCGGGTCGTGCTGAAGCTGCCGCCGGCATCGGCCTGGCAGACCCGTACCCAGACGCTCGCCGTCCTCGGCTCCGCCGACGGCAACTCCTGGACCACGGTGAAGCCGTCGGCGGGCTACACCTTCAATCCGGCCAGCGGCAACACGGCCACCGTGACCTTCGCGGCGACCAGCCAGCGGTACCTGCGGCTGACCGTCACCGGCAACACCGGCTGGCCCGCCGGCCAGCTCAGCGAGTTCGAGGTCTACACCAGCTAGGCCGGTGGCCCCCGTCCGTTCCGGGCGGGGGCCCTCAGCCTGGGCGACCCGGCGCAGCGCGGCTCCGGTACCGCCCGTTCCCGTCCCGCACCGTCCCCCACCTGTCGCGGCACGACGGGCGTACCCCTGCACCCGCCGGCCGGGCTCCGCACCCGCACCCCACCCCCGAAAGAGGTGTAGCGACCCCATGTCCAGATTCGCCACCACCCGAGGTACCCCGCCAACCGGCAGGTCCCGCCCCGCACCCCGAGCCACCCGGCGGCTGCTCGCCGGCGTGCTCGCCGGCCTGCTCCTCACCTCCGTCCCGGCCGTGACCCCCGCGGCCGCCGCACCGCTGGCGAACCCGGCTCCGGCCCCGGCCGGTTCCGCCCGCGCGGCCCTGCTCGCCGGTCTCTCGGCCACCATGACCGCCAGCAGCTACAACCAGAACTACGTGGCGAGCAACGCCAACGACGGCAACGCGAGCAGCTACTGGGAGAGCGCCAACAACGCGTTCCCGCAATGGATCCAGGCCGATCTCGGCGCCACGCTCAGCGTGGACCGGGTGGTGCTCAAGCTGCCACCGTCGGCGGACTGGCAGACCCGCACCCAGACACTGTCGGTCCTCGGGTCGACCAACGGCTCGTCGTTCAGCACGCTGAAGGCGTCCGCCGGCTACACCTTCAACCCGAGCAGCGGCAACACCGTGACCGTCACCTTCACGGCCGCCAGCACCCGGTACGTGCGCATCCAGGTCACCGCCAACACCGGCTGGCCGGCCGCCCAGTTCTCCGAGGTCGAGGTCTACGGCTCCGCCGGCAACCCCGACACCCAGGCCCCCAGCGTCCCGGGCAACCTGGCGTACACCCAGCCGGCCAGCGGACAGATCCGGCTCACCTGGTCCGCGTCCTCGGACAACGTCGGCGTGACCGGGTACGACATCTACGCCAACGGTGGGCTGCGCGGCAGCGTCAGCGGCTCGACGTTGACGTACACCGACAGCCAGCCGGACACCGCCACGGTCTCGTACTACGTCCGGGCCAAGGACGCCGCCGGCAACCAGTCGGCGAACAGCAACACCGTGACCCGGACCGGCACCGGCAACCCGCCGACCGGCACCAACCTGGCGATCGGCAAGCCGATCACCGCCTCGGGCTACGTGCACACGTTCGTGGCCACCAACGCCAACGACAACAACGTGGCCACCTACTGGGAGGGCAACGGCAACCCGAGCACGCTGACCGTGCAGCTCGGCGCCAACGCCAGCCTCAGCCAGATCGTGCTGAAGCTGAACCCGGACTCGGCCTGGGGTACGCGTACCCAGAACATCACCGTGCAGGGCCGGGACCAGGGCTCCTCGACCTTCACCACCCTGGTCGGCGCGGCGAACTACACCTTCAACCCGGCCAGCGGCAACACGGTGACCATCCCGGTCTCCGGTGCGGCTGCCGACGTGCGGCTCTCGATCGCCTCGAACACCGGCGCACCGGCCGGCCAGGTGGCCGAGTTCCAGGTCTTCGGCACTCCGGCGCCGAACCCGGACCTGACCATCACCGGGATGTCGTTCAGCCCGTCGGCACCGGTGGAGACGAGCACCATCACGCTCTCGGCCACCGTGCGTAACGCCGGCTCGGCGGCTTCCGGCGCCACCAACGTCAACTTCTACCTGGGCTCCACCCGGGTCGGCACCGCGTCGGTCGGCGGCCTGGCGGCCGGCGCCTCGACCACGGTCAGCGCCAGCATCGGCACCCGGGACGCGGGCAGCTACCCGCTCAGCGCGAAGGTCGACGAGTCGAACACCGTCGTCGAGCAGGACGACACCAACAACAGCTACAGCAACCCGAGCCCGCTGGTGGTCAGCCCGGTCGCCACCTCGGACCTGGTCGCCTCGTCGGTCGACTGGTCGCCGGGTAACCCGACGGCCGGCAGCACGGTCACCTTCGCGGTGTCGATCCGCAACGCCGGCAGCGTGGCCTCCGCGTCCGGCGCGCACGGCATCACGCTCACCGTGCTCAACGAGGCCGGCACCGCCGTCCGTACCCTGACCGGCTCGTACTCCGGCGTGATCAACGCCGGGGCCACCGTCGGCCCGGTCAACCTGGGCACCTGGACCGCCGCGAACGGCAAGTACACCGTCCGGGTGGTGCTCGCCGCCGACGGCAACGAGCTGCCGGTCAAGCAGACCAACAACACCAGCGACCGTCCGCTGTTCGTCGGGCGCGGTGCCAACCTCGGCTACGACATGTACGAGGCCGAGGACGGCACGGCCGGCGGCGGCGCCGGGCAGGTCGGACCGAACCGGGACATCGGTAACCTCGGCGGCGAGGCCTCCGGCCGCCGGGCGGTGACCCTGAACAGCACCGGCGCGTACGTTCAGTGGACCACCCGGGCGGCGACCAACACCCTGGTCACCCGCTTCTCCATCCCGGACTCGGCCGGCGGCGGTGGCATCGACTCGACGTTGAACATCTACGTCAACGGCACCCTGCACAAGCCGATCAACCTGACCTCCAAGCACATCTGGCTCTACGGTGCGGAGGCCAGCCCGAGTGACTCGCCGAGCGCCGGTCCGCCTCGGCACCTGTACGACGAGGCCAACGTCATGTTGAACTCGACCATCCCGGCCGGGAGCACGATCCGGCTGCAGAAGGACCCGGCCAACACCACCACGTACGCGATCGACTTCATCAACCTGGAGCTGGTCGCACCTCGGGCCAACCCGGACCCGGCCCGCTACCGGGTGCCGACCGGTTTCAGCCACCAGGACGTGCAGAACGCGCTGGACGCGGTCCGGATGGACACCACCGGCAACCTGATCGGTGTCTACCTGCCGGCCGGCACGTACGAGACCTCGCAGAAGTTCCAGATCTACGGCAAGGCGGTCTCGGTGGTCGGCGCGGGCATCTGGTACACCCGCTTCCAGACGCCGACCGGCCAGTCGAACACCGACGCCGGCTTCGGGGTGCAGTCCTCGGCCAGCGGCTCGTCCTTCTCGCACCTCGCCTTCTTCGGCAACTACACCAACCGCATCGACGGGCCGGGCAAGGTCTGGGGTGAGCTGCGGGACGTCGACAACATGACGCTGGACAGCGTCTGGGTCGAGCACACCGTCTGCGCGTACTGGGGTGTGAGCGTCAGCGGGTTGACCATCCGCAACAGCCGCTTCCGGAACACCTTCGCCGACGGCGTGAACATGACCAACGGCAGCACCAACAACCTGGTCACCAACACCGAGGGGCGGTCGAACGGGGATGACGCGTTCGCCCTCTTCTCGGCCACCGACGCGGGTGCCTCGACCTCCAACAACGGCAACGTGTTCGAGAACCTCTCGGCCACGTTGACCTGGCGGGCCGCAGGGCTGGCGGTCTACGGCGGCTACAACAACATCTTCCGCAACCTGTACATCGCGGACATGTTGACGTACTCCGGGATCACCATCAGCTCGCTGGACTTCGGCTACCCGTTCATCGGCTTCGGATCCAGCCCGCCCACCCAGTTCCAGAACATCTCGCTGATCAGAGCCGGCGGGCACTTCTGGGGATCGCAGACGTTCCCCGCGATCTGGGTCTTCTCCGCCTCGAAGGAGTTCCGCGGCATCCGGGTGTCCGACGTGGACATCGTCGATCCGACGTACTCCGGAATCATGTTCCAGACCAAGTACAACGGATCACAGCCGGAGAACCCGATCACCGACACCGTCTTCACCAACATCTCGATCAGCGGTGCCCGCAAGAGCGGCGACGCGTTCGACGCGAAGTCGGGCTTCGCGGTCTGGGCCAACGAGATGCCGGAACCCGGTCAGGGCCCGGCGGTCGGCTCGGTCACCTTCAACAACCTGCGGCTGACCAACAACGCGGTGGACATCCGCAACACGACCACAACCTTCACCATCACCCGCAACTGAGCTAGCCGGCACCGGATGCCGCCGGGAGGTTCACCCCTCCCGGCGGCATCGTGCCGTGCCGGCCCTCGCCGGCCGCGAACCGGGCCGCTCCGGCCGCCGCGTCGGTCGCCAGCGACGCCATCCCGTACGCCAACTCGGTCGCCAGCGCCTCCGCCTCGGGGAGGCCCGCGCCGGCCAGCACCGCCGCCCGGTCGTTGCGCAGGCAGGTCTGCGGATGCCGGGCGATCGCCGCCGCCAGTTCCTCGGCCGCCGCCCGTGCCTGGCCGGGCGGCACCAACCGATTGACCAACCCCATCGTGTACGCCTCCTCGGCGGGCACCGGCCGGCCGGTGAGGATCAGATCCATCGCGCGGCTCTCGCCGATCAGCCGGGGCAGCCGGACCGTACCGCCGTCGATCAACGGCACCCCCCAGCGGCGGCAGAACACCCCGAGCGTCGCGTCGGACTCGGCGACCCGCAGGTCACACCAGAGCGCCAACTCCAGCCCACCCGCCACCGCGTACCCGGAGATCGCCGCGATCACCGGCTTGCTCAACGCCATCCGGGTCGGACCCATCGGGCCGTCGCCCTCCGGCTCGACCCGATTGCCGCTGGGCGTGCCGATCGCCTTGAGGTCGGCACCCGCGCAGAACGTGCCCCCGGCTCCCCAGAGCACGGCCACCGCCGCGTCCGGTTCGGCGTCGAAGGCCCGAAAGGCGTCCGCCAACGCCCGCGCGGTCGGACCGTCGACCGCGTTGCGAGCCGCCCCCCGATCCAGGATCACCGTGGTAACCGGCCCGGCCTGCTCCACCCGTACACCCATCGACCCAGCATGCCGGCCCGGCCCGCGCGGGACAATCCGGTCTGCACGTACTGCTACAGGTCCGTCACCGCCGACCGGTTTGCGACCCCGATTGCCGGGAAGTCGGTACGCGTGCGAGCACTATTGACGAAAGTTGAGCAGGCATCGCGGCTGGACCGGTCGGGTGACCGGTTGCAGCGCGCGGTCCTCGGTACGCTGCGCCCGCGTCGACTGAGGGACCTCCTGCACGGGGTGACACTGGGGCACCCGCTGCATCCGGCCATGGTGCAGGTACCGGTGGGCGCCTGGATCAGCGCCGCGGTCCTGGACCTGATGCCCGGCCAGCGCCGGCCCGCCACCGTGCTGGTCGGCCTGGGCACCCTGAGCGCGCTGCCGGCGGCGGTCGCCGGTCTGAACGACTGGGCGGCGCTCTCCCGGGAGCAGCGTCGGGTCGGCCTGGTCCACGCCGCCACGAACACCGTGGGCATGACGCTCTACGCCGGCTCGCTGGCGGCGCGGCTCTCCGGCCGGCACGGCGTCGGCCGTGGCCTCGGGATGCTCGGGCTCTCCGTGGTGAGCCTCGGGGCGTACATCGGCGGGCACCTCGCGTACAAGCAGGGGGCGCAGGTCAACCAGAGCGTCCCCGAGCTGAACCGGATCAGCGACGGCTGGCACTCGCTGGCCGAGATGGCCGACCTGCCGCAGCGCACGCTGGTGACGCGGGAGGTGGACGACGTCTCGGTGATCCTCTACCGGCACGGTGACGAGGTCACCGTGATGCTGGAGCACTGCCCGCACCAGGGCGGGCCGCTGGGCGAGGGCGAGGTGCAGGAGATGGACGGCCACGCCTGCGTGGTCTGCCCGTGGCACGGCAGCGCGTTCCGGCTGAACGGCGGCGAGGTCATGCAGGGGCCGTCCGGCAACGACCAGCAGGTTCTGCCCACCCGAATCCAGGACGGCGTGCTGCAGACCCGCCTGCCCTGACCGAAGGACCCACGGCCGACGCACACTGCCGCCCGCCGGGGTCCCACCCCGTCACGTCCGTCGGTGCCGGCCGACCGGCGGTCCGTCCGCCACGTTGTCCAGTCCGTGCCCGCCGGACAGCAATCCGCCGGGCGCATGGTCGCCACTCCAGCCGTCGTCCCCGGCCCAGTCCGCCGCGCCGGCCGGAGCCGCGCCGTCGGTGGCGGACGTCGTACCGCCGCTCGGTGGCGTGGCGGCCTCGGTGGCGGACAGCGTCCGGGCGGCGGCCCACGCGGCACCGCTCCCGACCGCCGGTCCGCTGGTCCGCCGGGTGCTGGTGGTCCGGCCCGTGCTGCCGCTGGTCCGGCCCGTGCCACCCCGGGGCAGCCGGCCAGCCGCGGCCAGCCGCGGAGCCGCACCGGCGGTGGCGGGTCGACGGCGGAGTCCGAGCACCGCGCCGATCTGAGCACCCACGATGCTGGCCACGGCCAGCACGGCGGACACCGCCAGCGGGCGGTTCACCCGCTCGGTGGTGCCGGCCCGGGCCGCGCCGACGGTCATCGCGGGCGGCTGACCCGTCGACTCCGTACCGCTGGACGGCGCCGGGTCCACCCGCTCGGGTGCGGTCCGCTCGGGCGCCGGCCGGGGCGCCGGTGGCCGGGGTGCGGCCGGTCGGCTGACCAACCGGCCGGTGGCGTGCGTACGGGTGCCCTGGTCGTTGGCCTCGGTGGGTAGCCGGAGCAGTTGGCCGGGGCGGATCCGGTCCGGATCGTCCAGCCGATTCAGCTTGGCGAGCCGTCGATAGTCGGTGAAATCGTCCAGGTAACGCTCGGCCACCTCGCCGAGGTAGTCGCCCCGCGCCACCCGGTAGACCGGTGCCGCCTCGCCGCCGGTCGGGCCGGGGGGCGCGACCAACCCGAGTGGGCCGGTGCCGGTGGTGGCCGTCGTGCTCGCCACGCGTGGGGCGGCGACCGTGTGGGCCGTGCCCAGCGCCGTCGTCGAGGCCGGCGCGGCCACCGTGGCGACCGCCGGAGCGCCCGGATGGGCGTACGCCGGGCCGGCGGCGACCGCTGCGGCGCTGGCTGCGGCGGGGCTGGCGGCGAGGATCAGCGCGACCGAACCAACCAGTGCCGCGGCGGCCTTCTGCTGGCGACTCATCCCGGGCAGCTTCGGTGCGGGCCGATGCAGGCTCTGCGCTCCCAGCTCGACCAGGACGGAGAAGGCGAACGTGGCCCAGCCGAACCAACCGGCCAACGCCAGCGCTCGCAGGAAGAGCTGGCCATCGTCGCGACTGGTCAACGTCCTGCCCACCTCGGCGATGGTGGGCAGGTGGTCGGGCAGGGGGTTGCCGGCGAAGGCGAGCAGCGCGACCGGCGCGCCGACCAGCAGCGCGCAGAGCACGACCAGCGCGCCGAAACCGGTGAGTATCCGTCCGGTCCGCCGTACGGCCGACCGACCCGATGCGGGCATGGCTGCCTTCCTTCCTACGGTGCTGTGGTGATGGCCCGCGCGGTCGCCTCGCCGGTGACGGTGACCGTGTCGGCCATGCCGAACAGCCCGAGCATCGACCGGCGGTAGGTGATCGTGACGCGTACCCGGACGAGGGTCTCCCCGGCGACCTGCGGGAAGCTGACGGTGTGGCTGGCGACGCCGGCGGCGGCCAGGTAGTGGGTGACCGCGACTCTGGCCTCCGCCTGGTTGATCCGCTTCGGGCCGCCCTCGATGGCGGTGGCCCGGTCGATGGCCTGGCCGCCGGCCCGGGCCGCCTCGGCGGCCAGGTTGTCGGCACGTTGCAGGGTGCGCAGCTGCCCGGCGCCGTCGACGGAGAGGCCCACGATGGCCAGTACGCCGACCATCGTCACGGCCAGGAAGATGCTGACCCGACCCTGCTCGCCGCTGGCCGGCCGGGCGGCGGTCACTGCCGGCTCCGATAGCGGTCCAACGGCGAGGTGAAGCTCGCGGTGATCCGGTTCTCGGTCAACATGCCGGGCAGCACCGAGAGCGTGATGTCCTTGAAGGACACCACGCAACTGACCGTCACCGTCACGGTGGCGTTCTCCCCCGTGCTGACGTAGGCGTCGTCGAAGCGGGTCCGCTCACCGGCCACCAAGGCGGTGAATGTCAGTTCCGGGGCCTTCGTGCAGACCAGCCCCTGCCAGTCGAGCTGCTGCTGGGCAGCATCCTCGGCTGCGGCCCGGGCGGCGCTGGCAGTCCGGGAGATCGAGGCGGCGCGGGCCGCGTCGTGCGCGGCGGCCTCGATCGCCTCGGCGGCCACCGCGCTGCGTCCGGCCACGCCGGCCAGCACCATCAGCGCGATGAACGCGGGCGCGAGCACCGCCACCTCGATGGAGACCGAGCCCCGTTCGGTGCCGCGGCTCATGGGGCCGTCACCCGTTCCACCGTCCCGTGCGCGGTCTGCTGCACCGCGAAGTCCACGCCGGGCACCACCGACAGCGACCGGCCCCGCACCGTGCAGGTCACCTCGGTGTCGTTGTCGACCAGTACGCAGGTCGGAGCGGTCTTCTCCCAGCCGACCAGCCAGCCGCCGGTGGACCGAAGGAAGCGCGTGGCGCTGGCCTCGCCGGTCCCGTCGCCTGCCTTGTACAGCCGCTGGGCGTTGACCCCGCTCTGTGCGGCGTTCAACGCGGTGGAGCGGGCCAGGAAGGCGGCCGCGATCTGGATCGAGGCGAAGAGCAGCACCAGGATCAGCGGCATCATCACGGCCAGCTCCACCGGGTTGGCACCCCGTTCCCGGTCGCCGGCCGCGAGGCGGCGCCGGACGGCGGTTACCGTCCGGCGCCAACTCGGGAAAGCGGCTCGGCACATCCGGACTACTTCGGGTTGGTGTGGGCCGGGATCGCCTTCATCCAGTCATTGGCCTTACCCAGAGCCAGACCGGTGACGATCGTCGCCACGAAGACCAGACCGAAGATGATGACCGCGGTCGGCACCGGGCTGTCGCCGCGCTCGCCGTCGCGACGCAACTCGGCAAAGCGCGTCGTCACCACGACGTGCAGGTAGGTGAGGATGGACATGACGTACTCCTTCTCGGGATGGGGTCAGACACGGGCGATGAACGGATAGACGACGAAGCCGAGCAGCACGAAGACGAGCAGTGCGCCCGGAATGTCGAGCTTGCTGGTCACTCCCTCGGCGCGGGCGAGGTTGTCGGTACGGATCTGGTCGCGTAGCGAGTCGGCCCGGCTGCGCAGGGTCTCGTGCACCTGAGCCCCCTCGCTGCCGGACGAGCGCATGATCGCGCCGACGTCGCCCAGCTCCGGGATGCCGATCTTGTCGGCGAGGTCGCGCAGCTCGTCCCAGGGCGCGTGCATCTGCATCTGGGCGATCCGCAGCGACTCCTGGAGCCGGTCGAACACCCAGCCGTCGCAGACCGCCGCAGCCCGCTCCAGCGACTGCACCGGCCCGTGCGCCGCGGAGAGTTGCAACGCCACCAGGTCCAGGTAGGTGCAGACGGCCTGGCGGAACTCGTCCCGGGCCGCGTCGGCCTTGGCCAGCACCGACCGGTGCGCCAACAGGCCGCCGATCAGCGCCAGACCGAGGCCGCCGAGCACCGGTACGACCAGCGGCAGCGAGATGCCCAAGACCCACAGCGCCACTCCGAGCAGGGTCGGTGTGGCCAGCCCGATCAGCGCGGAGAGCAGCACCGACAGCGCGTACTGCTCGGGGGTCTGGTCGATCAGGGCGAGCTGCCGGTGCGGCGGACGCAGCCAGCGGGCCAGCCCGGTCAGCCAGTCCATCCGCGCCGTCGTGGGCGCGACGACCCGGCCGGTGCCCGCCGGCTGGTGCAACCGACGCAGTGCCGGCCCCAGCGCCGGGGAGGCCGGCACCAACTCCCGGACCACCAGGAAGACGCCCATCCCCACGGCGGCGCCGCCACCGACCGCGAAGGCGAACTGCCAGTTCAGAATCACGCGATCACCTCGCGGGGGTCGGGTGCCGGCAGGAACCGGGCCGGCCGCTGCGGCTGGCTCATCGACCGCACCCAGGCCAGCAGGCCGATGAACGCGGCGCCGAGGACGATCATCACGAGTTGACCCATCGGTGTGCCGTACGGCTCGATGTACTCGGTGTTGATCAGCCCGTACGCCAGGGTGGCCAGGGTCATCCCGGTGAGGAAGCGGACCGCGAACCGGGGCTGGGTGCGCTTGGCCTCGATCTCCCGGCGGGTGGCCACCTCGGCGGACGCCGCGCTGGCGATCGAGCCGAGCACGTCACCCAGCCGCTCGCCGCGATCGGTGAGGTGCAGGATCAGCGCCGCGACCACCTGGTCGCAGACCGGGTCGCCGATCTCGTCGGCGAACGCCAGCAGCGCCGAGCGGGCCAGCCAGCCGGCCTGCAACCGCGCCGCGAGCAGCCGGACCTCGTCCTCGATGCCGGGCGGCACGCTGCCGATCGTGCCGATGATCGACTGTTGCAGGCCCTGCCCGGTGCCGGAGACGTCCTTGAGTCGGCGGGTCCACTCGCCGACCGCCTCGATCCGGGCGATGGCCCGCTGCTCGGCCTTGCCCACGGCGAACAGCCACGGGGTACCGGGAACCGCCACGGCCACCAGCAGACCGACCACCGGCAACCCGGTGAGCAGGAACGCCAGCGCACCGGCGACCACCGCGGTGATCAGCAGCGCCTGGTACGACCGCTGCTCGCCGGGGGTCGCGCCGGAACCGCGCCACAGCCGGCTCAGTCCCGGCCCGGCACCCGGGCTCGACCCGGCGGGACGGCGGGTACCGACCAGCGCGACCACGGCCAGCAGCAACCCGGCCACACAGGCCGCGCCGGAGACCACCGCGATCAACTCCAGGCTGTTTCCCATCAGGTCACCGCCGGGCCAGTCGGGTCTGCCGGGGCCGCCGCCAGGCGCCGGCACCGGCCTCGATCCACCTGGTCAGCAGCCGGGAGTCGTAGCCCACCCGCAGCAGTTGGTCGCGGACCCGCTCCGGCAGGTGCCGAGGGACCGCGCGGCCGTCCGGGCCGGGCCCGAAGACGGTGGTGGTGACGATCCGGCCGGCCTCACCGGCCCCGATCACCTCCTCCACGTGCGAGACGAACCGGTGCTTGCGTCCGCCGATCGCGGTCTCGTCCTCGACGGTCACGTAGACGATCAGATCCAGGGCGTTGCCGGCCATCCGGCGGGCCTGGTCGACGGTCATCTCCCGGCCGTGCGCCAGCGCCAGCTCCACGATCCGTTCACCCACCCCGGCCGAGGTACGGGCGTGGATCGTGCACATCGAACCCCGGCTGGTGGTCATCGCCTGGAGCATCGGCACGATCTCCCGGGACCGGACCTCACCCACGATGATCCGAAGTACGCCCATCCGCAGCGAGAGCGGGATCAGGTCGGCGATGGTCACCTCACCGGCCGGCCGGCCGTCGAACCCGCGCTCGCCGTGCCCCTCCCGGGCCTCGAAGCTCATCACCGCCCGGTGTCGCTCCCGGCGACGGGCCGGCAGCAGTTCCCGGCTCTCCTCCAGCAGCACGTACGGCTCGTCGGGCGGGATCTCGTTCATCAGCGCCCGGATGATGGTGGTCTTCCCCGCGCCCGCCAGGCCGGCGACCATGATGTTCAGCCCGGCGCGCATCGCCGCCCGGAGGAAGTCGCGCAGCAGCGGGTCGATCATCTCGTCCAGGTCACCCCGCGCGCCGGACACGTCGTCCAGGCTCACGTCCAGGGTGTTGTGCTTACGGATCACCGCGTACGGGCGGTGGCTGACCAGGAAGACCGCAGCCAGGCGGCTGCCGTCGGGCAGTTGCAGGTCGAGGGTGGGCTTCACGGTGGACAGCGAACGCTCGGTCGCGCCGGCCCGGCGTGCCGCTGCCTGGAGGATCTCCACCAACTCGGCGTCGCTGTCGGCGATCGGCTCGGCCCAGTCGACGCCGCCGCCGTGCCGGGTGATGCGTACCTGGTCGCAGCCGAGGATGTGCACCTCCTCGATCGTGTCGTCGACCAGCAGGGTCTGCAGGCGGCCCAGCCCGACCAGCTCGGCGGTCACCTGGTCGAGCAGCAGCCGTTCCTCGCCGGCCGCCATCGGGGTGCCGGCCCGGCGGACCGCGTCCGCGTACTCGGCGACCACCGCGACGGCCAGCCGGGCCCGCTCGGTGTCCTCCTCGTCGACGGTGAACTCCCGACCGCGCTGCCACAGGGTGAGCCGTTCGGTCAGCTCCCGGCGCAGCTCCCGGACCACCTGGAAGTCCATTCGGGGGCGGGGCGGTTCCGGCGACGGGCTGGCCGTGGCCACCGGGATCGGCATCGACTGGTGATGCCGGCCGTTCGGCGCGGTCAGTGGCGGCGCGATGGAGGTGGCACCCGGCGGTTGCTGACGCGGGTCGGCGGAGACCGGCTCAAACCGCATCCGGCACTCCCTGCTGCACAGGCCAGGCCAGTCGGGCCCGCCGTCGCTCCAGCAGCGCGCCGACCGGCACTTCCAGGGCGGCGGCCGCGCGCATCAGTGGCCGTCCGGCCCGCACCGTCCCACCCAGGCCGAGCACCCCGGCGGTACGCGGATCGTGCGGCAGCCGGGCGATCACCGGCAGCTTCAGCGCCCGGCTGATCTCGGCTCGGCCGTGCCCGTCGCCGACCAGCAGCAACCGCAGGGTGCCCGGGGGGACCCGGTGCTCGGCGAAGTCCCGTTCGATCGCGGTGACCACCGCCCTGGTGCCGGAGAGGTCCGGCAGTTGGGCCCGGGTCACCAGCAGCACCACGGAGGCGGCCCGGAGCAGTGGCCACGGTGGACTGGCCACGTGCAGCCGGCCGCAGTCGACCAGCACGTCGTAGCCGGGGGTACCGCGGTCCAGGGCGTTGAAGTAGTCGGCGAAGCGCTGCCAGAGCGGGGTGACGCTGCCGCCCTGCGTCGGGTCGACCAGCCCGGGCAGCAGTAACCGTTCCCGCCGGGGCGCGTCGAGGTCGACCAGCTGGGACCAGAACGCCGTCTCCAGGTTGCCGTCGCGCAGCTCACCGACCGCCAACTCGCCGATGCCACGCGGGCCGTCCAACTGGCCACCGAGGAAGCCGGCGAGGATCGAGCCGCCGGCCGGGTCGCACTCGGCGAGCACCAGCCGTCGGTGCCAGGCCAGGGCACAGGCCAGCGCCGAGGTGGTGACGCCGGGCGACCCTTTCGCGGACATCAGCGCGATGATCGCCATACTCAGGCCGCCTCGGTCAGCACGACGGCGATCCGGTCCTGGTCGGCCAACGCCACCACCGCGGGTACGTCCCGGACGGCGAGCGCCAGGTAGAGCACCCGGTCGTCGTCGGCCGGGCTGACCGTGTCGATGATGATGGCCGAGAAGCGCGTACCGGCGGCGGTCGCTCCGGTGGCGTTGTCGTCCGGGGTGCTGACCAGCAGGACCTTGTCACCGGGGTGCAGCTCGCGCGCCGGTACCTTCGCGGTCTTCAGGCCGAGCGCGATCTGCTGCTGACCGGGGCCGAGCAGCGGATCGTCGGTGACCTGCCCCAGGGTGAGCAGGGTGCCCGGCACCAGGGCGACGGCGGCCCGCTTGCCGACCACCTCGTCCAGCCGACCGGCCGGCACCGGGCGCAGCCCCTGGCCGCCGGCGACCTGCACGGTGATCAGGTCCGCGGCGCTGATCTCCCGGCCCACCTCCACCGGCCGGGCCACCGCGAGGTAGCTGCCGGTGGCCCGGACCGAGGTGACCGCGAACGCGGCGCCCAACCCACCCAGAGCGATCAGGAGTACGGCGAGGCCGAGCAGCCCCGGGCGGACCCGGCGCTGCCGGACCACCTTGGGCGGGCTGACCGGAGCCTCCACCGGCCCGGTTCCGTTGCGCGTCGCGATACTCACCTGGTCACCACCTGGAGTTCGTTGATCTGTACCGGCACGGTGCCGCTGATCCGGGTCTGCGGGATCGGGTCGCCCTCGACGCCGTTGTCGGTCCACCAGCGCACCGTCCAGTGCGTGGTGGCGCCGACCCGGTAGGTGGCGGCCTTCGAGTACCCGCTGTCGTAGCCGCAGTCCGGGGATGCCTTGCCGGCAAGGTCCTTGTTCTTCGCGTCGTACGGGGTGCCGGGGCCGTAGCAGACTTTCTTCTCGCCGTTGCCCATGTCCCAGACGATCCGGTCGACCTTCGCCTCGATGGAGACGGTCAGCCCTCGGTCGGACGCGGAGGCGTGCAGTGGGCCGAAGTAGCTCTTGCTCGGGGTGGCCCACATCCACACCGGCAGGCCGACCAGGCCGGGACCGACGGTCTTGCGGGGTGCCACCTTGAGCCGCGCCGGCAGCAGCTTGATCGACGCCAGGGCGCGACGGGCCAGTTCCTCCGGGTCGGGCGGCGCGCCGTAGCCGGCCGGTGGCTCGTCGAGCAGCACCGGGTCCCTACTGCCGCCCAGGCCGCCGTCGCAGGTCTGCACGTACCACTGCTGACCCTCGGGTGCCTCGGCCTGCGGCTCGGCGAGCTTGTAGTAGCACCCGTCGCCGTTGTTGAACCAACCGAACACGTCGTCGTAGCAGGGGATCGTCCGCCCGTCCCACTGACAGACGCCGCCACCTCCGCCACCACCGGAGTCCCCACCACCGCCGTTGTCCCCGCCGCCGCCCGGCGTGCCGGGTTCGTCGTCCCAGACGCTGCAGTCGGGCTGGTCGAGCGGGCACTCCACCCCGGGGTCGGCCCGGCGTGCGGCGGCGGCCGGCATGGTTGCGCCGACCACCATCAGCAGTGCCAGGCCGATTCCGGCGAGCGCCCGGCGGGACGCCCCGGCCCGGGCGGTTCGGGCCGGGACGCCCCTTCCTCCCCAGGTCAGCACGGCTGGTCCTGGTGAGCCGCGCTTGAGTTGATCAGCCACCTGCCGTCGGGATACCGGGTGGCGGTCGCGGTTGCCAGGTGTTTGCCGCCGCCGCTGCCCGGAACCACCTTCTGGTCCTTGGCGTAGACCAGCCGGTAGCCGGTCGCGTCCAGGCAGTCCTGGATCTCTACGGTGGCCGGGTTCGAGTCGAGGCTGACCGAGGTTACGGTCGGTTCGGACTTCAGCGTCCCGGTACGCATCGCGCCGTGCTCCTTTGCGTCGCGAATGGACAGACGGACCCGGGTGAGAAGTGGATCAGCGAGAAACCGGGACAGTTCCGGCGCGTGCGGATCACTGCGTCGGCTCGCCGTCCGCGAGGCCGTGAGATATCCGGAGTACGCGTCGAGTGCCGCCTTTTCGGCGGCCCGTCGATCGGTTTCCTGATCCACCCGTGGCCCGTCGCCCCGGGTCTGCGTCGGCCGTTCGACGGCCTCTTTTCCGCTGCCGCACGCGGCGATGGGAATCGCCGCCACGACCGTCAGCAGGCAGATCACCGATCGCCTGAGCTGCCGTCCGCGCACCGTCGAGCCTCCTCGTGGTCGCCCGGGGCGGTGACGGAGCATCGCCACCGGGCATGCGGAAGCGCGCCCGGATGAGCACATCCGGAGCTGTTCTTTACGCTTCTGCATTCACCGTTACGGATCTTCTACAAATGCAAGGTCCTGTGTCTCCGGTTGTTGTGGTGAGGCTTGCGCCACACCCAAGGGGCGAGCATAGGCTGACGCTCGCCGATGCAACAGTGGCATTGCACGTGAATACTCTCCGTGATGACAGGTGGTGGTGGTGGGTGTCTGCGCTGCGTTTCGTGCAATTGCCAAACGAGGCGCCGATGGTGAGTTGGCGGCGCCCGGTCGGGCGGCTCCACTCGGGACCCTTCACCCGCCCCGGTAGTGGGACATCGTGGCGTCATCCCGGCATTCGGTCCGAGTTGCCGGCCGCTCGACGAGCCGCAGTGGTCGGTGGGCAGGTCGGCGCGGATGAGGTCCGGAGCGCCCCCGGCCGGCCGTGCCGGCAGGTCGCTTTCTGCGCCATGCGCTACACAGAAGAGATCGTTCCGTTACGATCCGTGTTCGCCGTTCGTGGCGACGTCCGGCACGAAGGACGGTCGGCATGGCACTGACCGGCCCCTCGGCGGCCGTCCCGGGCCAGCGAACCCCGCCCGATCAGGGCCCCCCACCCCCTCCGACCGGCGACACACGGGCACCTACCGGCCAGACCACCAGCGGCACGCCGGTCGGTGCCGTGCCAGCGGGCACCCCGGATCGCCAACCCCCGCTCGATAGCCACCGCCACCGGATCTCGCCCGTGCTCGCGATCCTCGCGGTCAGTCCGCTGCTGCGGTGGACCGCCCTGCGCTACGCCGTACCCTCGGGCACCGCGAGCCGGACCGGCTGCGACGTCTGCGGCGCGCCGATCGGCCCGACCCGGCCGTGGCCCGCGCTGGGCCCGACGGCCCGGTGCGGTCGCTGCCGGGCCCGGATCGGTCCCGCGCCGGGCACCGTCGAAGTGGCCACGCTCGCCGCGGCGGTGGCGCTGGTGCTGGTCGGTCCGCCGTTCGGGGCGCTGCTGGCGCTGGCCTGGTGGCTGGCCTGGACGGTCCCGGCGGTCTTCGTCGACTTGGCCGTGCATCGGTTGCCGGACCGACTCACTCTGCCGGCGGCGGCCGGGACCTGGCTGCTGCTCGGCGTGGCCGCACTCGGGGACGCCGAACCGGGACCCTGGCTGCGTGCGGTCACCGCCGGCGCGGGGCTGGCGCTGCTCTTCGCGGTCAGCACGCTGGTGCTCGGCCGCCGTGGATTCGGGCTGGGCGACGCCAAGCTGGCGCTCAGCGTGGGCGCGCTGCTCGGTTGGTACGGCTGGTCGGTCCTGCTGCTGGGCCTGTTCGTGGCGTTCGGGCTGTCCGCGCTGGTCAGCCTGGGGCTGCTGGCCGCCCGCCGAGCCCGCTGGACCACCCACCTACCCTTCGGCCCGTTCCTCCTACTAGGCACGGTCGGCGCCCTCCTCCTGATCAGCTGACGCGCCGCCCGCCGCCCGCCGCCCGCAGCCCGCCGCCCGCCGCCCGCCGCCCGCCGCGCTCGGCGGCTTGATCGCGCTCGATCCAGGATCTAGTGGTGTCCGGCGCGACCGAGGCCACTACAACCAGGATCAAGCGCGACCCGGCCGGCGCAGGCGAGCGCGACCCGGCCGGCGCGGGCCGGCGGTTGGCGGGCGGCGGACGGGTCGGTCAGGAGCGGGGGCGGCCGGCCAGCTTGGGGACCGGGCGACCGGGGCGGCCGGCCCGGCGACGTAGCAGGTCGGCGGTCGGGCGGGCCAGCAGCGGTGTGGCCACCGCGGCGACCAGGGCACCGAGCAGTACGCCCACGGCCACATCGTGCGGGTAGTGCACGCCCACGAAGACCCGGGAAAAGGCGGCCAGCGCGGCCAACGGCAGTGCGACCAGTCCGAGTCGGCGGGAGAGCAGCAGCGTGGTGATCGCCAGCGCCCCGGCCAGGGTGGCGTGATTGCTGGGGAACGACCAGTCGCCCTGCGGCGGACAGGTGCCAGCGATGATCGCCCGACCCACTGTTCGGCAGGGGCGCTCCTCGTCCACCACGGTCTTGAGCCATTCGCTGCCCGCGTACGCCAGGAGAGTCGGCACCGGCGCGACCAGCGCGAGTGCCCGGTCGTGCGGGCCGCCGGACAGGCGGCTCAGCGCGGCCATCAGCAGCAGCGCGCCGAGTAGCAGGACCACTCCCTCGGTGGCGTGGCCGACGAACCACTGCACCGGTTGTGGGCTGCTGGCGGCCAGGCCGACGACGTCGCGGTACCACTCGGCACTGATCTCCGGAACGTGCGTGCTGCCGATCTCGGCCATGAATCACCTCACCAGATGTTCATACCGCGTTCATCTTGACGGTGCGGTAGGAACGGGGCAGGCGGCTCAGCTCAGAGTCGGCCCGGGTGCGCCGGCCATCCGCTCCCGGACGGCCTCCAACTCCTCGAAGGCGTACGCCCAGTTGTGGCACTTGAAGCTGCGCAGCCCGTCGATCGCGGTGTGGCAGTCGGCGCAGTTCACACCCGGGATCGCGGCCGGCACCTCGGTGTTGACGTACTTGCGCTCGCCGAGGATGACGGTCGCGATCATGGCCTTGTCGTGTACGCCGGAGAGCGCCGACGAGACGATGTCGTACCAGGTGACGCGCCGGCCGCACTTCGGGCAGTCCGGTTCGTCGCCGCTGACCCACAGTGGGGCGCCGATGCTGCGCGCCGGCATGCCGAGCAGCTTCTCCAGCCGCCGGACGTCCGACTCCGGGGTGGTCCACTGGTGCCGGCCGGGCAGCGACGCGGGCGAGTCGTACACGGCGCGGAACAGATCGTGATCGACCTCTACGGTTTCCCGCTGACTGGTCATCGGCGTCCCTCCTCGTTGAGTGGGTGCTCCCACCGTGGTCGGCGGTGACCAGGGGCGCAGCCGGATCAACGACACGAGGGGTCAGCGGGTCGTCCACCCGGGTGCTACACATCAAGATCCGACCGCGCCGTCGAAGGGATCCCTCGTGACCGACCAGCCGGCACCGACCACGACCGACGTCACCGCCCGCCCCAACGTCGCCCGGATGTACGACTACTTCCTGGGCGGCAGTCACAACTTCGCCGCCGATCGGGCCGCGGCCGAACGGGTGCTCGAACTGTTTCCGGAGACCGGGGTCGCCGCCCAGACCAACCGGCACTTCCTGCGCCGGGCCGTCCGGTACGCGGCCGAGCAGGGCGTCCGGCAGTTCCTGGACATCGGTGCCGGGTTGCCCACCCAGGGCACCGTGCACGAGGTGGTGCGGGCGGTGGCGCCGGACGCGCGGGTGGTCTACGTCGACTACGACGAGGTCGCCGTCGCGTACGCCCAGCGTCTGTTGACCGACACGCCCGGGACCGCGGTCGTCCAGGGTGACCTGCGCCGGCCGGACGAGTTGCTGGCGCGCCCGGAGGTACGCGGCCTGCTCGACCTGGACCGTCCGGTCGCGGTGTTGCTGCTCGCGGTGCTGCACTTCGTACCGAACGAGGACGACCCGTGGGCGGCGATCGCCCGGTTGCGCGACGCCACCGTGCCCGGCAGTCACCTGGTGCTGTCCCACCTGACGTTGGACGGCATTCCGCCGGAGCTGGCCGAGCGCGGACAGGCCGTCTACCGCAACAGCAGCGCCCCGCTGGTGCCCCGCACCCACGCCGAGACGCTGCGCTTCTTCGACGGGTACGACCTGGTGGAGCCCGGCCTGGTCGAGACCACCCAGTGGCGGCCGGACGGCGAGTCGCCGGCCGCCGACTCGCACGGCTACGCCGGGGTCGGCCTCCGCCGCTGACCCCGCTTTTCGCCTCCAGCGGCGGCTCCCGGGTGGTACGACGGACGCAGGGCGTGCCACCCGGGAGGAGCGCCGATGGTGAGCAGGCCTCAGCGGGTGCTGCGCGGGAAGGACGTGCCGCTCAGTGCCTCGTTCCTGGAACTCTTCTTCGATCTCGCCTTCGTCCTCGCGCTCAGCCAACTGGCCCGGCACCTGCTCGCCGACCTCACCCTGATCGGCGCGCTGCGCACCGCCCTGCTACTGACCGGGACCTGGTGGATCTGGGTGACCACCACGTGGTTGACCGACTGGTACGACCCGGAGACGTCGGCGATCCGGGGGCTGCTGATCGTCGCCACGCTGGGCAGCCTGCTGGCCGGGGTGGCGATCCCGCAGGCGCTGGACGGGCGGGGCGTGCTCTTCGCCAGCGCGTACGTCTCGGTGCACATCGCCCGAGGCGCGGTCACCGCGTACACGCTGCGCGGTCACCCGTTGCAGAGCCGAGCCCTGCGGGTCCTCGCCTGGTACAGCGTGTCCGCAGCGCCGTGGATGGCCGGCGCGTTCCTGCCGGGCTGGCGGGTGCCGCTCTGGGTGCTGGCCATCGCCATCGACCTCGCGGGCCCACGGCTCGGCTGGCCGACGCCACGACTGGGTCGGGCCCAACGGCAGGAGCTGCACCTCGCGGGCGAGCACTTCGCGGAGCGCTACCAGCAGATTATGATCATCGTGCTCGGTGAGCTCGTCCTGGTCGCCGGGCTCACGTACTCCGACAGCCGCCTCGGCCTCGCGGAGACCGGTGCCTTCCTGCTGGTCTTCATCACCGCCGTGATGATCGGTCTGCTCTACGTGCGGCCCGCCGGCCAGCGACTGGGCCCGGCCATCGAGCGCGCCGACCCAGCCCGACTCGGCGTGCTCACCGGCTACCTGCACCTGGTGATGATCGCCGGCATCGTGGTCACCGCCGTCGGGGCCGAACTGAGCATCGCCCACCCGACCGTCACCGGCGACACCACCGCCGCGCTGGTCATTCAGGGCGGACCCATCCTCTTTCTGCTCGGGCGGATCCTGTTCTCCGTTGCCATCCACCGACGCCTCTCCTGGGCGCGGGTGGCCGGCCTGTTCGTCCTCGGTGTCGCGGCGATCGTCCTACGGCTTCCACTGCTGGCGGTCAGTGCGGTCGCCACCGGGGTGCTGTTCGTGGTGGCCACCGCCGACCACGCCGCCATCCTCGCCCCCCGCCGCGCCCGCTCCCGCTGACCGGTCCAATGCGCCGCAAGACGCTGCTTCAGCAGTCGGGGCGTGCGGACGGCAGCCCATCGAAGTGTCGACGTATAGCCCGCCGGCCTGCCCGATATGGGGGAGAGTTCAGGCGAGGCAACCGCTGCCGACGGCGGCTGACGTCCGCTGGGCGGTGGTACGGCGTCCCTGCGTACAGGAGGCTCAGATGAGCGATGCGTCCCTGGCCGAGCCCGTCCGCAATGTCGTACTGGTGCACGGCGCCTACGCCGACGGCTCCTCCTGGTCCGATGTCATCCCCATCCTCCAGCGGGCCGGGCTGAACGTCAGCGCGGTGCAGAATCCGCTGACGTCCCTGGCCGACGATGTGGCCGCCACCTGCCGTGCCCTGGACCGGCAGGACGGGCCGACGGTGCTCGCCGGGCACTCCTGGGCCGGCACCGTCATCAGCGAGGCCGGTAACCACCCGAAGGTCGCCGCCCTGGTCTACGTCGCCGCCCGTGCTCCGGACGCCGGCGAAGACTTCACCGCGCTCGCCGCGAAGTTCCCCACGCCGCCGGCGAACGCCGGCCTAGTCCACAACGACGGGTACGCGCAGCTCAGCGAGACCGCCTTCCTCGACGACTTCGCGGGCGGTGTCGACGAAGCCCGCGCGCGCTCCCTCTATGCGGTCCAGGGGGCGATCGCCGGCGACCTCTTCAAGTCCCGTACGACGACCGCCGCCTGGCGGGACAAACCCTGCTACTACTCCATTTCCAAGCAGGACCGCACCACCGCGCCCGAGCTGGAGAAGTTCCTGGCCGACCGGATGAACGCGACGACGATCGAGGTCGACTCCTCGCACCTCGCCATGGTCACCCACCCGGAGGCGATAGCCGACCTCATCGTCATGGCCACGAAAGGGACCCGCAGCCCAGCGTCGGCCGCCCGGGAGCGCCCTTGATCAACCCGACCACAGGGTCCCGCATCGATCACATGCGTTCCGGAGTTCGGATGCCGAGCAGGTAGAGCCCCTGCCGAAGCACCCGCGCGGTCAGGTCGCAGAGCACCAACCGGCTCTCCCGGACCGGCCCGTCGGCCCGCAGCACCGGACACCGCTCGTAGAAGGCGCTGAACGCGGCGGCCAGCCGGTACAGGTACCCGGCCAGGTGGTGGAACTCCAGGCTCTCCGCCACCTCGCCGACCACCCTGCCGAACCCGACCAGCTCGAAGGCGAGCGCCCGCTCGGCCGGCTCGGCCAGCGAGATCCCCGCCTCGGGCCGGGCCGCCACCCCGGCCCGCCGGAAGATCGACTGGATCCGCGAGTACGCGTACTGCAGGTAGGGCGCGGTGTTGCCGTCCAGCGACAGCATCCGCTCCCAGTCGAGCACGTAGTCCTTGTGCCGGTCGCCGGACAGGGCGGTGTACTTGACCGCACCAATACCGACCGCTCGGCCCACCTCGGTCGCCTCCGCCGCACCCAACTCAGGGTTGCGCTCCCGGGCCAGCGCGGTGGCCCGGGCGATCGCCTCCTCCAGCAGCCCGACCAGCTTCACCGACTCGCCCGCCCGGCTGCGCAGCATCCGCCCGTCGGAGCCGAGGATCGAGCCGAACCCGACGTGCTCGGCCCGGGCCGGCGGGGCCAGCCAGCCGGCCTGCGCGGCTGCGGCGTACACCATCTCGAAGTGCCGCCGCTGCGGCAGGCCGACCACGTAGAGCAGCCGGGTCGCGCCGAGCGTCCCGGTCCGGTGCCGGATCGCCGCCAGGTCGGTGGCCGGGTAGCCGTACCCGCCATCGGTCTTGCGCACGATCAGTGGCAGCGGCTCACCGTCGCGGCCCACCGAGCCGGGCGGGAACACGCAGGCCGCGCCGTCGCTCTCGCGCAGCAGGCCGAGCTGGTCCAGCTCCTCGACCACCGGGCCCAGCAGGTCGTTGTAGCTGCTCTCACCGTGGAAGTCCCGCGCGCTGAGGGTGACGTCGAGCAGGTCGTACACGGTCAGGAAGTAGCGCTCGGACTGCTCCACGAACAGCCGCCACAGCCGCAGCGTCGCCGGATCGCCGCCCTGCAACGCCACCACCCGCAACCGGGACCGCTCGCGGAACGCCGCGTCGGCGTCGAACGTGACCCGGGCCGCCTTGTAGAACGAGTCCAGGTCACCCATGGACAGCTCCCGCGTCGCCTCGGCCTCACCAAGGTCGACCAGGTGCTCGATCAGCATGCCGAACGGCGTACCCCAGTCGCCCAGGTGATTGGCCCGCAGCACCCGGTGCCCCAGCCACTCCAGCAGCCGCGCCGCCGCGTCGCCGATCACCGTCGAGGGCAGGTGCCCGACGTGCATCTCCTTCGCCACGTTCGGCGCCGAATAGTCGATCACCACCGTCTCCGGGTCGGCGACCGCCGGCACCCCGAGCCGCGGGTCGGTGGCCAGCGTGGAGATCAGCCTGGTCAGGGCGCGGTCGGCGATGGTCAGGTTGAGAAAGCCCGGCCCGGAGACCTCCGCCGTACTGCACAGGTCGGTCAGGTCCGCGCGATCCAGCACCTCGGCGGCGATCGCCCGCGGCGGCCGGCCGAGCCGCCGGGCCAGCGCCAGCGCCGCGTCGGACTGGAAGTCCGCGCGCTGGGAGCGCCGCACCACCGGGTCCACCGGCCCACCGGCCGCGGTCGCGAACGCCGGTGCCAGCCGGTCGGTCAGCAGCTTTTCCAGATCCATGGGTACGCCGATCTCGCTCGGATCCGTCGCACGGATCACCGAATGGGGATGCGAGCGGACCGAGGACGATCGACGATGACCGGCGGCTCGATCCGCCGGTCGCAGGAGAGGAATGCTCAGCGCAGGCGGTCGTGGAACCGCCGGCGTCGCAGCGCGCCGAACAGAGCGTCGGGGGACGCCGTCGGGAACGCGTGCGAGCTGGTCATGCGAGCAGCCTAACCGGGCGGCCCGGGGCCCGCGCAACCCAGATCGCGCCGAGTGGCCGCATCGTCGCCAGCTCGGAGGTTCGCGACCCGCAGGATCTCGGCAGAGCGTGAGCACGGATCTCGACGCGCTCTTCCTCGCCCTCGCGGCGGTCTGCCTGGTCATCGGGTCGGTCGGAATCGCGAATACGAGGCTGGTGGCGGTCCTGGCACGGGTCGGCGGGATGGGCTGCGGCGCTGGCCGTTTGCGAGGATCGCAGCATGCTCGATCATCAGCCTGACCTGCCGGCGTCGGCAGGGGAGCCGCAGAGGCTGACTACCCCGGGTTCCCCTGCGACGTCAGAGACCGAATCCAGGGCTGGAGCAGGTCCGGCAGCCTCGATCTGGAAAAGGCCCTCGGTGCGACTGCTCCTCGTTGCTGTCGTGGTAGGTCTTGCCGCGATCGGACTTCGCGGACGCCTCCCCGCTTTCCAGGGCGTCGTGAACGCGCTTGCCGGCGCCGATTACCGCTGGGTCCTACTTGCCGCGCTGTTGCAGTTCGCCTCGATTGGCGCCTTCGCGCTTCAACAGCGGCGTCTGCTCCACCGGTTGGGGGTGCACCTCCGACGCGGCCACGCCTTTGCGATCACCCTGGCCAGTACGGCGCTCTCTATCTCCATGCCTGCCGGAGCTGCGGTCGCCACCGGGTTCACCATCCGCAAGTATCAGCATGCGAGCGCCACCCGCGAGGTAGCCGCCGCCACCGTGGTCGTGTCCGGGCTGGCTTCTATTGGCGGACTCGCCCTGCTGTACGTCGGAGCAGGTGCGGTCATCGTCGCCCGCAACCCGACGGCTCTCCTGGACTGGCAGCCGTTGATCGTCGTTGTCGGGCTGGCCGCGCTCACCACCGCTGCCGTTCTGGCTGGACGTCGGTATTCCCGCCGGCCCTCACAGGCACGCGGATGGGGTGGGCGGAGCGTCGCAGGTAGCCGAGCAAACCACTGGGTGCGCACGGTGCTGGACTCGATCCGGGACGCGTGGCGCGCGGGCGCGGAACTTCGAGTTCGCGACTGGGCGGCTGCACTCGCATTCGCCACCGCCAAGTGGCTGGCGGACCTTCTGTGTCTGGCCGCCGCCGTCCGCGCTCTCGGTCTGCCGATCGATGTGACGACGCTCGCAGGCATCTATCTCAGTGTCCAGATCGTCCGGCAAGTGCCTCTCACCCCCGGGGGGATCGGCGTCATCGAGGCGGCCCTTGTTGCCGGGCTTACCGCCATCGGCGCGAGTGCGATCAGCGCAGCTGCCGCCGTCCTCATCTACCGGCTGCTCTCCTGCTGGTTCATCATCCCGGCCGGCGGCATCGCCGGGCTCATGCTTCGTCGTGAGCAGGACGCCTCAGCCCGACCGCCCTCGCACGTCGGGGCAGGCGCGAACACGTAATTGGTGCCGGGCCGCGTGCCTCTGCGGACGTTGAGTCCGCCCGGCACTCAGCAGGGCAGCAACTCCGCGTAACGGTGACGGCGATGGCCCCAAGCGTCCCAAGTTCAGCCCCGGCATGATGCCCAAGCGCGTGGGACCAGCCCAGCAGCACGGCATCAAGCGCGCCGAGGAGGGCTACCCGAAGGGCGCCGACACATCCGAGCCCGGGGCGCCCAACAAGACCAACCCCTGGGACGACCCCGACTTCACCGACGCCAGGTACGACATGCACCGCTTCGGTCAGATGGGCGACGGGGCGATGGACAAGATCTGGGACGGCGACGGCATGGGCAGTGGCAACCACAAGCCCTCGTCCACCGAGCCCGGCAAGACGCTCTTCCCGCCCGGCACCACCAAGGCGCAGGTCGAGGGTTGGTTCAAGAGCATCGCCGCCAACCCCGACAGCCGCCCTCAGGCGCGTCCACACGGCGACGGCTGGGTCGTCAGCGGCACCCGCGACGGCATCACCTGCGTCGTTACCCTGGACAAGGACGGCAGCATCTCCGGCGGCTTCCCCGTCAGCGGCGAGGGCGTCACCACCAACCCGCCGGCTTAGACACTGAACCCACGGGAGACCCATGGAACTCATCGATTTCTACCGGCTCAGCCGCCGCATCACCGACCAGCTCGCACCCAAGATCAGCCCGAATCACCGGCCGTTCGTCCTGACCGCCGGAGGTGCCGGGGAGTGGGGTCTGGCGATCTCGACGCTCGTCGGCGCCCTGTCGGAGGAGGACGTAGTGATCACCACGGCGGAGAAGGACGCGCTGCGGGAGCTCATGGAGTTCCGCCGGGAACCTCTGACGTACCTGGAGCAGATCCGGACCTCGGACTGACGGCCGAAGCGTAGATCGGCCCCCTGGCGGACCTGGACATCCACACCCGGGTGGCGATGCAGATCCTCCGGCACGCGCAGTTCGCCATCATCTACACGGTGGTCTCCTCGGCGGCCACCCGCGACGCCCTCAAGCGGCTCGGCAGCACGCTGGACCGGTGAGCCGTGATTCGCTCACTTCATCAAGCCCTGTAGGCGGCCACTGCTGTACTTCGCTGCTGTACGAGCCGCGCCGACAAGACAGTGGCCCTAGAAAGGGCCGCTGAGCTGCAACAGAGTGGGCCGCCAGGGACTCGAACCCTGAACCTATGGATTAAAAGTCCACAGCTCTGCCATTGAGCTAGCGGCCCGCGCGCTCAGGTTACCGGACGGCACCCGTCGTCGGCTTCTGGCTTCCGGCCGGCCGGTCGATGCCTGTGCCGTCGAGGTCCGTCTGCTGATCAACTCGACTTCCGGCAACCCGGCCCGTCCCGCTCACCCAGATACCCCAACTTCCAGGAAGTCGAGTCGATCAAGCCGCACGCCAGCCCGCCCGGAGCGAGGTTGACGGGCTGCTGGGTGGGTACGGGGTCGGACATGCGGATCGTGGTGGTGGGCGCGAGCGGCAACGTCGGTACCGCCGTGTTGCGGCGGCTGCGGCGGGAGCGGGCCGTGGCGGTGGCCGGGGTGGCCCGGCGACTGCCCGGTCCGGATGCCGGAGAGCCGTACGACCAGGTGGAATGGCACTCCTGCGACATCGGGTCACCGGGCGCGGCGGAGCAGCTCGCCGAGGTGTTCGCGGGCGCGGACGCGGTGGTGCACCTGGCCTGGCAGATCCAGCCCAGCCACGACCAGCGGGTGCTGCGCCGGACCAACGTCGAGGGCAGCCGGGCCGTGTTCGACGCGGTGCTCCGGGCGGGCGTACCGGCGCTGGTGTACGCCTCCTCGGTCGGCACCTACGCGCCCGGCCCGAAGGATCGCCCGGTCAGCGAGCGGTGGCCAGCCACCGGAGTGTCGGGTTCGTCGTACAGCGAGCACAAGGCCGAGGTGGAGGCGCTGCTGGACCGGATCGAGGCGGACCATCCGGCGCTCCGGGTGGTTCGGTTGCGCCCCGGGTTGATCTTCCAACGGCACGCCGGTGTGGAGATCACCCGCTACTTCCTCGGCCCACTGGCACCCGTACGGCTGCTGCGCTTCGGCCGGATCCCTCTGGTGCCCACCAACCGCCGGTTGCGGATGCAGGCGGTGCACGCCGATGACGTGGCCGACGCGTACGCCCGGGCGGTTCTGGGTGATGCGCGCGGCGCCTTCAACCTGGCCGCGGACCCGGTGCTCACCCCGGAGCTGGTGGCCCGGCACTTCCACGGCTGGACCGTGCCGGTCGCCGCGCCGGTGCTGCGGGCGGCGGCGGCGCTCACCTGGCGGGCGCGGCTGCAACCGGTCGACGCGGGCTGGGTCGAGTTGGGCCTGAACGCGCCGCTGATGTCCAGCGAGCGGGCGGAGACCGAGTTGGGTTGGCGGCCGCAGACCGACGCGCTCACCGCGCTCAAGGAACTCCTGGCCGGGATGGCCGGTGGCCACCACACCGGCAGCCCGCCGCTGTCCGGTGCCCGCGACCTACCCGGACGTGCGGCGGGCCTGCTGCACGCCCGCCGCGCTGGCGAGGGTAACCCCTACTGACCGGCGGGGATGATCAAGAGCTTTCGGTCATTCCGACGCCGATTTCTGACCGAAACCCCTTGATCACCGGGGCGGGAGAGGGCGGGGCGCGGGGGTGGGGGCGGGGTGGGGTAAGGGGAGGGAGGTCAGCTCAGCTTGGAGTTGGTTAGCGTGGGGTTGCGGGCACCTAGGAAGAAGATGCCGGGGAAGCCTCGGGTCTCGAACTTGCCGCTCGGATTGCGACGCAGGGTGGACTTCTCGATCGTCATGGTTCCGGTGCGGTTGTTGCTGACGAAGAAGATCGCGCCGCCGCCCTCGTTGGCCTTGTTGTTCTCGATGATGGTGCCGGCGATCCGCACGGTGAACTCGTTGCCGTCGCAGTAGATCGCGCCGCCGCTGCCGCCGCCGGGCGTGCCGGACTTGGCCGGGTTGGCGCCGCTGCCGATCGCCTCGTTGTGGCTGAGCACGCTGTTCAGCACCACCCAGGAGACGCCGATGCTGCTCAGCGCGCCCCCGTTGGAGCAGGAGCCGCCCTGGCCGCTGGCGCCGCCGAAGGTGCTGCTCACCACGTACACCGGCTTGTTCTCGTATTGGCTGAGCACCCGGATGGCCGCGCCACCCAGGTCCGGGCCGGTACGGTCGCAGCGGTTGCGGACGAACCGCGAGTTGACCACCTTGAACCGCCCGCCGCGTACGAAGATCGCCCCACCGCCGCCGCCCTCGGCCTTGTCCCCGGTCGAGTTGCCGTCGGCGAAGGTCAGGTTCTGCACGGTGAGCTGCGGGTGATCCTGGTTCTGGCAGTGCGAGGTGGTCCAGCCCTGGGCGCTGTCGCAGGTGTTCATGTAGAGGATGCGGCGCTTGCCCTGCCCGCTGAGCGTGACCCGGCCGCCGCCGTCCAGCACCACCTTCGGCCCGTTGGCGTTGCGGACCTTCGCGGTGGCGGCCATCTTGATCGTCACCGGGGCCGGGCCGCAGTTGAAGGTGATGATGCCGCCAGCCGCGACGGCCTTCACCACGGCCGCGGAGGTGCAGCTCGCCGGGGTTCCGGTGCCGATGGTCCGGGTCGGCTTCGAGGTGTCCACCGCCCGCGCCTCGGCCGGCACGCTGGCCGTGCCCTTCGGGTTGCCAGCCGCCAGCGCCTTGCCGGCCGGGGTGGTCGGCTTCGGGCTCGCGCTGGCTCCCGGGCCACCGATGCCGTCCCGGGCCGCCGGCGCGACGCCCTGGTCAGCGGTCGACGCAACCTCCGGCCCGGCGGTCTGCGAGGCGGTCGAGGCTGGCTCGGTGGTACCGCAGGCGGGCAGCGTCGCGGTGGCGACACCGAGGACGAGCAGGGCGACAAGCGACGTCATGCGCACCCCGTGATGCTAGGAGCCGCGACGGCGCCGGGGCGAATCCGCCATGCCGGTTTAATCCCTGGCTAAGGCTGGGAGCGCTCAGAAGTCCGCGAAGAGGTACGGCACCTGGCGGGGGAAGATGCTCCGGAGTTCCGTTGCGGCGTCCGCCGGCACCTCGCCCAGCCCTCGCAACGGCAGCTCGGCAGGATCCAGCACCCCGTACGCCAGGGCGGAGAGCCCGGCGGCGGTGAGCGTGGCGGTGGGCACCCGGCCGGTGGCGTCGGCCACGAGTTCCAGCGCGCCGGTCGTGCCGTCCAGCAGGTGGCTGCCGGCCAGCCAGCGGTCGCCGGTCAGCTCGACCCGTACCCGGCCCGGACCGCTGGATAGCCCGTTCAGCGCATCCAGCGACAGCAGGCGGGCCATCGGGGCGGACGAGTCGGGCCGGCCCGCCCGCGCCTCGACGAGTACGTCCAGGTCGGTCAGCCACAGCTCGGGCAGCTCGTCCGCGGCGACCTGGACGGTGACCCGCTCGACCTGGTCGACGTGCCGAGCGAAGAACTGCAGCAGCAGCGCCCGGGCGAGCGGGTCGGCGACCAGCAGTTCGTTGCCGATCAGGGTGCCGCCGTGGTTGTCGATCCGGTAGGTCACCATTCCGGTGACCTCGCCGTCCACCCGGGCGGTGAGCAGCCAGTACTCGTCCCGGTCGCGAATCCCCACCGCCCGGTAGTCCGGGAAGATCGAGAAGCCGTGCCGCTGCTGCAGACAGCGTTCGGTGAAGGCGCGCCACGTGTCGTAGCCGGTGCCGATCCGCTCCCAGCTCAGCTCCCCGGGCAGTTCGGCCCGGAGCAGCGGCCCCAGGTCGGCCGGGGCGAACGTGACGGTACGCGGCTTGGGCAGGCCGACATAGCCGAACCGGGCGTAGAAGCTGGGCCGGAACGGGTAGAGCGCGCTGAGCCGATGCCCCTCGTCGCGCATCTCGTCCAGCAGTTGGTTCAGCACCGTCCGTACGTGCCCCTGCCGGCGGGCCAGCGGATGGCTGGCCACCCCGGCGACGCCGGCCATCGGCAGCACCGTCCCGCGCAGGTTCTGCCGCATCGGAATGGCCGACCCGGCGGCCAGCGCGGTGCCGTTCTCCTCGACGACCAGCGAACGGTTGCCCTGCTGATAGGGCAGGTAGTCGCGGAACTCGTCGATCCGGGCGGCAGCGAGCGGCGACGCCTCGAAGGCGTACGCGGCCAGCGGGAAACTGCTGGTGAGACGTTCGTCGGCGGTCACCCGGCGGATGGTCATCCGATCATCTCAGCCTGTCGCGCCGGTCGGGGCAACCGGATTGGCGCGATCCGTGGTGGCGGCGTCGGTCAGCTGGCGGGCAGGTGCCGCAGGTGTCGGCGGCGGCGTAGCCGCAGGCTGGCGACGGCGGCCACGCCGAGGACCAGCAGGGCGGTGACGACGAGCCCGTGCAGCGCACCCCGGGCGAGGTAGCCCTGGTCGGTGTGGTCCACCGTCCAGGTGGCGATCTCCCGGCTCGACCAGAACGGCGTCAGTTTCGCTCCCGATCCGGCCGGGTCGATCAGCATCTGCACCGTCACCACGGTGAGCAGCAGCAGCGTCCCCTCCAACTCGCGGGGTAGCAGCGCGCCGATCAGCATCCCGAACGGCGCCGCCACCGCGACGGAGCAGAGCATCGCCGCCGCCAGGCCGCCGTACCGCAGGTGGGCGCCGTCGATCAGGGGGAGCAAGAAGAATGGCACGGAGACGACCAGCCCCACCGTCCACAGGCCGAGCATCCGGCCGAGATAGAGGTGATGCGGGCGGTAGCCGGCCAGCCGCAGCCTCGGCTCCAGCTCGCGGGCCGCGGTGGTGGAGAAGAGCGCGGCGGTGCTCACCGCCCAGCTCACGCCGAGCAGCAGCGAGCGGACCGACTGCCCGAGGTAGGAGTCGCGCCGGATCAGATAGAAGGTCAACGGCATCAACAACAGCAGCAGGAGTACGCCCCGACGCCGCAGCAGCTCGCGCAGGGTCATCTCGGCGACGGTGACGAGGCGGTTCACGGGCGGGCCTCCTGAACGCCGGGCGCGAGCCATCCGGACGGTTGCGCCGGGGTCAGGTCGAGCACGGTGTCCACCCGGTCGAGTTGATTGAGCAGGTGGGTCACCACGACGATCGCCGTGCCCGCGTCCCGCAGTCGGCCGAGCTGGTCCCAGAAGTTGACGTAGGTGCCCTGGTCGAAGCCCTGGTACGGCTCGTCGAGCAGCAGCACGTCCGGGTTGCTGAGCGTGGACATGGTCAGGTTGAGTTTCTGGCGGGTACCGCCGGAGAGGTGTCGGGCCAGCACGTTCCCGCCCGCCTCCCAGCCGAGCTGTCGGGCAGCCGCCCGGCCAGCGCGGCGGGCCGGACCACGGGCAACGCCCTGACCGGCGCCGATCAGCACGAAATGCTCGTCGGCGAGCAGGAAGTCGGCGGTGCCGCCGGCCTGTGGGCAGTAGCCGAGCCGCCCGGAGACGGTCACCTCACCGGCGTCGGGTGAGATCAGCCCGGCGCAGATCCGCAGGAAGGTGCTCTTGCCGCAGCCATTCGCGCCGACCACGGCGGCGATCTGTCCGGCCCGGACGGTCAGCGTCGCGTCGCGCAGCACCGTCTGCCGGCCGTACCGCTTGGTGATGCCCCGGGCCTGCAACCGGACCGACCCGGGACGTGGTCCGGGTGCCGTGCCGATGCTCTCCACGATCGCGCCCGCGTACTGCTGGGGCGTACCGAAGACGACCCAGGGGTCTCCGCCGCCGTCCCGTAGGTGTGTGGCGGCCTCGGCGACCACGTGCCGGGCGGCGTCCGGCGCGACCCGGCGTTGGTGCAGCTCCGCCGCGAACGTGCGCAGCCAGTCGTCGACGTTCACCCGGTGACCCCCTTCGTGACGATGTCGCTCACCGGGGCGACGAAGGCGAGCCAGGCACGGCCGTCCGCCCGCAGCGCCGCCTGCCCGTCGTCGGTGAGCCGGTAGTACTTGCGGGCCGGCCCGGCGGTGCCCTCCCGCCACTGCGCGGCCACCAGGCCGGTCCGTTGCAGGCGCAGCAGCACCGGATAGAGCGTGCCGCCCTGGATCGGCCCGACGCCCGCCGCGTCGAGCGCCTGCGCGAGCTGGTAGCCGTAGGACTCGCGTTCCCGCAGCAGGGCCAGTACGCAGATGTCGAGCACCCCGCGCAGCCACTGCCCGCGCCGATCGGAATCCACCCGCCGGACACTAGCGGCACCAGCTAGATGGCACAACTATCTAGTGGCGCGACGACGTTCACCGCGGCCGGTCGCTCGGATCGCCGCGCAGGTCGAGCGGGGTCAGCGCTCCGTGACGTCGGAGACGACGACGGTGACGTTGTCCGGCGCACCGGCGTGGTGGGCGAGCTTCACCAACTGCTCGCCGCACTGCTGGCGGTCGGCGTACATGGCCAGGGTCGCGGCGATGGCGTGGTCCTCGACGTAGTCGGAGAGCCCGTCGCTGCACAGCAGCAGCCGGTCGCCGGGCACCACGGCCAGCACGCCGACCGCCGGCGGGGTGTCGGCACCCTGCACGGCCCGGGTCACCAGCGACCGCTGCGGGTGGTACCGGGCCTGCTCGGGGGAGAGCGTGCCCTGGTCGACCAGCGCCTGCACGAAGGTGTCGTCCCGGGTGAGCTGGGTCAGTTCACCGTCGCGCAGCAGGTAGCAGCGGGAGTCGCCGACCTGGGCCAGCACCAGCGTCTCACCGGCCAGCAGAGCCGCGGTGAGCGTGGTTCCCATCCCCTCGCGGGCCGGGTCGACGGTGATCGCGGCGTGGATGCGCTGGTTGGCGGTGCTGACGACGGCGCGCAGGGCGTCGGCGGCCCGGTCCGGGTCGGTGGGCGGGGACAGCTCGTCCAGGATCCGGATCACGATCTCGCTCGCCACCTCGCCCGCGGGCAGCCCGCCCATGCCGTCGGCGACGGCGATCAGGCGGTCACCGGCGAGGGCGGAGTCCTCGTTGTTGGTCCGGATCAGACCGATGTCGTTGAGGATGGCCGAGCGGAGGATCAGCGTCATGGGGACAAGCTTGCCAAGAACACCCTGCCGCCGTCTGCACGCACTACTGGATATGGCTCAGGAATGCTGCCGCGGCTCAGCCGCGTGGGTAGCGGATCAGCAGGCTGGCGGCTACCTCCTCGTCGCCGACAGCCGTGTAGCTGTGCGGTACGTCCGAGACCCACCGGAGGTGGCCCCCGGCCGGGGCGGTCAGCGGCGCGTCGGCCGGGCCGGCGCGCAGCACCCCGACGAAGACGGTGACGTGTTCGGTGACCCCCGGCTGGTGGGCGGGGGAGAGCTGCCCGGGGCCGGGCGCGACCCGCATCCGGTACAGCTCGTAGGTCGCCTCGCTGTCGGTGAACACCTCCAGCAGGGTGGCGGTGACCGCGGTGCCGTGCACGGTGGGCGCGGCGGCCGGCTCGGCCAGTACGGCGGTCAGCGGCACGCCGAGCTGCGTGGTGACCGCCCAGAGTGTCTCCAGGGTCGGGTTGCGGGTGCCGTGCTCCAGGCCGGAGAGGGTGGCCTTTCCGATGCCGGCGAGCCGGGCCAGCGTGGACAGTGTGATTCCCCGCTCCTCGCGCAGGGCGCGGATCCGGCTGCCGACGAGGGCGGGATCCACGTCGAGGTCCGGACGGCGGGCTGGTGGTGGGTGCGGCACCCGGCTATCGTGCTACACGCCGTCGTTCCGTAAACGGAACAGGGGAGGGTGGGATGGCTGGACGGGCACAACCGGTGTTGGCCGGCGTGGTGACCGCGCTGGTCGGCTTCGCCAGTTCGTTCACCGTCGTACTGGCCGGGCTCCGCGCGGCCGGCGCGTCGGACGCCCAGGCGGCGTCCGGCCTGCTCGCCCTCTGCGTGGCGTGCGGGCTCGCCGCCGCCTGGCTGGGCTGGCGGCACCGGGTGCCGATGAGCGTGGCCTGGTCCACGCCGGGCGCGGCGCTACTGGTGGCGACCGGGCCGCCGTCGGGTGGATGGCCGGTCGCGGTGGGCGCGTTCCTCGTCTCCGGCCTGCTGATCGTGGCGGCCGGGTTGTTTCCGCCGCTCGGTCGGGCGGTGGCCGCCATTCCGAAGCCGGTGGCCGGCGCGATGCTCGCCGGGGTGCTGCTGCCGCTGTGCACCGCGCCGGTCCGCGCGCTGGTCGAGCTGCCCACGGTGGCCGGCCCGGTGGTGGTCGGCTGGCTGCTGCTGCACCGCTTCGCCCGCCGCTGGGCGGTGCCCGGCGCGCTGCTGGTGGCGGTGGTGGCGATCGCGCTGACCGCACCGCCGGCCGGCCTGGCCGGTGCCACGCTGGCCCCGTCGGTCACCCTGACCGCGCCGGCCTGGAACGGGTCCGCGCTGGTCGGGCTCGCTCTCCCGCTGTTCCTGGTCACCATGGCCGCGCAGAACGTACCCGGCATGGCGGTGCTGGTCGGCTACGGCTACCGGCCGCCGGTCGGGGCCGCCCTGCGAGCCACCGGACTGGCCAGCCTGCTGGCGGCCCCGGCCGGCGGGCATGCGGTGAACCTCGCGGCGATCACCGCGGCGTTGGCTGCCGGCCCCGACGCGCACCCGGACCCGGAGCGCCGGTGGGTCGCCTCGGTCACCGCCGGAGTCGGGCTTGCCCTGCTCGGACTGGGTGCCGGCGTGGCCACCGCGCTGGTCGCGGTCGCCCCGCCGATCCTCATCGAGGCCGTCGCCGGGCTGGCACTGCTGGGCGCACTGGCCACCGCGCTCGCCTCGGCGGTCACCGAGCCGGCGACCCGGGAGGCCGCGGTGGTCACCTTCGTGGTCACCGCCTCCGGCGTGACGCTGATCGGCGTGGGCGGCGCGTTCTGGGGGCTGGTCGCCGGCTGCCTGATGCTGCTGCTCTTCCGGCACCGCCAACCGGCCGACGCACCGACAAGACCCACACCAGGTCACTCCTCCGGTGGCAGGTCGGCCACGCCGACCGCGAGGAGAACTCGGCCGTCGGCCACCGACCCGATCCGGTCGGCCGGTACGTAGACCGCGCCGGTGCGGGTCAGTTCGGTGGAGACCTTCAGGTAGCCGCCGTGCAGCAGCCGCGCCGCCAGATCGGCCGGCACCTCCGGCTCCTCGACCGCAGTGGCCTCGATCAACTCGTCCAGGCTGCTGCCCGGGTCGGCGGTCGATGCCTGCACGGTCACCGCGTTCGGGTCTCCCCGCTGGACGAGGTCGACCGTGCCGACCTCGGTGCCAGCGACGTCGATCACCGGCATGCCCGTGGTGACCCGGGAGATGGTCGTCTGCTCGTCGGTGCCCTGCTGCTTCATCCTGGCGCGGTTCCCTGGGCAGAGCCGGATCAAACGCCCTTCCGGCGCGTCGGTGCCCGGGACCGTCTGACCGACCGGACGTCAGTCGTTGGGCGAGGCCCAGCCGCTCGGCGGGCGCGGCGACAGCTCCCGCCAGGCGTCCGAGCCGTCGAGCAGTGCCCGGACCGTCTCCTCGGCCTCGTCCGCACTGCCGTACTCGTAGAACCGGGAGATGCCCTCGGCGCCGCCGGCGCGCTGCTCGACGTGCCACCGGTCGGCGTCCACCCGCAGGAAGACGTCCCGGCGGGCCAGCCGCCCCCATTTCCCGTTCCACCAGTGCTTCCGCTGCTCCATGGCGGGACTCTATCGAACACACGTACGAGAGTGTGCGGCCCCTGCGGATAACCCGCAGGGGCCGATGTGCATTCGACGGTCAGCGCGGCGCCGGGGGCTCGGTACGGCGGCCCAGCACGTCGTCCAGCGCCCCGCGCTGCTGGCCCGGGGTGGTGTGGCCGGCGGAGACCAGCGCGTCCCGGATCTCGGTGAGCAGCTTGACCTCCTCGCTCGGCGCCGAGGGCGGCGGCTCCTCGCCCCGCTTGCGCCGCTCGGCCAGCCGGTTCATCGGGTAGACGACCAGGAAGTAGAGCGCGGCCGCGGTGAGCAGGAAGGTGATCACCGCGTTGACGAAGGCGATCCAGTCGAACTCGATGCCGCGGAACTTGGGCGCGGTGCCGGCCAGGCCCTTGTCGCTGCCGGTGATCAGCAGCACGATGACCCGGATCAGGGGATCGAGGAACGACTTGGTGAGCTGGGTGACCACGCCGGTGAACGCGGCGCCGATGACGACACCGACCGCCAGGTCGACGACGTTGCCGCGCATGATGAAGTCTTTGAAACCCTTGAGCATCCGTACTCCCGAGGTGTCCGGCTTTTTTGTCGGCAACAACCTATGCCCCGGGAGTGGCCTCCAGAAAAGCGCCGGCTTCGATCGCTGCCCGGGCCGGATCGCCGGCCCTGATCGCCTCGATCAGCCGGGCGTGGTCGACGTAGCGCTCGGGTGCGAGGGCGTCACCCATCGCGTGGGCGACCGTGCTGCGCAGGGCGGTGCCGACCGAGGCGTACAGCTCGGCGAGCATGGCGTTGTGTGCGGCGGCGACCACCGCGGTGTGCAGCGCCGCGTCGGCCTCGACGAACGCGTCGACCCGGCCGCCGTGCCAGGCCGCCTCACGCTCGGCGAGCGCGCCGTCGAGCGCCGCCAGGTCGGCAGGGGTACGCCGTAGCGCGGCGAGCCGGGCGGCCTCCACCTCGAAGGCTCGCCGTACCTCGATGACCTCGGTCATCCGGTCGTCACCGAGCCGGCGGGCCACCACCGGCGCCAGCTCGTCGGTGGACACCACGTACGTGCCGGAGCCCTGCCGGGGCTCCAGCACCCCGGCGTGCACCAGGGCGCGGACCGCCTCGCGGACCGTGTTGCGGCCGACGCCCAGCGCGGCGACGAGCTGTGGCTCGGTGGGGATGCGCCCGCCGACCGGCCACTCGCCGCCCAGGATCCGGGCCCGGAGCTGCTCGATCGTCTGCCGAACGCGGTGACCGCGGGGCGGCAGCGGCGGCACGGGCCCGGAATTAACCGACGGTGGCATTGGTTACAACACCCGTCCAGAATTCATCCCATGATTGTAGGTTAGGCGCCATGACCCCGCCACCGACCGCCGCTCCGGCGCTGCCCGCTCCCGTCGCCGGCACCCCTGGCCCGGCGCGCGACCCCGGTACCGGCCGTCGGACCCACCCGGCGACGGGCGGCGCGTTGGTGCTGGTCGGGATGCTGCTGGTCGCGCTCAACCTGCGCGCCGCCGTGACCAGCCTCGGTGCCCTGCTCGACGAGGTCCGCGACGGTCTGGGGCTCTCCGGGACCACCGCCGGCCTGGTCACCACCCTGCCGACCATCGCGTTCGCCGGCCTCGGCGCGCTGACCCCGTGGCTGGTCCGCCGGGTCGCGCCGGCCCGGGTGCTGGTGATCGCCATGCTCGCCCTGGCCGCCGGTCAACTGCTCCGGGTCCTCACCGACTCGACCTGGGTCTTCCTGCTCACCAGCGCGCTGGCGCTGGCTGGCATCGCGGTGGCGAACATCCTGCTGCCGATGCTGGTCAAGCAGCACTTCCCGCACCGCACCGGCCTGGTCACCGGGGCGTACACGATGGCGCTGACCGCGGGCACGACGGTGGCCGCGGCCTCGGCGGTGCCGATCGCGCACGCCTTCGGGTCCTGGCGGGCCGGGCTCGGCATCTGGGCCGCGATGGCCGCGGTGGCCGTACTCCCGTGGGTGCCGCTGGCGCTGCGGGCCCGAGCGGCCGCGCGGCGGGCGACGACCCCGACGGCGGCTGTCGCCCCGCCGACGCGGGTCCGGCCGGCGCGGACCCGGCTGGGCTGGGCGATGGCGGTCTACTTCGGCGCCCAGTCGCTCAGTGGGTACGCGATCATGGGTTGGCTGGCCCAGCTGTTCCGCGACGCCGGCTTCCATTCCGAGACGGCCGGGCTGCTGCTCGCCGGCGTGACCGCGCTCGGCGTCCCGATCGCGCTGCTGATGCCCACGCTGGCCGGCCGGCTGGCCACCCTGCGCCCGCTGGTGCTCGGCCTGACCGCCGCGTCGGCGCTGGCCTACCTCGGGTTGGCGCTCGCCCCGCACGACGGCGCGCTGCTCTGGGTGACCCTGCTGGCGATCGGCCAGGGCGCGTTCCCGATGATCCTGACGACCATCGGGCTGCGCGCGCGCACCGCCGAGGGGACCGTCGCGCTCTCCGCCTTCGCGCAGAGCACCGGGTACGTGATCGCGGCGCTCGGCCCGCTGCTGGTCGGCATCCTCTATGAGGCCACCGGCGGCTGGACCGCGCCGGTCGGGTTCCTGCTGGCCGCGCTCGCCGTGCAGACGACCGCGGGCCTGGTGATCGCCCGACCCCGGTACGTCGAGGACGAGTGACGAGCGGCAGCGCTCAGGACGAGGCGGGCGTCGGGTTGCCGGCCACGGCCTCGTCCACCGTCGGGTAGGTGTGCAGCACCTCGACGAGGCCACTCACCTCGAGGATGCGCAGCACCCCCCGCTGCGGGGCGGCCAGCCGCACCACGCCGCCGGCCTCGTCACAGCTGTTCTTGGCGCGAACGAAGACCGACAGACCCGTCGAGTCGCAGAACGAGACGTCCGCCAGGTCGAACACCAGCCGGTTGCGGCCCTTGTCGAGCAGGTCGGTGATCTGGTCCTGCAACTGCGGTGCGGTCGCCATGTCCAACTCGCCCGCGACCGACACGACGACCACGTCGCCGCGTTGTTCCGTGTGCACCGTCAAGGACATTCGCCAGACCTCCTGTTATCGGGGGAACGGTATCCCACGAACCGGGTCGTACGCAGAACGGGAGCCGTGATCCGGCGGCCTTCATCATTCCGTTGCTACGGGGCAAGTAGTTGATCAGTCTCCGGTGATAGAGTCCGGCCCGGTCCAGGTCGAGGGGGGTTTCGCAATGGCGTTGAGCGCCGAGGAAAGTGGTCGACTCGCCGCGCTGCTGAGCGGTCAGGCCGAACGGGTCACCCAGCGGTGGACCGAGATCGTCGCCAGTTCGTTGCGCGGTCGGCTGAGCCAGGCCGAACTGCACCGGCAGGTGCAGGACCTGCACCACGCCATCGTCGCCGCCGGACAGCAGGGTGCCATCGACCTGTCCGCCGAGAGCACCGCCGACCTGCGCGCCGCGCTCTCCGAGCTGTCCCGCGGCCGGGCCCGGCAGGGCTTCTCCGCCACCGAGACCGCGATCAGCATCTTCGCGCTCAAGGACGTGCTGGCCGATCGGGTGCAGGAGGCCGGCGGCGACAACGCCCTGCGCGACTACGTCGCCTTCTCCGGGCTGGTCGACGAGATGGGCCTGTTCACCTTCGAGAGCTTCGTACGCACCCGGGAGAGCCTGATCGCCGACCAGGCCGAGCAGCTGCTCGAACTCTCCACGCCGGTGGTCAAGCTCTGGGAGGGCGTGGTCGCCGTCCCGCTGGTCGGCACCCTGGACTCGGCCCGGGCCCAGGTGGTCATGGAGCGGCTGCTGCAGACCCTCGTCGACACCAGCTCCCCGTACGCGATCATCGACATCACCGGCGTCCCGGCGGTCGACACCCAGGTCGCCCAGCACATCCTGAAGACCGTGGTGGCCGCCCGACTGATGGGCGCCGACTGCATCATCTCCGGCATCCGCCCGCAGATCGCCCAGACCATCGTCGCGCTCGGCATCGAGTTCGGCGACATCGCGACCAAGGCGACCCTCGCCGACGCGCTGCGTCACGTGCTGCGGCTGACCGGGGTGGAGACCGCCCGCCGGCAGCCACGTCGGGACGTCTGATGGAACGCGTACCGATCCTCAAGATCGGCGACATCCTGCTCGTCTCCATCCAGCTCGACATGTCCGACCAGACCGCGGTCCAGCTCCAGGAGGACCTCGCCGAGCGGATCGTGGACACCGGCTGCCACGGCGTCATCATCGACATCACCGCGCTGGACATCGTCGATTCCTTCGTCGGGCGGATGCTCTCCACCATCGCCTCGATCTCCAAGGTGCTCGACGCCGAGACGGTGGTGGTCGGGATGCGTCCCGCCGTCGCCATCACCCTGGTCGAACTGGGGCTGTCGCTGAACGGCATCCGTACCGCCCTGAACGTGGAGCGTGGCATGGACCTGATCGCGGCGGCCCGCGGCGACGAGCTCGAGTACCAGCTCGACGACGATCCGGACGCCGAGACGGCCACGTCATGACCGCGGGCATCGACCTGGGCCACCCGCAGGCACAGGCGATCCGGAGCGACGAGGACGTCGTGCGCGTCCGGCAGTTGGTCCGTACCGTGGCGGTGGCCGTCAAGCTCTCGCTGGTCGACCAGACCAAGGTGGTCACCGCGGCGAGCGAGCTGGCCCGTAACACCCTGGTGTACGGCGGTGGCGGCGCGGTGGAGGTGGCGACCGTGGACAACGGACGGCGGCGGGGAGTACGCATCGTCTTCGCCGACTCCGGGCCCGGCATCGCCGACCTCGACCTGGCCTTCACCGACGGCTACACCACCGGCGGCGGGCTCGGCCTCGGGCTCAGCGGTGCCCGGCGGCTGGTCGACGAATTCGAGATCGAGACGTCGGCGGAGACCGGCACCCGGATCACGGTGACCAAGTGGTCCCGGTGAACGGGGACGCGGTCACCGACAGCGGCATCTGGTTCCGGGTGGAGGCCAGCAGCGCGGCGAGCGCCGTCCGGCGGGCCGCCGAGCGCCTCGGCGATCAGGTGGAGCTGGGTCAGTCCCGCACCGCCGACCTGGCCATCGTGGCGGCCGAGCTGACCAGCAACCTGGTCAAGCACGCCGATGACGGTGTCCTGCTGCTCCGGCCGGTACGCCGTGCCGGTAGGGCCGGCGTGGAGCTGATCGCCATCGACGCCGGGCCGGGCATGGCCGACCTGACCGTCTCGTCCCGGGACGGGCACTCCACCACCGGCACGCTCGGCATCGGCCTGGGCGCCATCGTCCGGCAGGCGAGCTGGTTCGACGGATACTCGCTGCCCGGCCGGGGCACCGTTCTCGCCGTACAGGTCTGGCCGGGCGAGGCGGCACAGCCGTCCTGGGCGGGAGCCCTGTCCCGGCCGTTGACCGGTGAGACGGTCAGTGGAGACGGGTACGCCGTCCGGGTCGCCGAGGGGCGGCACCAGGTGCTGGTCAGCGACGGCCTGGGGCACGGCCCGCTGGCCGCCGCCGCCACCGACGCGGCGCTGGCCGCGTTCCGCGACGCCCCGGCCGGCCCGCCGGCGGTGGTGGTCAGCCACCTGCACCGGGCGATGTCGTACACCCGTGGCGCCGCGCTGGCGGTCGCCGAGCTGGCACCGGCGGCCGGGATGCTGCACTACGCCGGCCTGGGCAACATCTCCGGCGTGATCGTCGAGGGCGACGGCAAGCGTCGAGGGCTGGTGTCGCTGCCCGGCATCGCCGGGCACCAACGGCCGACGGTCCGGGAGTACGCCTACCCGTTCGGCCCGGGTGCCCGGTTGGTGATGCACAGCGACGGAGTCGTCGACCGCTGGCGGTTGACCGACTACCCGGGCCTGGCCGAGCGGTCCCCGTTGGTGATGGCGGCGACCCTGCTACGCGACGCCGGAGTACGACGTGACGACGCCTGTGTGTTGGTCGCGAGGTCCTGGGCATGACCGGGGAGCCGGCTGCGCTTCCGCTGCTGCAGATGGCGCTGCGGGTCGAGCAGGACATCTTCGTGATTCGTCAGCGGGGCCGCGAGGTGGCTGCCGTGGTCGGGCTGGAACACCAGGACCAGATCCGGATCGCCACCGCGCTCAGCGAGGTGGCCCGGGATCTGCTGCGGACCGTCGGTGGCGCGGATGTCTCCTTCCACATCGACACCGGCGCGGACAACCGGTTCCACCTGCGTGCCGACCTGGCCCCGGTGGCGCCGCTGCCGGACGGCCGGTACGAGCCACAGTCCGGCGCGGTGTCCCGACTGGTCGACACCCTGAGCGCGTCGACCGTCGAGGGGGTTACGGTCGTGAGGATGTCCCGACGAGTCCCGGCCAATGCGCCGACGCCGACCCCGGAGCGGCTCGCCGAGTTCCGTGCCGAACTCGGCCGTACGATGCCGGCCAGCGCGCTCGATGAGCTGACCGCCCAGAACGGGCAGCTCATCGCGGCGCTCGACGAGGCGCGCAGCCACCGCGACGAGTTGGCCGTGCTGAACGAGGAGTTGGCCGAGACCAACCGCGGGGTGCTGGCGCTCTACAACCAGCTCACCGAGGAGCTGGAGGAGACCAACCGGGGTGTGGTCGCCCTCTACGCCGAGTTGGACGAGAAGTCCGCCCAGCTGCGCGCGGCGAGCGAGTCGAAGAGCCGGTTCCTGGCCAACGTGAGCCATGAGTTGCGCGCCCCGGTCACCGCGATCATCGGGCTGGGGCGGCTGCTCACCGACTCCGCCTCGGATCCGCTCACCACCGAGCAGGCCCGCCAGGTCGATCTGATCCGCTCCTCGGCGTCCGACCTGCTCGGGTTGGTCAACGAGCTGCTGGACCTGGCCAAGGCGGAGTCCGGCCGGATCGAGCCGGACTGGGCGGAGGTCGACCTGCGCTCGGTCTTCGGTCAGCTGCGCGGCACGCTACGCGCACTGGCCACCCGGGCCGAGGTGGAGCTGGTGGTGGAGGAGCCGCCCCCGCCCGCCGTGCTGCGAACCGACGAGGTGCTGCTCGGCCAGGTGCTGCGCAACCTGCTGCACAACGGGTTGAAGTTCACCGAGCGTGGTGAGGTGCGGCTGCGGGTCCGGCAGCACGACGACCGGTTGCGATTCACGGTCAGCGACAGCGGCCCGGGCATCGCCCCCGAGCTGCACGATCGGATCTTCGAGGAGTTCTACCAGGTGCCGGGGGCGACCCGGGTCGGCGGCACCGGCCTCGGCCTGCCGTACGCCCGGCGCCTGGTCACGCTGCTCGGCGGGACGCTGGAGCTGACCAGCGAGCCGGGCCAGGGCAGCACGTTCACAGTGTCCCTTCCCGTGGGTGGAGCGTGACGGTGGACGGCGGGCCGACGACCGTTCTGGTGGTCGATGACAGTCGTACCAAGCGTTACCTGCTGGTCAGCTGGCTGACCCGGGCCGGGTTCACCGTGCTGGAGGCGGAGAACGGCGCCGAGGCGCTGGCCCGGGTCGACGTGGACCGGATCGACCTGGTGGTCCTCGACGTCCGGCTGCCCGACCTGAGTGGCTACGAGGTCTGCGAACGGATCAAGACTCGGCATCCGGCGACGCCGGTGATCCACGTGTCGGCGCACGCGGTGGACGTGGCCGACCGCGCCCAGGGGCTGACCCGGGGTGCGGACGCGTACCTGGCCGAGCCGATCGAGCCGGAGGAGCTGATCGCCACCGCCCGCGCGGTGCTCCGCTACTACCAGGCGCGACAGCGTGCCGAGCTGCTCGCCGAGCGGCTGCTCGGACTGGCCGACACGACGGTGGCGGTGCACGCCGCGCCGACCTTCGCCCGGCTGTTGGAGACCGCCGCGGCGGGTGCCGCCGAGATCTTCAAGAGCCCGGCGGCGGTGGTCGCCGAGACGTTCGACGGTGACTGCATCGCCGGGATCTGTGCCGGGCCGGGCGCCAAGGCAGCCGTGGTGCCGTGGGTCGTCGACGACACCGGGGTGCCGACCGGCGCGACGGTCCGGGTGGAGGCCCCCGAGCGGTGGGGCCTGCTCGTCTGGCCGACGGGCGACTCGGTGACGGTGGCCGCCGCCCGGCTCCGGGAGGACCGGGCCCCGCTGTACGTGGTGGTCCCGACCGCCACCCAGACCGCCCGGACTCCGGTGCTGGTGCAGCTCGCCCAGGCGGTGGCGGCGGCGGTGGAGGCGCAGCGCTCGTTCGACGAGGAGCACCGGATCGCGGTCACCCTCCAGCGCAGCCTGCTTCCGCGCCGGCTGCCCGAGGTGGCGGGGCTCGATCTCGCGGTGCGCTACGAGCCGGCCAGCGCGCAGACCGAGGTGGGCGGCGACTTCTACGAGCTGGTGATGCTCGACGGGCACCTGCTGCTGGCGATCGGCGACGTGGCCGGCCACTCGCTGCACGCGGCGACGGTGATGGCCGAGCTGCGGCACGCGGTGCGGGCGTACGCGGTCGAGGGGCACCAGCCCGGGGAGATCCTGCACCGGGTCAACGAGCTGATGCGGACGCTTCTGCCGGCCGAGATCGCCACGCTCTGCGTGCTGTTGCTGCACCCGCCGAGCGGTCGGGTCCGGCTGGCCAGCGCCGGTCACCTGCCGCCGGCGCTCAGCCTGGACGGCAAGGTGGAGTTCGTGCAGCACTCCGCACCGCTGCTCGGCGTCCGCGCGCCTCGCCCGGCCGACCTGGAGTTCGTGCTGCCGGCCGGGGCCACGCTGGTGTTCTACACCGACGGGCTGATCGAGCGGCGGGACGCCACCATCGACGAGGGGCTGGCCGCGCTCGCCGCGGTGTGCACCACGGTGGACGCGGACCTGGAACGGTTCTGCGCCCGGCTGCTGGTGGAGCTGGCACCACCGGAGATCCAGGACGATGTGGCCGTGGTCGTCCTGCGCCGCCGCTGAGCTCAGTGCACCGACCGGGCGTACGCGGCGGGCGACACACCGGCGACCGAGGTGAAGTCACGGACCAGGTGGGCCTGATCGCTGTAACCGAGGTCGGCGGCGAGGCCCGCCCAGTTCAGCGGCCTGCCGGCGGCCTGCTCGACGGCCTCCTGGAGCCGGTAGCGGCGGATCACCCACTTCGGGCCGACCCCCACGTACTCGGTGAAGAGCCGTTGCAGCCGGCGGACCGGGACGTCGTGTCGCGTGGCGAAATCGTCGACCCGCAGCACCGTACGGTCCGTCCGGATCGCCTCGGCCAGCCGGACGGCCTCGTCGGCCGCCGGGTCCGGCCCGGGTGCCCAGCCGGTGAGCAGAGTGTCCAGCGCGTGACAGCGATCGTCGTCGGTGCCGGCGCAGACCCGGCCGGCGGGGCCCGCCAGCCGGCCGGCGGGCAGTGGCAGCCGGCGCCCGGTCAGCTCGGCGACCGATCGATGCCAGAACGGGTGGAAGCCGCCGGGGCGGAACTGGACGCCGCAGACCCTGCCGGTGCCGGTCAGCGTGATCGTGAACAGGTCGCGGCCCACCCCGGCCACCTCGCCGGCCTCCGGCCCGTCGCCGGCCTCCGGCCCGTCGCCGGCCGATAGGAACACGACGTTGACCGCCGGGTGCGGCACGATCCGCTGCTCGAAGGGTGCGGTCAACGCCCAGTCGATCAGCCAGTAGTGCTCGACCCACGGGCGCAGCGACTCCTCCGGCAGGTGCCGGTGGAAGCGGACCTCGCGCAGCAACCGTCCAGGGTCCAGGATGCCGCGGCTGTCGGCGCGCGCTCGTTGTCGCATTTCTTCAAGACCACCCTCATACGCTGGCCCTATGGCCACTCAGACTAGCGATCTGCTGGCGGCTGCCGCGCCGCGAACCGTCGATGTGGTGCGCGGCATCGCCGACAACCAGCTCGACCTGCCCACGCCGTGCCAGGACTACGCGGTACGCGACCTGCTCAACCACCTGATCGAGGTGGTGGTGAACTTCCAGGAGTTGGCGTTGAAGCGGTCGGTGGAGTGGGCCGACAAGCCGGACCATCTGGTCGACGGCTGGCAGGACCGGTTCGAGGCCGAGACCGGCCGGTTGGTCGAAGCCTGGTCGGATCCGTCCACCCTGGAGGGCATTTCGCCCGGCATGGGGATGCCGCAGTCCGTGATCGGCGGCATGGCGCTGCTCGACCTCACCGTGCACGGCTGGGACCTCGCCGTCGCCACCGGTCAGCCGTACCAGCCGGCGCCGGAGGCGGTGACCGAACTGCGCGGCCTGGTCGAGCAACTCGGCCCAACCGCCCGCAAGATGGGCGTCTTCGCCGACCCCCCAGCTGCCCCCACCCCCACCGACCTGCACCACCTCCTGACCCAGACCGGCCGCAACCCCACCTGGCCCACAACCTCCTGACCGCTTCACCCCCTGCCTCGTTGATCATGAGGTTGTCGCGATCCGGCCCGGCGTGGCGTGGCGACAACGTCATGATCACGAGGGTGGATGGGGTGGGTTGTTGACACCGGGTATTCGCTGAGTGAATAGTTGCCGGGGTGTCGACCTCGCACGTACTGCTCGGGCTGCTCGCCGGTGGGAGCCGGCACGGCTACGAGCTCAAGCGTGCGCATGACGAGCGGCTGCCCCGAGCACGTCCGCTGGCCTTCGGGCAGGTCTACGCCACCCTCGGTCGACTCCAGCGCGACGGTCTGGTGGCCGCCGCCGGCCAGGACCGCGCGGCCGGGCCGGATCGCACGGCGTACGCGCTGACCAGCGAGGGGCGGGCCGCGCTGGACGAGTGGCTGTCCACCGTGGAAACCCCGATGCCGTACGTGGCCAGCACGCTCTTCGCCAAGGTCGTGGTGGCGCTGCTGGTCACCGACGTCGACCGGGCCCGGTCCTACCTGATCGCCCAGCGCGCCGCGCACACCGCCCGGCTGCGCGAGCTCACCGCGGTCAAGGCCGACCCGGCCGCCGCTCTCAGCGACGTGGTCGCGGCGGATTTCGCGATCGCCCACCTCGACGCGGACCTGCGGTGGCTGCACGCCACCCTGGGCCGGGTCGCCGACTGGCACCGGGAGGTGCATCCGTGACGCAACTCCAGGCTCGCGGCGTGGTCCGGGCGTACGGCCCGACACCCGCGCTGCGCGGCGTGACGCTCGACGTGACCGAGGGCGAGATCGTCGCCATCACCGGTCCGAGCGGCTGCGGCAAGTCCACGCTGCTGCACTGCCTGGCCGGCATCCTGCGCCCGGACGCCGGCGAGGTCACCTGGCGTGGCCACCGGATCGACACCTGGTCGGAGTCGGCCCGGTCCCGGCTGCGGCGCACCGAGTTCGGGGTGCTGTTCCAGTTCGGTCAGCTGGTCGCCGAGCTGACCGCGGCGGAGAACGTCGCTCTGCCCCTGCTCCTCGCCGGCACGGGGCGGCGAGAGGCACGGACGGCGGCGCTCACCTGGCTGGAGCGGTTCGGGGTGGCCGAGCTGGCCGACCTGCGGCCCGGCGAGATGTCCGGCGGTCAGCAGCAGCGCTGTGCCACCGCCCGGGCGTTGGTCACCGAACCCCGGGTGCTGTTCGCCGACGAGCCGACCGGCGCGCTCGACACGCTCACCGGCGAGCAGGTGCTCACCCAACTGGTTCGGCTCGCCCGCGAGCAGCGTACGGCCGTCGTGCTGGTCACCCACGAGCCGCGGATCGCCGCGTACGCCGATCGCGAGATCGTGCTGCGCGACGGCCTGGTCGACCACACCGGCCTGGGGCTCGACCTGCCGCTGGCCGGCGGCGCCCGGTGAGGCCGGCGACCCTGGTCCGGCTCGCGCTCGCGGGCAACCGCACCGACACCGCCCGGGTGGTGCTCACCGCGCTCAGCGCCCTGCTGGCGACCCTGGCCGTGCTGGCGGCACTCACCGTGCTGGCGATTCCCAAACCGGCCGGCGATGCGTGGGCGGAGTCCGAGCAGTACCGCAACGCCCTGCTGCGGGAGCCGGGGCTGCGCGGCGGGACGGCGTTCGCGCTGCTGTTGTTGACGATCCCGGTGCTGGCGCTGGCCGGCCAGTGTGCCCGGCTCGGCGCGCCGGCCCGGGACCGACGGCTGGCCGCGCTCCGGCTGGCCGGCGCCACCCCGGGCCAGGTCACCCGGCTGGCGGTGTTGGAGACCGGCCTGGCCAGCCTGCTCGGCACACTCATCGGGCTGGGCACCTACCTGGTCGGCCGGGACCTGCTGCACCGGCCCGACGAGCGGGGTCGACTGGCCCTGCCCACCGACGTGCTGCCGTCGTCCGGCGCACTGGCCGCGGTGGTGCTGGGCCTGCCGGTGGTCGCGGCGCTGGCCACCGCCCTGATGCTGCGTACGGTCACCACCACCCCGCTCGGCGTGAGCCGCAAGGCCGCCCGGGAGCGCGGCCCGCGTCCCTGGGCCGGGGTGCTGATCGGGCTGGGCCTGCTCTGCTTCGTCGGGACCCGCCCGTTGCTCTACCAACTGGAGGACGACGAGGCGCTGGTGCGCTGGCTGGTGCCACTGCTGTTCCTGGCGGGCGGCTTCGCGGCGATGATCGGGGTGGTGCTGGGCACCGGCTGGATCTCGTACCGCTGCGGGGTGCTGCTGCGCCGGCATGCCCGTCGCGCGCCGGCGCTGCTCGCCGCGGGCCGGTTGATGTCCGACCCCTGGGCGGGCAGTCGTACGTTCGCCGCGTTGCTGGCTGCCGTGATCTTCGGGGCGGGCGCGGCCGCGATCCGTGCCTACTTCGCCACCAAGGACGAGATCGAGCGGGAGCATGCCCTACTCGCAGGGGAGATCGGAGGCGGGAACTCGTTCTACCTGTCCACCATGGATCTTGTCGACGCCGCGGTGGCGGTGGCCGTGCTGATCGCGGCGGGCGGGCTGATCGTCGCGCTGGTCGAGGGGATCGTCGCCCGTCGCCGCGCCTATGCCGCCCTGGTCGCCACCGGGGTGTCACGCGGCACACTGGGTCGGTCGGTGGCCTGGCAGGCGCTGACTCCCGCGGTGCCGGCGATCCTGCTCGCCCTCACCGTGGGCATGCTGCTCGGCACGGGGTTGAACGGGCGGCGGGTGACCTCGGGTGAGTGGTCCATCGAGGTGTGTTCCGCCGAGGCGTCGCTCTGTGCCGATCCGGCGACCCGTGCGCAGTACACCGAGGTGAGGCACTTTCCGGCGGTCGACCGGGCTCCGGACGTACCGCTGGAGCAGCTGGCGTGGCTGGGTGCCGGCGCGTTGGCCGCGGTGCTGCTGACGGTCGGCGTCGGCCTGCTCTTCCTGCGCGTCAGCACCACCGTCGAGGAGCTGCGCACGGCCTGAGCCCGCCGATCAGGCCGGGTTGTGGAAGAGCCCGGCGGACCATGAGATCAGCAGGCCGACGGCGGCGGAGCAGCAGCAGACCAGCAGGGCGGCGCTGACCACGCCGAGGATCATCCACGCGGACGCACGTCGGGCCGCTCCCGGCGGCGTGTCGGCCACCGGCCCGTCGGGGTCTCCACCTGCGTCGCTCACCCCGGAAGTCTAGGCGGCTCCGCCGCCCGCCCGAGTCGATGCGCCAGCAGCCGGGTGACCGGGCACCAACCAGGAAGTAGTGGCCCCGACGGGCGGACGGGACCACTACTTCCACGTTCCAGCGCGCTCAGGCCGTGCCAGCGCGGCGCAGCGCGATCAGGCCCGGCGTGCGTGCGGCCAGCGCGATCACGCTCGGCCGAACCGGTCCAGGATCCAGGCGTTGATGAACGCCTCCTCGCGCCAGGCGTCGTAACGGCCACTCGGACCGCCGTGCCCGGCGCCCATCTCGGTCTTGAGCAGGTAGTCACCGCCCGGGGCGACCGCCCGCAGGCGGGCGATCCACTTCGCCGGCTCGGAGTAGAGCACCCGGGTGTCGTTGAGGCTGGTCACCGCGAGGATCGCGGGATAGTTCACCGGCGCCACGTTCTCGTACGGCGTGTAGGACTTCATGTACGCGTACACCTCGGGGTCCTCCAGCGGGTTGCCCCACTCCTCCCACTCGGTGACGGTCAGCGGCAGCGACGGGTCGAGGATCGAGGTGAGCGCGTCCACGAACGGCACCTGCGCGACGATTCCGGCGAACGCCTCCGGGGCGAGATTGGCCACCGCGCCCATCAGCAGGCCGCCAGCCGAGGCGCCCCGGGCGACCAGCCGGTCGCTGGCCGTCCAGCCGGCCTTGACCAGGTGTCGGGCGCACGCGACGAAGTCGGTGAAGGTGTTCTTCTTGGCCAGCAGCTTGCCCTGGTCGTACCAGCGCCGGCCCAGCTCACCGCCGCCCCGGGTGTGTGCCACGGCGAAGACCACGCCCCGGTCCAGCAGGGACAGTCGGGCCACCGAGAACCACGGGTCCATGCTGGCCTCGTACGAGCCGTAGCCGTACAGCTCGCAGGGGGCCGAGCCGTCGCGCGGCGTGCCGACCCGGCAGACCAGCGAGATCGGCACCCGGGTGCCGTCGTCGGCGAGCGCCCAGTCGCGGTGCTGCTCGTACTCGGCCGGGTCGTACGGTCGCCCGTCCGGCCCGGGCAGCACCGGCTTCTGCTTGCGCAGCACCATCTGGCGCGTGACCAGGTCGAAGTCGTAGATCGAGTCGGGGGTGACCAGCGAGGAGTAGCGCAGCCGGACCTGCCCGGTGCGGTACTCCGGGTTCGCGTCCAGCCCGACGCTGTAGAGCGGCTCGGGGAAGTCGATGTCGTACGCGTCGCCACTGCCGACCGGCAGCACCCGCAGCCCGGTCAGCCCGTCGGTGCGCAGCGACACCACCAGGTGGTTCGCGAAGGCGTCCACCGCCTCCAGCCGGGTGCCGGGGCTGTGCTCGATCAGCGGTACCCAGTCGCCCGGCGCGTCCGCCGAGGTGAACGCCAGCGCGAAGTCCTCCGCGCCGTCGTTGTGCAGGATCAGGAAGCGGTGACCGTGGTGCTCGACGGCGTACTCGACGCCCTGCCGGCGTGGCGCGATCACGGCTGGCGCTCCGGTCGGGTTGCCGGCCGGGATCACCAGCACCTCGCTGGTGACCTTGCTGTGGATGTCGATCAGGATGAACTTCTCCGACCGGGTCAGCTCCACGCCGACCCAGAACCGCTCGTCGTCCTCCTGGTGGACCACCACATCGTCGGCGGCGGCCGAGCCGACGGTGTGTCGCCAGACCCGGTTGGGCCGCCAGGCGTCGTCCACCGTCACGTAGAACAGCACCGAGGCGTCCGTCGACCAGGCGGTGCCGTAGAAGGTGTCCGGCACCTCGTCGGCCAGCAGCTCGCCGGTGGTCAGGTCCTTCACCCGCAGGGTGAACCGCTCGTCGCCGGAGAAGTCGGTGGAGTATGCCAGCCAGCGCCCGTCCGGGCTGACGTCGAAGGCGCCCAGCGAGAAGAAGTCGTGCCCCTCGGCCAGCAGGTTGCCGTCGAGCAGCACCTCCTCGCCGTCCAGCGGGGCGCCGTCCGCGCTGACCGGCGGGTCGGTCTCGGCGTCCCGGACCGCGCGCCGGCACTGCACCCCGTACTGCTGCCCCTCGACCGTCCGGGTGTAGTACCAGTGCCCGCCCTTGCGGGTCGGCACCGACAGGTCCGTCTCCCGGGTACGCCGGCGGGTCTCCTCGAACAGCTCCGTACGCAGCTGCGCCAGGTGCGCCGTGCGTTCGTCGGTGTACGCGTTCTCGGCGGTCAGGTAGGCGATCGTCTCCGGGTCGTCCTTGGCGGCGAGCCAGGCGTACTCGTCCAGGACGGTGTCGCCGTGGTGGGTGCGCTCGGCGGGCACCCGCTTCGCCGCGGGCGGGGCAGTCTCGGTGGTCACGGCGGCCACGTTACCGGCCGGCCCGCGTCGTGTGCCGGACCAGCGGCATCCCGATAGTCGTCACCACTGCTTTAGAACACATGTACGATAACCGCCATGGCGGCAGCAGCGCGTTCCCTCGGCCGGTCCGGAGCCATCGAGATCACCCGGCGGTTGACGGCGATCTGCGGTCCGCCGTTCGCCCGGCTGGCCGGTCCCGCCGACGAGGTGGCCGGCCGGCCGGCGCGCTGGGTCGCGGTGCCGGGCGGTCCACACGCCGCGGCCGAGGTGCTGCGCCTGGCCGCCACGCACGACCTGGCCGTGGTGCCCCGGGGTGCCGGCACGAAGATCGATTGGGGTGCGGCGCCGTCCCGGGTCGACATCATGCTCGACACCGGCCGGTTGGCCGGCATCGGCCACGAGCCGACCGGCGCGCCGGTGGCCGACGTCGGCGCCGGCACTCCGTTGCGGGCGGTGCAGGCCACCCTGGAGCGCACCGGGCAGCGGCTGGCGATGGACGCGCCGTCACCCGGAGCGACCCTCGGTGGGGTGCTGGCCGCCGGGGAGTCCGGCCCGTTGCGGCACCGCCACGGCAGCCCCTGCGACCAACTCCTCGGCGTGCGCTACCTCGCGGCCGACGGTGAGCTGGTCAGCGCCGGTGGCGGTGCGCCCGGGCTCGACCTGGCCCGGCTGCTCTGCGGCTCGCAGGGCGCGCTCGGCGTGCTGGTCTCGGCGAGCGTGCGGGTGCAGCCCGTGCCGGCCAGCCGGCTCTGGGTGTCCCGACCGGTGTGGACACCGCTGGAGGTGCACGACCTGGTCCGGTCGATCCTCGCCGCTCGACTGGAGCCGTCGGCCATCGAGCTGGACCTGCCCGGCGGGACGCCCCGGCCGCGCACGCCGTACCCGCCGGGTCATCCGGCCGCCACCGCTCGGGAACGCCACCCCTCGATGTCCGGCCGAGCCGGTGCCCCCTCTCGCGCGGGCAGCCTGGTGGTGCTGCTCGAGGGCGGTCCGGCCGACGTCATGGAGCGCGCGGAGCGTCTGGTCGGCCTGCTGCACGGGGAGGCGACCATCGCGCACTCCGCGCCGCAGTGGTGGCGGCGCTACCCGTTCGCGCCGGGCGACACGGCGCTGCGCCTGGAGGTGCCGATCAGCGACCTGCACGCCGCCGTCTACGCACTGCGCGACGCGGCGGGCGCCCCGGTGCCGGTGCGCGGCTCCGCCGGGTTGGGCGTGGTGCACGCGGCGCTGCCCGGCGCGCTGGCGCCCGACCGGGTGGCGTCGATCCTGGCCGCCGTCCGGGGGGTGCTGCTGGCCCGGCAGGGCCGCTGCGTGGTGGTCTCCGCCCCCGCACCCGTCCGGCAGGCCGTCGACCTGTGGGGCGAGTTGGCCGGCCTGGCCGGGCTGCGGGCCGCCAAGGAGCATCTCGATCCGCAGCACCGACTCGCGCCCGGCCGCCTCCCCGGCGGCCTGTGACCGGGGCGCTCGACCACGTCGGGCCGCCCGACGGTCAGGTCGCGTCGTTGCGGAGCACCAGGACGGCGATGTCGTCCCGGGGTGGCTCGACCGAGAAGTTGATCGCCGCGGCGCGCAGCCGGGCGGCCACCACGTCGGCCGAGTACCCCGCCAGCGGCGCCGCCGCGTCGCGTAGCCGGTCGGTGCCGAACAGCTCCCGCCCGCGCCGCCGCTCGGTGACCCCGTCGGTATAGAAGATCAGGGCGTCGCCCGGCGCGAGGGTGATCTCCGCCGTCGGCGAGGTGATCGTGTCGAGCAGGCCCAGCGCGGTGCCCCCGGTGCCGACGAACCGGGCACCGCCCGCGCCGGCCAGCAGCACCGGTCGGTCGTGCCCGGCGAGGTGCAGCGAAACGTCCAACTGATTGCCGTCGCCCGGCCCGACCGCCGCCAGGGCCAGCGTGCAGTACCGGCCGCCACCCCGCTCGACCAGCGTCTCGTTGAGCCGGGCCAGCGCCTCCGGCAACGGCTTGCCGTCGCCGACCAGCACCCGGATCACGTCCCGGACCAGGCCGGTGACCGCGGCTGCCTGGACGCCCTTGCCCGAGACGTCCCCGATGACCACGAGCCACCGACCGTCGGGCAGCGGCACCACGTCGTAGAAGTCGCCGCCCACCTCCGCGTCGTCGCCGGTGGGGACGTACTCGGCGGCGAAGCCGATCCCGTCGACCAGTGGCAGTACCGGCGGCAGCAGGGACTGCTGGAGGGTCTGCGCCACGCGGCGGCGTTCGGCGTGGATCCGGGCGTTCTCGATGGCCAGCGCGGCGCGCCGGGCCACGTCCTCCAGGACGGCCACCTCGTCCGGGTCGTGCCGGTGCCGTTGGTGCCGGCCCACCGCCAGGGTGCCGAGCCGCTGCCCGCGCGCGATCAACGGGACCGCGAAGCCCTCCATCGGGCCGCCGAGCGGGATCTGCGCGGCGCTGCGGGACGCCTCGCGCAGCCGCGCCTGGATCGACTCCGGCCCGGTCTCGGCCAGCACCTTGTGCAGCTGCGGCAGCACCGACTCGTCGGCGTGGCTGGCCGCCGCCAGCCGGAGCCGGCCCCACTCGTCGGCGGTGTGCACCGCGCACCACTGGCCGAGTCGGGGCACCACCAGCTGCGGAATCAGTGCCATGGTCAGCTCGACGTCCAGAGACTGGGCCAGCAGCTCGCTCGCCTCGGCCAGGAACGTCAGCCACGTCTGGCGACGGACGTCGGCACGGCGCAGCCGGTCGTTCTCCAGGTGCAGCGACAGCCGCTCGGCGGTGAGCACCGCCAACGGCCGGGCGTACGCCGACGGCGCGGCGTCCAGCTCCAGCTCCCCGGCGTACGGGCGGTGCACCGTCAACGGCACCCGGAGCAGTTCCCCGCCGGGGCGGGGCGGGCGGCCGAAGCGGGCCAGCACCTGACCGCCCTGTCCGTCGCCCCGGTCCAGCCGGATCGCGCCGCCGGCCGCTCCCACCATCTCGGCGACCCGACTGAGCAGGCTGGCGGCGAAGTCGGGCAGCGGGTCGTCCGCGTACATGTCGGGGGTGGTCTGCATGAGTTCGCTCATCGCGCCGGCGCTCGGCGCGGAACTGTCGACGGCGCCGGCCCCCGGGCCCGCGTTGCTCCTCGGCTCGTCGTCCGTGCCGGGCGCCTCGGTGCCGGGCCGGTCCAGCCGGAACCAGACGCCCTTCCCGGTGGGCAGGTAGGTGGTCCCCCAGCGGCTGGCGAAGTGGTCGACCAGCAGCAGCCCTCGACCCCGCTCGGAGACCTCGTTGATCTCGCTGGCGTCGTTGCGGGTGCCGACGGTCAGCTCGTCGCCCGCTCCGGGCGCGAAGTCGGAGACGGTCACCGCCAGCCCGGCTTCGTCCGCGATGACCTCGATGTCCAACTCGGTACGGGCATGCTCCACGGCGTTGGTGGTCAACTCCGTGGTGAGCAGCAGCGCCTCGTTGACCAACTCGTCGAGGTGCGCCTCGGTCAGCACCGAACGGACGACCGCACGGGCGGCGGCGGGGGTACGACGGTCAGCGGGCAGTCGGACACGCCGGACGGCCCCGTTCCGGGCCCCGGCCGTCGCGGGCCCCGCCTCGGCTGACACCCCCGTATCCTCCACCGTCCCCCCGCCGGGTGCCAAGCCGATCGAGCATCGCGCGGGTCGTGGTCGGGCCGCTACCCCTGCGCTCTGTGCCCGACTGCGGCCGATCGGGTGGCCGTGGCGGGTCCGGGTGTCCGGGCGAGGTGTGTGACCCGGCGTGTCGGACCGCCCCCCATCGAGCGGATCGGTGGGCCGTCCGGTGCCGGTCGGCGGGTCGCGCACCCTGGCACTCCGGCGCGCGCGGGCACAATATGGGGTGCCGGCCTGTCCGCACGGACCGGTGCCCCCGAGCTGAGCGAGGAATGATGACCACGGCGAAGCAGTCGCTCGCGGATCCGTCCGCGCCCGACCACGAGGCGCTGCTCGGTGAGTTGACCGAGGCGCTGCGACGGGTCCGTCGCGGCGACCTGAAGGTTCGGCTACCCCGTCGCGCCGGCACGGCCGGTGAGGTGGCCGACGCCTTCAACGAGGTCGTCTCGCTCCAGGAGCGGCAGTACCTCGACCTGCGGCGGATCAGCCGGATCGTCGGTCGGGACGGCCGGCTCACCGAGCGGCTGGACGACGAGGGGCTGGACGGCTCCTGGGCGGAGGGGCAGCGGGCGATCAACTCGCTGATCGACGACCTGGGCCGACCGACCACGGAGATCGCCCGGGTCATCGTGGCGGTCGCCGACGGCGACCTGTCCCAGCACATGGCCCTGGAGATCGACGGCCGGCCGCTGCGCGGTGAATATCTGCGCATCGGGCGCACCGTGAACACGATGGTCGACCAGTTGTCGTCGTTCGCCGACGAGGTGACCCGGGTGGCCCGCGAGGTGGGCACCGAGGGCAAGCTCGGCGGCCAGGCCGACGTCCGGGGTGTCGCCGGCACCTGGAAGGACCTCACCGACTCGGTGAACACCATGGCGTCGAACCTCACCTACCAGGTGCGGTCGATCTCACAGGTGTCCACCGCGGTGGCCAAGGGCGACCTGTCGCAGAAGATCACCGTGTCGGCCAAGGGCGAGGTCGCCGAGCTGGCGCACACGATCAACTACCTCACCGACACGCTGCGGCTCTTCGCCGAGCAGGTGACCCGGGTGGCCCGCGAGGTGGGTACCGAGGGCAAGCTGGGCGGCCAGGCCGAGGTGCCGAACGTGGCCGGCACCTGGAAGGACCTGACCGACAGCGTCAACTCGATGGCGTCGAACCTGACCGCCCAGGTGCGGAACATCGCGCAGGTCTCCACGGCGGTGGCGCGCGGTGACCTGTCCCAGAAGATCACCGTGGCGGCGCAGGGCGAGATCCTGGAGCTGAAGGACACCGTCAACACGATGGTGGACCAGCTGTCGTCGTTCGCCGACGAGGTGACCCGGGTGGCCCGTGAGGTGGGCATCGAGGGCAAGCTCGGCGGCCAGGCCCAGGTCCGCGGTGTCTCCGGCACCTGGCGCGACCTCACCGAGAACGTCAACCAGCTGGCCGGCAACCTGACCAGCCAGGTCCGCAACATCTCCCAGGTCTCCACCGCCGTCGCGCGTGGTGACCTGTCGCAGAAGATCACGGTGGACGCCCAGGGCGAGATCCTGGAGCTGAAGAACACCGTGAACACCATGGTCGACCAGCTCTCGTCGTTCGCCGACGAGGTGACCCGGGTGGCCCGTGAGGTCGGCACCGAGGGCAACCTGGGCGGTCAGGCCCAGGTCAAGGGCGTCAGCGGTACGTGGCGGGACCTCACCGACAACGTGAACTCGATGGCGTCGAACCTGACCAGCCAGGTGCGGAACATCGCCTCGGTGACCACCGCGGTGGCGAAGGGTGACCTGAGTCAGAAGATCACGGTGGACGCCCGGGGCGAGATCCTGGAGCTGAAGTCCACGGTGAACACCATGGTGGACCAGCTCTCGTCGTTCGCCGACGAGGTGACCCGGGTGGCCCGTGAGGTGGGCACCGAGGGCAAGCTCGGCGGCCAGGCCCAGGTACGTGGTGTCGCCGGCACCTGGCGGGACCTCACCGACAACGTGAACTCGATGGCCTCCAACCTGACCGCCCAGGTGCGGAACATCGCGCAGGTCTCCACGGCGGTGGCGAAGGGTGACCTGTCGCAGAAGATCACGGTGGACGCCCGGGGCGAGATCCTGGAGCTGAAGTCCACGGTGAACACGATGGTGGACCAGTTGTCGTCGTTCGCGGACGAGGTGACCCGGGTGGCCCGTGAGGTGGGCACCGAGGGCAAGCTCGGCGGTCAGGCGCAGGTCAAGGGCGTCAGCGGTACGTGGCGGGACCTCACCGACAACGTGAACTCGATGGCGTCGAACCTGACCAGCCAGGTCCGCAACATCGCCTCGGTGACCACCGCCGTGGCGAAGGGCGACCTGAGCCAGAAGATCACGGTGGACGCGCAGGGCGAGATCCTGGAGCTGAAGTCCACGGTCAACACGATGGTGGACCAGCTCTCCTCGTTCGCCGACGAGGTCACCCGGGTGGCCCGCGAGGTCGGCATCGAGGGCAAGCTCGGCGGTCAGGCCCAGGTCAAGGGCGTCAGCGGCACCTGGCGGGACCTCACCGAGAACGTCAACCAACTCGCCTCGACGCTGACCACCCAGCTGCGGGCCATCGCCCAGGTGTCCACGTCGGTGACCCGAGGTGACCTGACCCAGCGGATCGCGGTCAAGGCGCAGGGCGAGGTCGCCGAGCTGAAGGACAACATCAACCAGATGATCGTCACCCTCCGGGAGACGACCAAGAAGAACGCCGAGCAGGGCTGGCTGGACTCCAACCTGGCCCGGATCGGTGGCCTGTTGCAGGGCCAGCGGGACCTCGGCGAGGTCTGCCGCATGATCATGACGGAGGTGACCCCGCTGGTCGACGCCCAGCTCGGCGCCTTCTTCCTGGCCGACGACACCGACGGCAGCATGCGACTCAAGCTGACCTCCTCGTACGGGTACGTGGCGCGCGGGCACGACGTCACCTTCGGGCCGGGCGAGGGCCTGGTCGGGCAGACCGCGCTCTCCCGCCGGACGATCCGGGTCAGCGCCTCCCCGAACAGCCGGCTCACCCTGCGGTCCGGGCTGGCCGAGACGCCCCCGTCCGACCTGGTGGTGCTCCCCGTGCTGTTCGAGGGGGAACTGCTCGGCGTCATCGAGTTCGCCAGCGTGGCGGCCTTCTCCGAGCTGCACCTGTCGTTCCTGGAGCGGCTGGTGCTCACCATCGGCATCGCGGTCAACACCATCCAGGCCAACCGGCGTACGGAGGAGCTGCTGGCGCAGTCGCAGCGGCTGGCGCACGAGATGCAGGAGCAGTCGGCCGAGTTGCAGCGCACCAACGCCGAACTGGAGGAGAAGGCGACCCTGCTCTCCGAGCAGAAGGGCAACATCGAGACGAAGAACCGGGAGATCGAGCTGGCCCGTCTCGGCCTGGAGGAGAAGGCGCAGCAGCTCACCCGCGCCTCGGCGTACAAGTCGGAGTTCCTGGCCAACATGAGCCACGAGTTGCGGACGCCGCTGAACTCGCTGCTGCTGCTGGCCCGGCTGCTGGCCGAGAACTCGGAGCAGAACCTCAACCCGAAGCAGATCGAGTTCGCCCGTACGATCCACGGGTCCGGCTCCGACCTGCTGCGCCTGATCGACGACATCCTGGACCTGTCCAAGATCGAGGCTGGTCGGATGGACGTCGAGCCGACCGAGATCCGGTTCGCCGAGCTGCGCAGTTACGTGGAGCAGGCGTTCGCGCCGCAGGCCGAGGAGAAGAGCCTGGACTTCCAGGTGCGGGTCAGCAAGGATCTGCCGCCGGCGCTGGTCACCGACGCGCAGCGGTTGCAGCAGATCCTGCGCAACCTGCTCTCCAACGCGGTGAAGTTCACCGACAACGGCGCGGTGACCCTACGGATCGCCCCGGCCGCGGAGAACGTGGTCTTCGACGTACCGGCGCTGACCAACGCCCAGCAGGTGATCGCGTTCACCGTGATCGACACCGGAATCGGCATCTCCGACGACAAACTGTCGATCATCTTCGAGGCGTTCCAGCAGGCCGACGGGACCACGAGCCGTCGTTACGGCGGCACCGGCCTGGGCCTGTCGATCAGCCGCGACCTGGCCCGTTTGATCGGCGGCACCATCACCGTGTCGTCGGCGCCCGGGCAGGGCTCGACGTTCACCCTGTTCGTGCCGCACGTGCTGGCCCCGGACGCGGTGGTGGCGCCCGCGCCACCGTCCCCGCAGCGCGCCGGCCTGCCGTCGTCGCTGCTGATGCCGCCGCTGGAGCTGCTGGCCGAGCGGCCGGAGGCGCCGGCGACCCGCCAGCTGGACGGCTCGACGGTGCTGATCGTGGACGACGACGTGCGTAACGTCTTCGCCCTGACCAGCGCGTTGGAGCTGCACGGGATGACCGTGCTGTACTCGGACAACGGGGCGGACGGTGTCCGCCTGCTGGCCGAGCACCCGGAGGTGAACATCGTGCTGATGGACGCCATGATGCCGGACCAGGACGGGTACGAGACCACCCGTCAGATTCGCCGCAACCACCGGTTCGCCGACCTGCCGGTGGTCTTCCTGACCGCGAAGGCGATGCCGGGCGACCGCGAGTCGGCGCTCGCGGCCGGGGGTAGCGACTACATCACCAAGCCGGTCGACCTGGACGATCTGATCGAGTTGATGTCGTCCTGGATCAGCGGCAGCCGGACCGAGGAGACTTCGTGACCCAACTGGCCAAGGCGCTGCTCGTGGATGACCGCCGGGAGAACCTGATGGCCCTGGAGGCGATCCTCCAGGGCCTGCCGGTCCAGTCGGTGGCGGTGGAGAGCGGCGAGGCGGCCCTCAAGCAGCTGCTGGTGGACGACTTCGCGGTGATCCTGTTGGACGCGCAGATGCCGGACATGGACGGCTTCGAGACGGCCAGCCACATCAAACGCCGAGAACGGACCCGGCATGTGCCGATCATCTTCCTCACCGCCGCCGACCGGGACGCTCAACTGGCCCTGCGCGGTTATCAGGTGGGCGCGGTCGACTACCTGACCAAGCCGTTCGACCCGTGGGTGCTGCGGGCCAAGGTGTCGGTGTTCGTCGAGCTGTGGGTGAAGACCCGGCAGTTGGCAGCCCAGTCGGATCTGGTCCGGGAACGCGACGCGCAGTGGCGGCGGCTCACCGACGCGGTCGACGAGGCCACCACGTTGCTGCGTACCGACGAGCCGGACGCGCGGGACCGCGCGGTGGGGCTTCTCGAACAGGCCCGCTGGGGCAGCAACTCCTGATCGGAGGCGCGGTGCTCAGCCGGCGGGCTGGTCGTTGCGGATCATCAGGGCGCTCCGCAGGCCGGTGATGTCCAGGACGCGGAGCAGGAAATCGCCCACATGGGTGAGCATCAGCAGGCTCTGCGCATGGCTGGCCTTGCGACTCAGCACGACCAGGGTGCCCAGGCCCTGTGAGTCACAGAAGGTGACGCCGCCGAGATCTAGCACGATCTTCGGCGGCGGGTCGGCCAGCACCTCGTTGACCACGGTTGAGAGCCGCGCGGCCGTGAGCATGTCGATCTCACCAGCCAGGCGCAACACTGCTTCGTCGCCCGTCCGGTGTAGCGTGATGGACAGTTCGGCACGATCCACCCGGTCAGCCTAGCGCGATCCGACCAACCCGGCCTGTTGAGGCGGCGAGCCGCCACCCGGCCCGGCTCGCGAGCACCGGGGGCAGGTGAGCCCGGTAACCCTGGCCCGGGGTGGCTGCGGATTGGGCGTCCGGCGCTGACACAATGGGCGGCATCGTGACCGACACCTTCTCCGCTGGATCCGGCCGCTACCCGGCCGAAGCTCCCGCTTCCGAGGCCCTGTTCCACCGCGCCCGAGCCATCGTGCCGGGCGGGGTGAACTCGCCCGTGCGCGCCTTCCAGGCGGTCGGCGGCACCCCGCGCTTCATGGTCCGTGGCGAAGGCCCGTGGCTGCATGACGCCGATGGCCGTCGCTACGTCGACCTGGTCTGCTCCTGGGGTCCGCTGATCCTCGGGCACGCGCACCCGGAGGTGGTGGACGCCGTCCAGGCCGCCGCCGCCCGGGGCACCAGCTTCGGCACGCCCACCCCGGGCGAGGTGGAGTTGGCCGCCGAGATCGTCGACCGGACCCCGGTGGAGCAGGTCCGGCTGGTCAACTCCGGCACCGAGGCGACCATGTCGGCGATCCGGCTGGCCCGCGGCTTCACCGGTCGCTCTAAGATCGTCAAGTTCGCCGGCTGCTACCACGGGCACGTCGACGCGCTGCTCGCCGCCGCCGGGTCCGGCGTGGCCACCCTCGGTCTGCCCGACTCGCCCGGCGTCACCGGCGCGGCGGCCAGCGAGACGATCGTGCTGCCGTACAACGACATCAGGGCGGTCGAGGAGGTCTTCGCCGCCGAGGGCCCGCACATCGCCGCGGTGATCACCGAGGCGGCCGCCGGCAACATGGGCGTGGTCGCCCCCCGCGACGGCTTCAACCAGCAGCTCGCCCAGATCGCGCACGCGCACGGCGCGCTGCTCGTGGTGGACGAGGTGATGACCGGGTTCCGGGTCTCCCGCGCCGGCTGGCACGGCCTCGACCCCTCCGACGCCGACCTGTGGACGTACGGCAAGGTCATGGGGGGTGGGTTGCCCGCCGCCGCGTTCGGCGGACGTGCCGAGATCATGGCGCGGCTCGCCCCGGCCGGCCCCGTCTACCAGGCCGGCACGCTCTCCGGTAACCCGCTGGCCTGCGCCGCCGGCCTGGCCACCCTGCGGCTCGCCGACGACGCCCTGTACCGCCGCCTCGACGAGACGGCCGCCGTCGTGGGCAAGCTGGCCGCCGACGCGCTGGCCGCCGCCGGGGTCCCGCACCGGCTGTCGTACGCGGGCAGCATGTTCTCGGTCTTCTTCACCGACGCCGACGTGGTCGACTACGACAGCGCCCGTACCCAGCAGGTGCCGGCGTTCAAGGCGTTCTTCCACGCGATGCTCGCCGCCGGCGTCTACCTGCCGCCGAGCGCGTTCGAGTCATGGTTCGTGTCGGCGGCGATCGACGACGCCGCTCTGGAGCAGATCGCCGCCGCGCTGCCGACGGCGGCGAACGCGGCGGCAGCGGCGGGTCACGGGGGGTAACGAGCGGTGAGCAAGACGGTGGTCCACGTGCTTCGGCACGGCGAGGTGCACAACCCTGGCCAGATTCTCTACGGTCGGCTGCCCGGTTTCCGCCTCTCCGAGTTGGGCGTGCAGATGGCCAAGGCCGCCGCCGAGGGGCTGGCGGAGCGGGAGATCGTGCACGTGGTGGCCAGCCCGCTGGAGCGCGCCCAGCAGACCGCCGAGCCGATCGCCGCCCAGTTCGGGCTGCCGGTCGGGGTGGACGAGCGGCTGATCGAGAGCGCCAACTGGTTCGAGGGCAAGAAGGTGTCCCCGGGTGACGGGTCGTTCCGCGACCCGCGCAACTGGTGGGTGCTGCGGGATCCGGTGACCCCGTCCTGGGGCGAGGCGTACCGGGCCATCGCGGAGCGGATGTTCGGTGCCCTGCACGCCGCCCGGGTCGCTGCCGAGGGGCGCGAGGCGGTGCTGGTCTCGCACCAGTTGCCGATCTGGACGCTGCGCCGGCACGTCGAGCGCAAGCGGCTCTGGCACGACCCGCGCAAGCGGCAGTGCGGCCTGGCCAGCCTCACCTCGTTCCACTTCGACGGCGCCAAGGTGGTCGGCATCGGCTACAGCGAGCCGGCAGCGCACCTGATCGCCCTCTCCGCGACCGCTCGGACGGCCAAGGGGGCCTGATGAACGCCCGGAGGTGGACCGCCGGTCTGCTCGCCACCGTCGCCGCGGTGGCGCTGGTCGGCTGCACGTCGCAGAGCCAGGAGAAGACCTGCAACACCACCACCGACGGGATCTTCGAGTGCGCACCGGACCAGCGCTCGGCACCCCCGAAGCTCTCCGGTGAGCTGCTCGCCGGCGGCACCTACGACGTCAGTCAGGCCCGTGGCCAGGTGGTGGTGCTCAATTTCTGGGGCTCCTGGTGCGCGCCCTGTCGCGCCGAGGCGGACGACCTGGAGGGCACCTACCAGGCCACCAAGGGCTCCGCGGTGACCTTCCTGGGCATCAACGTGCAGGACCAGCGGGACAAGGCCAAGGCGTTCGAGGAGGGTCGGGTCACCTATCCAAGCCTGTTCGATCCGTCGAGCAAGCTGGCGCTCGCCCTGGACATCCCGCCGAACACCGTCCCGGCGACCGTGGTGCTCGACCGGAAGGGCCGCATCGCCGTGGTGATCCGTGCCGCGGTCAAGCAGGAGGGCCTGCAACCGATCGTCGAGCGGATCGCTGCCGAAGAGCCGGCGTCCCGCTGATGGGCGAGACCTTCAAGCACCTGGCCGAGAGCGGCCCACTGCTGTTCGCCATCGGCGCGGCGGTGCTCGCCGGGTTGGTCAGCTTCCTGTCCCCGTGCGTGCTGCCGCTGGTCCCCGGCTACCTCTCGTTCGTCACGGGGCTGGCCGGCACCGACCTGGAAGGCCGTGCAAGGAAGGGCACCTTACTAACGCCTGGTGTAGAGCAGGGGTCCCCTGCTAACGAAGCGGTCGAGCGCGACGGCGACGGCGACAGCGACAGCGGCAGCGACAGGGCCGGCGGGGGCGTCGCGGTACGGGAGCGGGTGGCGCGGGTCGGCTCGGTCAAGGGTCGGGTGCTCGCCGGGACGATGCTCTTCATCGCCGGTTTCACCGTCGTCTTCGTCGCCACCGCGATCCTCTTCGCCAGCATCGGCAAGGTCTTCTTCGACTACGAGCGGCAGCTGGAGATCGTCGTCGGTGCGCTGATCATCGTGCTCGGGCTGGGCTACCTCGGGCTGGTCCCGGGCCTGCAACGGGAGCTCCGGATCTCCCGGCTGCCCGCCGCGGGGCTGCTCGGCGCCCCGGTCTTCGGTGCCGTCTTCGCGCTCAGTTGGATGCCCTGCACCGGCCCCACGCTCGGTGCCGTGCTGGGGATGGCAACCGCGAGCGGTCAGACCGACCGTGCCGTGGTGCTCGCCGTGGCGTACTGCCTCGGGCTGGGGGTACCGTTCGTCGTCTTCGGGCTGGGCTTCCAGCGCCTGCTCGGGGTCTTCCGCGCCGTCCGGCGCAACAGCCGCTGGGTCACCCGGGTCGGCGGCGCCCTGCTCATCCTGATCGGCCTGGCGCTGGTCACCGGCGGATGGCAGAACTTCGTGATCTGGCTGCAGACCACTGTCGGGGTGGGCGAGGTGAGCATCTGATGACGGTCGTCGACGATCGGCCGGAGACCACGGCCCCGGCACCCCGGCGTCGGCCCAACCGGCTGCTGGCCCTGCTGCGCAACTCGTGGCGGCAGCTGACCAGCATGCGTACGGCCCTGATCCTGCTCTTCCTGCTCGCCATCGCCGCCATCCCCGGCTCGGTGCTGCCGCAGCGCGGGATCAGCCCGGAGAAGGTCAACCAGTACTTCGTCGACCACCCGGATTTGGCCCCCCGGCTGAACCAGATCGGCGCGTTCGAGGTCTTCGGCTCGGTCTGGTTCTCTGCGATCTACCTGCTGCTGTTCACCTCCCTGATCGGCTGCATCACGCCCCGGCTGCGGGATCATGTCCGCGCGCTGCGGTCCCGACCGCCGGTCGCGCCGAAGCGGATGTCGCGGTTGCCGCAGCACACGGTGCTTTCCGCCCCGACCGGCGGCGCGGCGGCGATCGCCGAGGTGCTGCGCCGTCGGCGCTGGCGGGTGGAGGTCCGCGGCGACGAGGTCTCCGCCGAGAAGGGCTACCTCAAGGAGACCGGCAACCTGCTGTTCCACACCTCGCTGATCGCCGTGCTGATCGGCGTCGCGCTCGGCTCGTGGTACGGCTGGAGCGGCAACCGCCTGCTGGTGGCGGGTGCGGACAACGCGTTCTGCAACACCCGACAGCAGTACGCCGAGGCGAAGCTCGGCCCCCGCGTGGACAGCGCCGACCTGCCCCGCTTCTGCCTGCGGCTGGACGACTTCCAGGCCCGGTTCCTGGCCTCCGGCCAGCCGGACTTCTTCAACGCCACGGTGACCGTCGACGGCCCCGACGAGCCGACCCGCACCGCGGACTTCTCGGTGAACTCGCCGCTGCGCCTCGGCGACGCGAGCGTCTACCTGCTCGGGCACGGGTACGCCCCGGTCATCCGCTACACCGACCGGTTCGGCAACAGCCAGATCAGCGACGAGCCGTTCCTGACCACCGGTGACATGGGCCTGACCAGCGAGGGGCTGGCCCAGTTCCCGGATGCGAACGTCGACCCGGCCACCGGCAAGCGCGCATCGGACCTGCAGGTGGCGTTCACCGGCATCTACCTGCCCACGGCACCCGAACAGGCGCCGTTCGTCCGCTCGCAGTATCCGACCGAGCGCAACCCGGTGCTGAACCTGGTCGCGTACCGGGGCAACCTCGGCCTGGACGCCGGCATCCCCGGCTCGGTCTACCAGCTCGACCAGCGGCAGGTACGGACCGGCAAGGTCAAGGAGATCGGCACCAAGCTGCTCCGCAAGGGCGAGACCTGGACACTGGACGACGGCACCAAGGTCGAGTTCCTGGGCACCGAGCGGTACGTGACCCTCTCCGTCCGGCACGATCCGGGCGCGACGCCGCTGCTGATCAGCTGCGCGTTCCTGCTGGTCGGGCTGATGGGATCGCTGTTCGGGCGACGCCGTCGAGTGTGGTTCCGGGTGATTCCGGCCGACCCGGCGGACGGATCTCCGACGGGCGGTAGTAGCTTGATGGAGGTCGGTGGGTTGCCGCGTACCGACTATCCAGGGTTCGCCGATGAGTTCGCCCAGCTCCTCGCCGCGTTCAGCGGTGACGGTGGGGCGGCCGAGCGGGCCGGCGCGGACGCTGACTCCAGTGCCCGTGCCGACGCGCGAGAAGGGACCGAGTGATGTCCGCACTCTCCGACAATCTGGTGACCTTCGCGATCCTGGCGTATTTGATCGCGATGATCGGCCACGCCGTGGAGTACGCGCTGGGCAACTCCCGTACCCGGGTCGCCGCAGCGGCTGCCACCCGCGAGCTGGTGGGTGCCGGCGTCGGTGGCGGCGGTGTCGTGCTGCCGCAGCCCGCGCCGGTTGCGCCAGCGGCTCCGGCCGAGCGCTCGGAGCGACGGGCCCGGGTCGCCGGCCTGGTCGGGGTGGGCGCCACCGCGCTCGCCGCCGTGCTGCACCTCGCGGCGCTGGTCACTCGCGGCCTCGCCGCCGACCGGATGCCCTGGGGCAACATGTACGAGTTCCTGCTCACGGTGACGTTCATCGGGGTGGCGGCCTGGCTCGTGGTGCTCTGGAAGCGGCCCTCGCTGCGCAAGCTCGGGCTGTTCCTCACCCTGGTGATGGTGCTGCTGGTGGCCACCGCCGAGCTGGTGCTGTACGTGCCGATCGTGCCCCTGGTGCCGGCTCTGAACTCGTACTGGTTCGTCATCCACGTCTCGACCATCGTGTTCGCGTCCGGCATCTTCCTGCTCGGCGCGGTGCCGGCGGTCGGCTACCTGATGCGCGCCGGTTACGAGCAGGGCAAGCGGAGCTTCCCGTACACCCTGGCCAAGCGGCTGCCCCAGGCGGCCGGCCTGGAGCGGTTGACCTTCGCGCTGCACGCCTTCGCCTTTCCGATCTTCACCTTCGCGGTGATCGCCGGGGCGATCTGGGCCGAGGCGGCCTGGGGTCGCCCGTGGGGCTGGGACCCCAAGGAGACCTGGGCCTTCATCTCCTGGGTGGTCTACGCCGGCTACCTGCACGCCCGGGCGACGCCCAGCGTCAAGCGCAACGTGGCGACCTGGATCGCGGTGCTCGGCTTCCTCACCATGCTGATGAACCTGTTCGGCGTGAACATCTTCTTCACCGGCCTGCACTCGTACGGCGGGCTGGACTGACCCTGGCAACGCGCACGGGCCGGTCACTGAGTCGTCCGTGGCCGGCCCGCGCCGTACCGCTCGGTTGGTCCGGCTCGGTCAGCCCACGGTGACCGGGGCGACGTCGTTGCTCGGGTCGTCGTCCACCCGCGGGTACCGGTTGAAGGGCTGGACCTCGCCGGGGGCTCCGGAGAGACTGTCGATCCGCAGGTCGAACGCGACCGTGTAGCTGGTGCCGGCACGGAACACCGAGCCCGGTCCTTCGCAACGCCAGGTTGCCGGGGCGTCGCCAGCGCCCTCCTCGTCACCGTACGGCGAGCAGCCCAGCGGGTTGGCGAGAACGGTGACCCCGGTCGGTGGGGTGAAGAGGAAGGCACCGACGCTGTCGCCGGAGATGGTGCCGTCCGGCACGCCCGGGCCGTCGTTGCGATGGCCGACCGTGACCCGGGCGGTGTCCCCGACGGCCCCGGTGACGGCGGCACCCTGGGCGACGATGTCGAAGGCTCCGTGGACCGCCCGCAGGTAGGTCTGGCCGCCGGCGCCGGTCGCTTCGACCGGGATCACGTCGAGCGGCGCCCCGACCGGCCGCAGCCGCAGAGCGACGTCGGACTCGCGGTGCTTGAGCTGCACCCCGTTCGGGAGCGGCCCGGCGCTGGCCAGCGGCTCCACCAGCTGCGTGATCCGCTTGTCGCCGATGGTGGCCGGGCCGAGAGTGGTGGTCAGGGCCTGCTTCAGCTCGTGCCGCTGGCCCGGCGCGAACGTGCCCCGCAGAGTGCAGACCACGATCGTGGCGAGCACCTGGTCGGTGCCGTACCGGCAGTTGCGGTAGCTGGCCGGGACCAGGCCGACCGGAAAGCGGAACGTGAGTCGGACATCCACGGCCGGCTGGTCGCCGGCGTTGACCACGGCCACCGGCACGGAGCGGGTGTCGCCCACCTCGGTGCCGGAGACGTACTCGTCGACGGTGTCGAGCAGGTCGGGCCCGGACCGTACGCCGATCGTCGCCTGCTGGGGCTCGCTCTGCACCTGCTCGGCGCGTGCGGTGTAGGTGATGGTGCCGATCGCGCTACCGGCGGCGCCGGGGGCCGGGTGGATCACCACCGGAACAGTGCCGGTGAGCGTGCCGAAATCGTCGGTCGCCGACGACGGCATCGGGCAGGTGACCGAGGTGCCCTCGGTGACGCACCAGTCCGGGAAGCTCGCGGTGGCCACGCCGGCCAGCCCTGCCAGGTCGACGATCACCCGGGGCTCGGTGGCCCCACTGCTGGTCAGGGTCAGCGGAACCGTCCGGCCCGGGGCACCGGACGCGCCGATCGTGACGTCGTCCAGCCAGGTGTTGACCCAGCCTGGGTCATCCTCCGCTGCGGCCGGCCCAGCCGCCGCACCGATCCCCGCGGTGGCCACGACCAGGGCGGTCAGGCCGCGCAGGAGCCCACGCGGAAAGCGCACAGATCTCATCGATCTCCTTGGGTGAGGGATGAGCCGGTCGGAAGTAGCCGGGCCGCACACCCCCGACCCGACCGGCGCCCTCGATTCTAGAGATCACCTGTGACACTTTTCGATCTGTCGATCCGGTCCCGATGCCCGTCGACCCGGCGCTCCGTACGCGCCTGCGGCCCGGGCCGCCAGCCGCGCAGCGTCCGGTCCACCTGGACGGTGACCTGGTACGCCACCTCCGGCACGTCGGCCAGCTCGATCCGCTCGGCGCGTAGCGCCAACTGCGCGTGCAACTCGCGCGCGATGGCGTCGCGCAGCTCGACCAGCAGGGGCGACAACCCGTCCGGGTCACCGACGACGTATGCGTCCGACATGCCCCTCAGACTGCGTCCCACCCGGCGCGGTACGCCATTGTCAGTGAGATTCGTCCGCCCGGCTTGCTCCTCACCAGGGCGGCGCTGTCGGGGCGGTCCCGCGCGGGAGGCACCGTCCGATCGGCCACCTGGTGTCGTCAATCCTGCTGGCTCAGCCGCCGAACCAGCCCGGCACGTCGAGCCGGAACCAGTTGGCGGCGGCCATCGTGCGCAGGTCGTCCTCCAGGGCGTCGACCCGGTGCGGGCCGAGGGTTTCGGCCCACCGGGTACGCAGCTGGTCGAAGATCTCCGCCGAGCGGCCGAGCCCGTCGATGCCGGCCGGGGTCATCCGGACCAGCCGGCGGCGGGCGTCCCGGGGATCGTCGACCCGTTCCAGGTAGCCGATGGCGACCAGCCGGTCCACCGTCTTGCCGGCCGCCTGCTTGGAGATGCCCAGCCGCTGACCCAGCTCGGTGGCGGTGGTGCCGTCCACCCCGACGGCCTGGAGCACGAAGCCGTGCAGTGGTCGCAGCTCGGGGTGCCCCTGTCGGGCCAGCTCGGCGTGCAGGTCGTCGATCAGGGTGCGGAAGCCGGCCAGCAGCAACAGCGGTAGCTGGAAGCCGGGCCGGGACGGGTCAGCGGTTGCCATCTTCGACAACCAGGTTTACTGTTTCGTCAACCACGTTGACTATCGTACGGGACGCGCGTCCGACGCCCCGACCGACGCTGTTTGAAGGCAGGTAACCGTGTCCGTCTTCACCACCCACACGACCGAGACCGCGCCCGCCGCTGCCCGCGCGACCATCGATGGGGTAACCCGCCGGTTCGGCTGGCTGCCCACGCCGGTGGCGCTGATGGCCGAGTCGCCGCAGTTGCTCGCCGGCTTCCTCACCGCCAACGCGGGCTTCGAGCAGACCGCCCTCGAACCGCTGGAGCGGGAGGTGGTGATCCTCGCGGTCGCCACCACCAACGAATGCCACGTCTGCGTCGCGCTGCACACCGGCACGCTCACCCGGCTCGGCGCGACCGCCGAGCTGATCACGGCGCTGCGCGCCGGCACGGCGCTGCCCAAGCCACGACTGGAGGCGCTGCGCCGGTTCACGCTGGCCGTGCTGAACCAGCGCGGCGCGGTGTCCGACGGCGAGTTGGACGACTTCCTGGCCGCCGGCTACCAGCCCCGACACGCGCTGGACGTGGTGCTCGGCGTCGGTGCCTACACCATCTCCACCTTCGCCAACCGGCTCACCCGTGCGCCCCTCGACCCGCCGCTGGCCGCCCACGCCTGGGCGCCCGCCGCCTGACCGTGCGATCGGGCCGGGCTCAAGTGCGATCGGGCCGAGCTCAGGCGGGTCCGAGAAAGTCGCGCAGCAGGGTCAGCATCTCCTCCGGGCGCTCCTCGTACAGCCAGTGCCCGCAGTCGTCAATCACCTCGCCGCGGACCGTGTCGGCGTACCGGCCGGCCTGCTCGGCCACCGTCCCGCCGAGGCTGGCCCGGGACCCGATTGCCAGCACCGGCATGGGTAGCTTCGTGGCCCGGTACGCCGTGTTGTCGGCGATGTCCCGATCGAACGCCCGGAAGTAGCCGAAGCTCGCCCGCAGGTGCGCAGGGTCGCGCAGGTGACTGGCGTACTCCTCGACGTCGGGCGCGGCGATGCTGCCCTTGCGCACCATCAGAGCGTCGGTGAACCGGTCCACCCAGAGCGACTCCCGCCCGCTGACCAGTGCCTCCGGCAGCCCGTTGCCGATCGAGAAGTAGCCGAAGTTCCACACGCCCGGTCCAGCCGCGGTCAGCGCGGGGAACGAGTAGATGCTCTCGTCGGGGATCGGCGCCTCGCTGAGCACCAGCCGGCTGACCTGCTGCGGGTGGGCGGCGGCATACGCGTACGCCACCATGGTCCCCAGGTCGTGCCCGACCAGTCGGAGATCATCGGCCAGGCCGAGTTGGTCGAGCAGGCCGTGCAGGTCGGCGGCAACGGTCTTCTTGTCGTACCCGCCGTCCGGCGCGTCGCTGTCGCCGAAGCCGCGCAGGTCCGGCGCGACCACCTCGAAGTGCCGCGCCAGCTCCGGCAGGAGGGGCCGCCACATGTACCAACACTGCGGATAGCCGTGCAGCAACACCAGGGTCGGGCCACGCCCACCCCGGACGTAGTTGAGCGTCACGTCACCGACCCGGGCCCGCTGCTCGGTGAACCCCTCCGGAACCCGTCCGTCGCCCATCGTCGCCCCCGTCTCGCCGGCCGCCCGGCTACCCGTTTGGTCGGGAGCCATGCCCGGGCGACCTGTTAGCAGGGGACCCTTCCTCTACCGGAGGCGTTAACAAGGGGACCTTCCTTACTGCGCAGCACCCGGCTTGGGCGAGTCCCGGGCCGGTGCGGGAGACTGGCGGGCATGGCGGCTCGTGGCTTCCCGTACACCGATCTCAAGGACTTCCTCGCGGCGCTCGAGCGCGCGGGGGAGCTGCGGCGGGTCGACGTCCCGGTCGACCCCACCCTGGAGATCAGCGAGGTGGTCACCCGGACCGTGCGGGCCGGCGGGCCCGCGCTGCTCTTCGAGCGCCCGACCCGGGGTGAGATGCCGGTGGCGATCAACCTGTTCGGCACCGAGAAGCGGATGGCGATGGCGCTCGGCGTCGACTCGCTGGACGAGATCGGGGCCCGGATCGGCGCGCTGGTCAAGCCGGAGCTGCCGGTCGGCTGGTCCGGCATCCGGGAGGGCCTGGGCAAGGTCATGCAGCTCAAGTCGGTGCCGCCGCGCAAGGTGAAGACCGCACCCTGTCAGGAGGTGGTCTACCGGGGCGACGACGTCGACCTCAACCGGCTGCCCGGTCTCCAGGTCTGGCCCGGCGACGGCGGGATCTTCCACAACTACGGGTTGACCCACACCAAGCACCCGGAGACCGGCAAGCGCAACCTGGGCCTCTACCGGCTCCAGCAGCACGGCCGCAACACCCTGGGCATGCACTGGCAGATCCACAAGGACTCGACCGCGCACCACGCGGTCGCCGAGCGGCTCGGGCAGCGCCTGCCGGTCGCGGTCGCGATCGGCTGCGACCCGGTCGTCTCGTACGCGGCCAGCGCCCCGCTGCCCGGCGACATCGACGAGTACCTGTTCGCCGGGTTCCTACGTGGCGAGCGGGTCGAGATGGTCGACTGCCTCACCGTGCCGTTGCAGGTGCCGGCGCACGCGCAGATCGTGCTGGAGGGCTACCTGGAGCCCGGCGAGCGGCTGCCCGAGGGCCCGTTCGGCGACCACACCGGCTTCTACACGCCGGTCGAGCCGTTCCCGGTGCTGCACATCGAGGCGATGACCATGCAGCGCAAGCCGGTGTACCACTCGATCGTCACCTCCAAGCCTCCGCAGGAGGACCACGGCCTCGGCAAGGCCACCGAGCGGATCTTCCAGCCGCTGCTCAAGCTGCTGATCCCGGACATCGTCGACTACGACCTGCCGGCCGCCGGCGTCTTCCACAACTGTGCGATCGTGTCGATCCGCAAGCGCTACCCGAAGCACGCGCAGAAGGTGATGAACGCGATCTGGGGTGCGCACCTGATGTCGCTGACCAAGCTGATCGTGATCGTCGACGAGGACTGCGACGTGCACGACTACAACGAGGTCGCCTTCCGCGCCTTCGGCAACGTCGACTACGCGCGCGACCTGCTGCTCACCGAGGGCCCGGTGGACCACCTCGACCACTCGTCGTACCAGCAGTTCTGGGGCGGCAAGGTGGGCGTCGACGCCACCCGCAAGTTGCCCACCGAGGGCTACACCCGCGGCTGGCCGGAAGAAATGAGCATGTCGCCGGAGGTCACCTCCCTGGTCGACAAGCGTTGGAAGGAGTACGGCATCTGATGGCAGTCCTCGACGCGCCGGCCGAACGGCCGGGCCGGATCAAGTCATTCCTCAAGCTCGTCGCGATCGAGCACTCGGTCTTTGCGCTCCCGTTCGCGTACCTGTCGGCGCTGACCGCGATGCAGGTCAACGGCGGCCGGGTGCGCTGGGTGGACCTGCTGCTGATCACCGTGGCGATGGTCGGCGCGCGGACGTTCGCGATGGCGGCCAACCGCATCCTGGACCGTCGGATCGACGCGCGGAACCCGCGTACCGCCGGTCGGGAGTTGGTCACCGGGGCGGTGAGCGTGCGGACGGCCTGGACCGGCGCGGCCGTCGCGGTGGTGGTCTTCCTCGCCGCCGCCGCCCTGCTCAACCCGCTCTGCCTGGTGCTGGCGCCGCTCGCCGTGGTGCCGCTGGTGGTCTACCCGTACGCCAAGCGGTTCACCAACTGGCCGCACGCCATCCTCGGGGTGGCTCAAGCGGTCGGCCCGGTCGGTGCGTGGCTGGCGGTCACCGGCACCCTGCACGGCTCCGGACCGGCCTGGCTGCTCGGCGCGGCGGTCGGCCTGTGGATCGGCGGCTTCGACCTGATCTACGCCTGCCAGGACTCCGAGATCGACCAGCAGATCGGCGTGCACAGTGTGCCCGCCCGCTACGGGCGGCGCTTCGCGCTGCACGCTTCCACCGTCGCGCACGTGGTGACCTTCGCACTGTTCATCTGGTTCGGCGTGCAGGTCGACTTCGGCTGGCTCTGGTGGATCGGGCTGGCGCTCACCGCGGTCGCCTTCGGCTACCAGCACCTGGTGGTCACCCCGACCGACCTGAGCAAGGTCAACCGGGCGTTCTTCACCGCCAACGGCTTCGTCGGCATCGCCCTGTTCGCCTTCGCCCTGCTCGACCTGGTGATCCGGCTCAACCTGCGGCCCTGAGGCCGGTCGTGCCGGTCGTGCCGGTCGTGCCGGTCGTGCCGGTCGGTTGTTAGGAAGGGACCCTTCCTCTACCGGAGGCGTTAAGAAGGTGCCCTTCCTTGCCGTCGGGGTAGCGGCCGCTCTCCAACGTCCACTCGATGGTGCCGCGCACCGCGTCGGCGACCCCGTCGACGTGGGCGGTGACGGCCTCGTCCAGCGCCGGTCCGAACGACGGCACCGCGGCCCGCAGCGCGACGAAGAGCCGCATCGACTCGCGCCAGCGCTCGGCCACCCGGTCGACCGCCACCTCGGGCGGCACGCCCCACTCGTCCTGCATCGCCAGGACGAGGTTGTGCCCACCCGCGCTGTCCCGGTCCCGTTCCAGCGAGGCCAGGTCGTTGTACCAGGAGAGCAGGTCGTTGCCGGTACGGGCGATCCGGCGCAGCAGCGGGTGGTGGTAGACCGCGTCCGGCAGCGGCCGACCGCTGACGAACTCCACCAGCGGGTACGACACGTCCGCCGCCGAGGTGGCCCGGCGCAACTCGACGTACTCGGTGACGCCGGGCCGGTGGCCGACCGCCTTGTTGACGGCCTCCTGCCAGGTGCCGTCGAGGTGTCGGGCCACCGCGTCGGCGAAGCGCAGCCGCCATCGGGCCGGCATCCGGCGGCGCGGCTCGCGCCAGGCGAGCACCAGTAGCCGCCGTAACGGGCCGGCCAACCCGGCATGCCGCAGGCGGGGACCGTCGTGCAGCAGCGCCAGCGTGCCGGACCGCAGCGCGCGGATCTGCTCCGGCGCGAGCCCTTGGGGCCCGTCGCAGGCGTCGTCGACCAGGAAGAACCAGGTGAACAGGGCGGTCAGCACCCGCAGATCGACCTCGGTCGCGTCCGGGTAGAGGCGGCCGGCGTACCGGGCGAATGCGCCCCGGGCCAACCGGCGCAACGCCTCGTCGTCCAGCGGCAGACCCAACTCCGGCAGCAGGCCGACCAGCCACTCCTGCACTCGGTCGACGTGCGGCGAGACCCGGGCCGGGATCGGACACTCGGCGCGCAGCGTCCAGAGGACCTCGCCGGTCGTCACCGATGCCTCCCGTGCGAACTGCCTCCGGTGCAAATCGCCGACGGCAGCATCTCAGGTCGGCGGAACACGCAACTGCCCGCCCGGACAACTCGGACGGGGCCGACCCGGGGGTGCCCACCGGCGGACGAGCCCGACCAGGCAGGCTGGAGGCATGCGGGAACCATGGGTGGTCGGGGTCTCGGGGGCCTCCGGCACGCCGTACGCGGCGGCCGTCATCGGCGGGTTGCTCGACGCGGGCGAGCCGGTGGACCTGATCGTGTCCCGAGCGGCGCGGCTCACGGTGCTCGACGAGACCGGCCGCGCGTTCCGCGACGCGCACTGGGCCGAGGACCTGGGCGCCTGGCTCGGCCGGGACCTGACCGGCGTGGACGTGCGGCACTGGCCGGCGGGCGACCTGGCGGCCGGGCCGAGTAGCGGCTCCTACCGGGTACGCGGCATGGCGGTGGTGCCGGCCAGCACGGCCGCCTGCGCGGGCATCGCGATCGGGCTCTCCAAGGACCTGCTGCAGCGCGCCGCCGAGGTCAACCTCAAGGAACGCCGAACGGTGGTGGTGGTACCCCGGGAGACGCCGGTGACCCGCAGCCACCTGGAGCATCTGATCGCGCTGCACGACGCCGGCGCGGTGGTGTTGCCGGCCAGCCCTGGCTTCTACGGCGCGGGCGCGGCGGCCAGCGCGCAGCAACTGATCGACTTCGTGGCCGGCAAGGTGCTGGACGCGCTCGGCGTACCGCACACCCTGTTCCGACGGTGGTCCGGCCAGCTCGGCGCGGCCCGGAGCTGAGCTTGCGCTCAGGCTGACCGGTCACGCCGGTTGGCGGGTGGGTGTCCGCGCGGTCCTCGTCGCGGGCGACCCGGTCCTAGCGGGCCGCGGACCGGACTGATGTCCGGTCCGCGTAGCGATGTCCGCACCAGTTCAGTACATGCCGGCGTTGGCCGGACCCGGCCCTGTGGAGGTGGCCGGTCCCACGTTGCGTGGCTTCCCGACCTCATCCACCTCGTCCAGCATGCCCTCCCCCTCAAGCAGGGCTCGCACCTCGGATTCCCGAAACCGGCGATGCCCGCCTGGAGTCCGGATGCTTCCTATCCGGCCGGCCGCCGCCCATCTCGTCACAGTCTTCGGGTCCACCCGAAACAGCGCGGCGACCTCACCCGGTGTCAGCAGGCGATCTCCAGTGTCCACAGCCCCCTCCTCGCGTCGACGAAGCCCCTGGCTGAACACACTGCCCCCGGCTGGTGCGAGCCCAGAGCCGTCATGAGGGACGTATGGCAATTACAGCACCAGGGACCTGGCCTGTCCGCCAAACGCGAAAAATGCACTGACTGGGAGGTTAGTAAATGGTACTGGCGCAACTCCTACCTTGACCGTCAGTCCGTGAACAGTTACTCACTGTTGTGTGCAACGGATGCCGAGGGCATCTCGTTACGCCCCACCAGTTAAGGTCACTCTCCGTGGACGCCATCGACCTGAGCCTCGTCGATCTACTGCGCGGCAACGCCCGCCTCTCGTACGCCGAGCTGGCCCGACAGGTCGGCCTGTCCGCCCCTGCCGTACACGAGCGGGTCGGCAAGCTGGAGAGCAGCGGCGTGGTCCGCGGCTACCGGGCGGACGTGGCCCCGGAGCAGATCGGCCTGGGCGTCACCGCGCTGATCGGCATCGTCGAGGACTCCGGCGCGGACACCGACGACATGCTCGAGTCGCTCCGGGTGCTGCCCGAGATCGAGTCCTGCTACTTCATGGCCGGAGTGGAATCCTTCCTGCTCAAGGCGCGGGTCGGCACGATCGCCGAGTTGGAACAGCTGATCGTGCGGCTGAACCGGACAGCCGGGGTCGCCTCCACCCGGACCGCCATCGCCCTCTCCACCAAGTGGGAGAACCGCCCCCAGCCGGTCGCCCCGCCGCCCGCCTGAGCATCGCCGTACCCGTCGAACCCGCGTCGGTCCGGCCCCGGCCGGCGCGGCCGGCCGGTCGTACCCGATTGGCTGGCGCGGTCGGTCGTGGCCGGGCGGCCGGAGTTGCCGGGCGTGGCCGGTCGGCCCTGGTGCCGGCCCGGCGGCCGGCGGTAGCGTGCGCCGATGAACCAGCCCGGACGTGGAGTGGCCGTGGTGACCGGGGCCGCCGGCGGCCTGGGCCGCGCCATCGCCGCCGCACTGCACGCTGACGGCTGGTCGGTGCTGCTCACCGACCTCGACCCGGCGGCGGTGGCCGGTGCCGCCGCGCCGCTCGGCGGCTGGTCGGCCGCCCTGGACGTCCGGGACGAGGACGCCTGCGCGCAAATCGCCGCGACCGCTGCCAGCCGGGGTGGCCTCGACCTCTGGGTCAACAACGCCGGCATCCTGGTCACCGGCCCCGCGTGGGAGCACGACGGGCCGACCCGCCGTCGCGTTCTCGACGTCAACACACTCGGCGCGATCAACGGCACCCTCGCCGCGCTGGCGGTGATGCGCGGGCAGGGGCACGGCCACGTGCTGAACGTCGTGTCGCTGGCCGGGCTGGTCGCCGCGCCTGGCGAAACGGTGTACGCGGCCAGCAAGCACGCGCTGCTGGCGTTCAGCCTCGGCACCCTGTCCGACCTGCGGATGGCCGGGCACCGGCGGGTACACATCTCCTGTCTCTGCCCGGACGGCATCTGGACCCCGATGCTGCACGACCGGCTGGACGACCCGGGGGCGCTGGCGTCGTTCACCGGCTCGATGCTGACCCCGGAGCGGGTGGCGTCCCGAGCGGTCCGGCTGGCCCGCCGGCCACGCCCGGTGGTCAGCCTGCCCCGCTGGCGGGGCGCACAGGTCCGGTTGCTGGACGCCCTGCCCCGGCTGGCCATCGGCGTGATTCCCCTGCTCCGCGCCGTCGGGCGGGCCGGGCAACGCCGTCAGCTGCGCCGGGCCGCGCAGCCGGACCGAGGCTGACCGTACCCGGCCTGCTTGCTACGTTTCCGAGCGTGACTCATCTCGACCGCTGCGACGAAGCCAGCCGCTCCTGGGTGACCGAGGCGATCGCCGCCGTCGAGGCGGACGCGAACCGCTCGGCCGACACCCACCTGTTGCCGTTCCCGCTGCCCCGGGAGTGGGGGATCGACCTCTACCTCAAGGACGAGTCGGTGCACCCGACCGGCTCGCTCAAGCACCGGCTGGCCCGCTCGCTGTTCCTCTACGGGCTGTGCAACGGCTGGATCGGCCCACGTACGACGATCATCGAGGCGTCGTCCGGCTCCACGGCGGTCTCCGAGGCGTACTTCGCCCGGATGCTCGGTTTGCCGTTCATCGCGGTGATGCCCGCCTCCACCTCCCCGGAGAAGATCTCGCAGATCGAGTTCCACGGCGGCCGGTGTCACCTGGTCGACGACCCGGCGACCGCGGTGGTCGAGGCCCGCTGGCTGGCCGAGGACTCCGGCGGCCACTTCATGGACCAGTTCACGTACGCCGAGCGGGCCACCGACTGGCGGGGCAACAACAACATCGCCGAGTCGATCTACGCGCAGCTCGAGCTGGAGCGGCACCCGATCCCGACCTGGGTCGTGATGGGTGCCGGTACCGGGGGCACCAGCGCGACCATCGGCCGGTACGCCCGGTACCGCCGGCTGCCCACCAAGCTCTGCGTGGTGGACCCGGAGAACTCCGCCTTCTATCCGGCCTGGCTGGCCGCCGACTGGTCGGTACGCACCGGCAAGGGCTCCCGGATCGAGGGCATCGGCCGACCCACCGTCGAGGCGTCCTTCCAGCCCGCCGTGGTGGATCGGATGGTCCAGGTGCCGGACGCGGCGTCGCTGGCCGCCATGCGGGCCGGCTCGGCTGTGCTCGGCCGACGGGTGGGCGGCTCCACCGGCACCAACCTGTGGGGCGCGTTCGGCCTGATCGCCGGGATGCTCGCCGAGGGCCGGGTCGGGTCGGTGGTCACCCTGATCTGCGACGCCGGTGACCGGTACGCCGACACCTACTATTCCGACGACTGGCTGGCTGCCCAGGGCCTCGACCTCGCGCCGCACCGGGCCACCATCGAACACTTCCTGACCAGCGGCGCCTGGCCGGCCTGAGCCCCGACACGCTGTCTCAGCGCGGGTCGATCCGCTCGGCCAGCCCTGGGTAGCGCACCACGTAGCCGTCGGCATCGAGATCGATGTCGGCGGTGAACGTGTCGTTCACGAACCGCACCCGACCCGGCCCGATCCCGGTGTAGATCTGCTCGGCCGGCACGACCTCCAGGCTGGGCAGCAACACCCAGGCCACGGTGATCCGGTGGGGCAGGTCGGCCGGCATCGCGGCCAGCCCGAGCCGGTGGACCGGAAGGCTGTTGAACAGCGGCGACCCACTCAGGTCGACATCGAGCGCCTCGGCCAGCCGGTCCGGGTCGTCGGTGCCCGGCAGGCCCGCCCGGCCATGCCCGGCCGCGACCAGAGCCCCGTCCAGGTCACCCTGCTCGGCGGTGGTCACCCGCCACCGGTCCACGGCCCGCTCCAGCCGTACGCTGCGAAGCCACCCGGCCCCCTCGACCTCGACCTCGAGCCGGCTGGTGGTCCAGTCCGGTGCGGTGGACAGCTGGAAGCGGGCGGTCCACGGGATCGGGTCCACGGCGAGCAGCGTGCCCCGGGCCGACAGCCCGTTGCCGTCGTCGAGCACGACCTGCTCGCTGCCGGCGGTGTCCGTCCGGGACCAGAAGAGCGACTTCGGCATGGTCGGCATGAGCCGGACGTTACGCGACCGAACCGGCATCGGCAGGGCATGCGCGAACGCCGCCGCGAAGCAGACGCTCCGCGGCGGCGTTCGGTGGATCAGTGGATCAGTGGATCAGTGGGTACGCGCCGGGGGTCGCCCGCCGAAGCCGCGCCGGTCGTCGCGCGGCCGATCGTCGCGCGTCCGGTCGTCCCGCCCGCGGCCCTCCGCGCGGAAGCCACCACGGGTGTCCCGGTCCGCGAATCGGCGATCGCCCTGCGGCCGATCCCCGAACCGACGCTCGTCGGCGGGCCGGTCGCCCTGGTGCCGCTCGCCCTGCGGCCGGTCGCCGAAGCGGCGCTCGCCCTGCGGCCGGTCGCCGTAGCCCCGGCTGTCCCGGTCGGCGTACCGCCGCTCGCCCTGCGGCCGGTCGCCGTACTGGCGCTCGCCCTGGGGGCGGTCGCCGAAGCGGCGCTCGCCCTGCGGCCGGTCGCCGTACTGGCGCTCGCCCTGGGGGCGGTCGCCGAAGCGACGCTCACCCTGCGGGCGGTCGCCGTACCGTCGCTCGCCGGTCGGGCGGTCGCCGTATTGGCGGTCGCCCTGGGGCCGGTCGCTGAAGCGGCGCTCGCCGGTCGGGCGGTCGCCGTATTGGCGGTCGCCCTGCGGCCGGTCGCCGAAGCGACGCTCACCCTGCGGGCGGTCGCTGAAGCGCCGTTCGCCGGTCGGGCGGTCGCCGAAGCGCCGCTCGCCCTGCGGCCGGTCGCCGTACCGTCGCTCGCCGGTCGGCCGGTCGCCGAAGCGGCGCGGGCCGCCGGAACGGTCGTCGAATCGGCGCGGGCCGCCGGACCGGTCGCCGAATCCCCGGGACTCGGACTCCACGCGGACCGGAACGCCGCTGGGCTCGCGGGCACCGGTCAGCTCGGCCAGCAGCGGATCGCCGGTCCGGACCCGGGCCTCGGCCGGCGCGACGCCGGCCTTCTCCAGCATCGCCAGGGTGGTGCGACGCTGCTTGGGCAGCACCAGCGTGGCGACCGCACCCGACTCGCCGGCCCGGGCGGTACGGCCAGCGCGGTGCAGGTAGTCCTTGGGGTCCTTGGGCGGGTCGACGTGCAGCACCAGGGTGACCCCGTCGACGTGGATGCCCCGGGCCGCCACGTCCGTGGCGACCAGGACGTTCATCCGGCCCTCACGGAACTCGGCCAGGGTCTTGGTCCGCATCCGCTGGGTCTTGCCCCCGTGCAGCCCACCGGCCCGTACGCCGACCGCGGCGAGCTGCTCGACCAGCCGGTCCACACCAAGCTGGGTACGGGCGAAGACCATGGTCCGGCCGTCCCGGGCGGCGATCGAGGCAGCCACCGGGAACTTGTCGTGCGGCGGGATCAGCAGCATGTGGTGGTCCATGGTGGACACCGAGGCGGTCGAGGGTGCGGTGGAGTGGGTCACCGGGTCGTTCATGAACCGCTTGACCAGCGCGTCGACGTCACCGTCCAGGGTGGCCGAGAAGAGCAGCCGCTGACCGTTGGCGGGGGTCTTGGCCAGCAGATCGGTCACCTCGGGCAGGAAGCCCATGTCGGCCATCTGGTCGGCCTCGTCGAGCACCGTCACCTCGACGTCGTCGAGCTGGCAGATGCCCCGCTCGATCAGGTCGCCGAGCCGGCCCGGGGTGGCCACGATGATCTCCACGCCGCGTCGCAGCGCGTCGATCTGGCGGTCGTACGGGACCCCGCCGACAGCGGTCTTCAGGAACACGTTGAGCGCCTTGCCCAGTGGCAGCAGAGCGTCGTTGACCTGCATGGCCAACTCCCGGGTCGGGACCAGGACCAGGGCGCGCGGCCGCAGCGGCCGGGCCGGCTTACCGGCGGCGACCCGGGCCAGCAGCGGCAGGCCGAAGGCGAGCGTCTTGCCCGACCCGGTCTGCCCCCGGCCCAGCACGTCCCGGCCGGCCAGCGCGTCCGGAACGGTGGCCCGCTGGATCTCGAACGGGGCGGTGATGCCCTGCCGCGCCAGCGCGCGGACGAGCGGCTCGGGCAGGCCGAGCGCGGCGAAGTCGATCGCCTCGGCGGTCTCGGCCGGGACGGCCGCAGGCTCGACCGAACCGGTGGCGGCGGCTGCCGGCGCGGTGCCGGCCGGGGCGGCCTCGGGGGTCTCCGAGACGGTGTCGGCCGCCATCGGAGCGGAATCGAAAACGGACGGAACGATGCTGGGGTCAGCAGAGGTGGTCAACAAATGCCTCTCGAGCGGGGCGCATCTTCGCGATGGCCTCTGCCGCGGCTGTGCCGTCGGATCGCCCGCAAGATCGCCTATGGGCGCACACCACGCGCGCCGGGTCAGTGATCTCGCCAAGTGTACGGCGGTCTGGCGATCCCGCCAGCCGGTTGCCCGACGGTAGTGGGCCGACTCACCATCGCTCCCGATGGTCGACTCAGCCGCTGAGGACGCTGCCGACCAGCCCGTCCAAAGCGTCGTTGGCGAGCAGGACGACCAGCACGCTGACCGTCACCAGCAGCGCCAACGCGGCGACCAGGACGATCACCACGCGGCCGGTGCTGGACCGCTCGGCCGGTGTGTCCGCCCAGCCCTGGGCCAGGATGTGCCCGGTCAGCGAGCCGGAATTCTCCACCGCGCTGGCCGGCAACGTGACCGTGCTGAAACCCGGCCCGTCCCCGCCGCCATAGACGGTGCCGGCCAGGTCGGAGCCCCCGTCGTACCGTCCGCCGCGGACGTCGGCCGAGACCTGCCCGGCCAGGCCGCCCGCCGATGTGACGCCGGGCGTGTCTGAGGTCGGAGTTCCGCCGACGACCGTCGTGGTCGGCCGGTAGCCGCCAGGGCCGGTCCCAGCCGAGGAGGGTGCGCCGGTGGTGGACGGGGGCCAACTGGGCAGTGCGGGTGCGGGCACCACCGGCGGGGCGGAGACCGGCGCCTCGGCCCGCGTGCCGCCCCGGGTGGGCTGCGCCGGGACCTGCACGGACGGCCAACCTCCCGATGGGGCGGAGACCGAGGCCGATGCGCGTACGGCCGGCGAGCCGTACGTCGGGGCGGAGGCCCGCTCGACGGGGCTGCTCGGTGGAGCGGACACCGAGGCGGTGGCGCGTACGGCCGGTGACGCGCCGGGCATCGCCGGCGGTGGTGGGAACGGCGGTGCCGGCATCGGGCCGGGTGGCGGCGGTGGCGCGGGTACCGGCGGGCCGGGCGGTGGTGCCGGCGGACCGGGGACGGGTGGTGCCGGCGGCCCCGGGATCGGCGGCATCGGCGACGGCGGCGGCGTGGGCGGGCCCGGGACGGGCGGCACCGGGCCGGGTGACGGCGTGGGACGGGGCCCCGGAGCCGGCACCGGGCCGGGCGGGTACGGCCCCGGGGTCGGCGCGGGCTCGGGCTCCGACGGCGACGGCAGGGTCGGCCGGGGCGCGGGCGGCGCGGGGGCCGGCTCCGGCTCCGGGGTCGACGGCGTCGGGGCCGGCTCCGGCTCCAGTGGCTGGGGCGACTCGGGATCCGGACCGGACCGGTAGACGGCTGGCGCGCTCGCCCGCGCGCTGGAAGCCTCTGCCGAACCGGCTACGACCCGGCTGCTGCCGGGCACCGTGGCGCTGGCACGGGCGGGGGTTGTCGTGCCGTCCCGCTGCCCGGGCAGCAGGCCGCCGGCCGACCCGGTCGCACGGTAGGTGGTCGCGCTGACCGGGGCGCTGGCCGGGAGCTCGTCGGGCAGCGCGGCGGCGGTCGTGACACTGGCCCGGGCTCGTACCGGGGCGGCGCGCTCCTCATCCTGGGCTGGCGCCCCGGCGTCCAGATCCGGAGCCGGCCGCCCGCCGGGCACGTCCGGCCGGTCGGCATCTGCCAGCTCGTCGGCGTGGGTCCCGGCGTCAGCGTCGGCGTCGCCCGGAGCGTCGGCGTCGCCCGGAGCGTCGGCGTCGCCCGGAGCGGCCGCGTCCGCGGCTGCGCTGGTGTCGGTGGCGGCATTGACAGCATTGTCGTCGGCAGAACCGTCGCTGTCGGTCGAACCTGTTGGGTCAGCGATGCGCGGCGGCGGGTCGGCCCGGTCGATGTCGACGGGGTCTCCAGTCTCCGCCGGATCTCTCTGCTCGGCCATCTCCGCCCTCCGTGCCACGCTCGCACCCGGATCCGTGACGTCGGACCGGATGTGCCTGGATGTCACGGTGCCACAGATCGCCCCCAGTCGACAGCCGGAGACGATCGTGGCGGCTCAGCGCCCGGTGCTCGGGCTGCCTCCCGCACTCGCCGCCGGGCTCAGGCTGCCCGTCCCGCTCCGGCTGACCGATGGCGCGCCGGTCGGCGACGGGGTGGCCGTCGAGGTGGCCGGTGCGCTGGTCGGCGGCGGGGGCGGAGTCGCCGGCTTGGTGGTGCTCGGGGTGGGCGTCGGGGTCGGTGAGGTGGTCGGCGTCGGCGTCGCGCTGCCGGTGGGCTTCGGAGTGGCCGATCCGGTCGGCGTCGGCTTGGTCGTCGGCGTGGGCGTCGGTTTGGGCGTGGGCGTCGGCTTCGGGGTGGGCGTCGGCGTCGGGGTGGACACGATCGGGGCCGGCACCGCGCCGATCACCCGGGTGGCGGCGTACAGCCGGGACCAGCGGACGACCGAGATCTTGACGACGTCGCCGGTGGTGGGCGCCTGCACCATCTTGCCGTTGCCGATGTACATGGCGACGTGGTGGATCGTGGTGTAGCTGCTGCCGGAGGCGAAGAAGAGCAGGTCGCCGGGGAGTAGCGCGGTCTGTGGCACCGTCCGGGTGCGGGTGGCGGCGTACTGGTCGCGGGAGACCCGGGGCAGGTCGAAGTAGTCGGCACCCGGGGACCGGTATGCCGCCCACATCAGGCCGGAGCAGTCGAATCGGTCCGGCCCCTCCTCCGACCACTTGTACGGGTCGCCGAGCTGGGCGAGGGCGTACCGGACCGCAGCCAGGGCCCGGGGGTGCGCGACCATTCCGCTGATGCTCTGGCCAGCGACGTAGCCGGCGCCGAGCTGCTGCTCGGCGGCCTCCTGCTGGCGTTCGATCTCGATCAGCTGGGCGGCGTTGTCCCGGCGCAGCTTGAGCAGGTTGGCCTCGGCGGTCCGCAGCGCCTTCTCGCCGGTGGTGAACTCCGCCTCGGCGGCGTCGAGCAGGCTCTTGGCCGCGGCGTGCTTCTGGTAGGCGTCCTGCTCGCTGGCGCGTGCCCGGGACAACTCCCCGGCCACCCCGGTGGTGGCGCCCTGGACCTTCTCGCCACGGGTGATCCGCTGGAGCCGGCTCAGCCCCTCGATGTCGTCGGCGAGATCGCCGGGCGGCAGCGCGGCGGCTGCCTTGATCGCGTCCGAGGCGGCCACGTCGGCCGCCTGCTGAGCACGGAGCAGCGCGTCCTGCGCGACCTCCAGCACCTTGCCGGCCGCGTCGAGCTGGGTCTGCGCGTCGGTGCGTTTCTGTCGACTCGCCAGCAGTTGGTCGCCGAGGAGGCCGACCTGACTCTCGCCGACGGCGATCTGGGCGGCCAGTGGGCCGGCGCCGATGTTGACCACCGGCGGGGCCGGGACGCCGGGGACGGGCGCGTTGCCGGGCAGTTGGAGCGCGCCGACCGCCGCTGGCCGCGAGCCGGTGTCGGGCACCGTCGTGGGCAGTGCCGGCTCGGCGTACGCGGGGGTGGCCATAACCGCTGCGGCGATCGCGCCGAGCAGGGCGGCCCAGAGCCTTGGTCGTAGCACCGGCGAGATCACCGGGCTCCGCCGTCGCTGCCGTCGCCCGCGCCCGCTGTCGACCATTCCGCTCCCCGTCCGGTGCTGTCGCCGCGCTCGGTGGCGCGACCGTCGGGACGGTACCAGTGTGTGTTCCGCCCCGTTCTGTCTTACCTCACCCGGGCAGTGATGTCGATGCATCGCCGGGTTACGGGAGCCTGAGAGTCTGGTGAAGTGGATCGCTGCCGCGGACCGTGCTGCGGAGACCGTCGGCGATCCGACGTACGCTCGACCCGGACCGCAGGTTGAAGGGACGTGCCATGGACGCCGGACTCAAGCGTGAGCTCGAAGCGAAGGTGTACGCCGGTGAGCGGCTGACCCGGGAGGACGGGGTCGCCCTCTACGACAGCGACGACCTGGCCTGGCTGGGTCGACTGGCCCACCACAAGCGCACCGAGCTCAACGGCGACCGGGTGATGTTCAACGTCAACCGGCACCTCAACCTGACGAACGTGTGCTCGGCGTCCTGTGCGTACTGCTCGTTCCAGCGCAAGCCGGGCGAGAAGGACGCGTACACGATGCGCATCGACGAGGCGGTCCGCAAGGCCAAGGAGATGGAGGACGAGCAGCTCACCGAGCTGCACATCGTCAACGGCCTGCACCCGACGCTGCCCTGGCGGTACTACCCCAAGGTGCTGCGCGAGCTGAAGGCGGCGCTGCCGAACGTCAAGCTCAAGTGCTTCACCGCGACCGAGGTGCAGTGGTTCGAGAAGATCAGCGGCCTCAGCGCCAGCGAGATCCTCGACGAGCTGATGGACGCCGGCCTGGAGTCGCTGACCGGCGGTGGCGCGGAGATCTTCGACTGGGAGGTCCGCCAGCACATCGTCGACCACGCCTGCCACTGGGAGGACTGGTCGCGGATCCACGCCCTGGCGCACAGCAAGGGCATGAAGACCCCGGCGACCATGCTCTACGGCCACATCGAGGAGCCCCGGCACCGCGTGGACCACGTGCTGCGGCTGCGTGAGCTGCAGGACGAGACCGGCGGCTTCGCGGTCTTCATCCCGCTGCGCTACCAGCACGACTTCGTCGACTCGGCGGACGGCAAGATCCGTAACCGGATCCAGGCGCGCACCACGATGGCCTCCCCGGCCGAGTCGCTCAAGACCTTCGCCGTCTCCCGGCTGCTGTTCGACAACATCCCGCACCTGAAGAACTTCTGGGTGATGCACGGGCTCTCGGTGGCCCAGCTCTCGCTGAACTTCGGCGTGGACGACCTGGACGGCTCGGTGGTCGAATACAAGATCACGCACGACGCCGACTCGTACGGCACCCCGAACACCATGCACCGTGACGACCTGCTGCACCTGATCTGGGACGCCGGTTTCCAGCCGGTCGAGCGGGACACCCGCTACAACGTGGTCAAGGAGTACGACAAGGCCCCGTCGTTGGCCGAGCGCCGCGCCGAGCCGCAGCAGGTCTGGGCCTGAGTCGGCCCGTACCCTCGCAGTCGATGACCGAGCAGCGTAGTTCCGAGCAGCAGGGCGGCTTTCCCCGACGGGACGCCGAGGGGCGCATCCGTACCCTCGGCGATCTCCTCGGGGTGAGCCTCGCCGGCCTGGTGATCGGTGCGCTCGCGCTGGTGTTGTTCGACTGGGCGTTCGCCTCGATCGGTGCCGGCGACTTCGGGCACACCAACGGTTGGCTGGCGGTGATCCTGCCGGCCTGGCTGCTCTGGGATGATTTCCGGGCCTGGGAGTTCGGTGCGGCCCGGGTGGTGGCGGCGTTGGTCGCGGCAGCCGTCGGGGTGTTCGTCGGGTTGCTGGTGGCCGGCCTGGGGTCCGGGTTGCCGCCACTGCTCGGCGGGGCGCTGGCCGCGGCGGCCTTCACGGTGGCGTACGCGACGGTCTGGTTCCCGGGTGTCCGCTGGCTGGCCCGCCGGACCGGCTGACCCCGACCGCCCGCCGGGCGGGTCGACCTTCCGCTGGCATCGGCGGCTGACGAAGAGAACGGAGTGGTGCAGGTGAGCGCGGCTGTCAAGTACACGCTGGGCCGGGTCGGGCTGTTCGTCGCCGTGCTGGCGGGCCTCTGGCTGATCGACATGAACCCGTTCCTGAAGCTGATCCTGGCGCTGGCCTTCTCGGCCGCGCTCTCCTTCTTCCTGCTGCGCGGCTGGCGCGACGAGATGGCCGAGGAGATGGCCGGAGCGGCGGAGCGTCGCCGTACCGAGAAGGAGCGCCTGCGCGCCGCCCTGGCCGGCGACGACCAGCCGGGTGAGGCCGAGCGCCGGGAAGAGTAGGACGGGCGGTCGCCTGGGTGGGCGACGAGCCCGGCACGGTCGGCTGCGACAGGGCCGGGCTCGTCCGCCGTCACCAGTTGGTGGAGCCGGCGACGTGCGGCCAGGGCTTCCACAGTGGCTTGATCAGGTACGCGACGCCGCCCGAACCGCCGGAGACACCGCCGGTGGCGTTGATCCGCTTGGTACGCAGCCAGATCTGCTCGAACTGCTCGCGCGGGTAGACGTTGCGCACCACGTCGTTGCTGGACGACGCGGGGTCGTTGACGATCACGTCGCCGTCGGCGGTGAAGCCGACCACCACGAACAGGTGTCCCGAGGTGCCGTAGCCCGCTCCGTCCAGCTCACTGGCGAGGAAGGACTGGCTGGTCACCACGGGGATGCCGGCGGCGATGAAGCGTTCGATCTCGTCCAGTGAGTGCAGCCGGGTCACCCGCCCCTCCAGGCCCGGGAAGCTGGCCGCGTACGCGGTGTTGAACGGCCAGTTGCCGGCACCGTCGTACGTGTAGTCGTAGGTCATCCGCGCGGCGTGGTTGACCGTCGGGTCGGGGTAGGTCGGGTCCACCCAGGCGGTGTCGGCCGGGGACGGCTTACGGCCCCAGTACTCGACCACCATCTCGGTGGAGGTGGGGGAGCACCACGCCTCGCCGCCACCGTCGTACTCCGGGTAGTGCCCGGCGTGCACGTTCTGCGAGTAGCGCGGCACCGACAACTCCCGGCCCCAGGCGATGTGCCCGGCGCTCGGCGTGACGGTGAACCGGTCCGGTACGGCGGAGCTCATCGCGCCGAGCATCCGGACCACCGGCGCGGCGGTCTGCCCGGGTGCCCGGTAGAGGGTCAGTCGCAGCTGGTACGCCTGCAGCAGCACCCCGGCGGTGGCGTCGTCGATGCTGAAGGTGTCGGTCCAGATCGTCGACCAGGGGTCGCCCTGTCGGTTGACGCTGGTCCGCTTGATGTCGGTGTCGCCGGACGCCCAGCGACCCAGGACGTACCACGGGGTCTGGTCGCCGCTGGTGTAGCTGCCCTGCATCTCCACCTGGATCCAGGTGCCGGCCGGGGTCTCCGCGTTCCAGGAGGCGATCAGCTCGGTGGCGTCGAACCCGATCCGGTTGACCGGTGAGGTCCAGGTGCCGTACTCCCAGCTGCGGGTGACGCCGGTGTGCGGATCGGCGTACTCGGTGGTGCCGGCCGGGCGGGCCAGCGTGACGCCGGCGCGCAGGCCGGGCACCACGCGGGTGCCGGCCCGGCTGCCCCGGTGCCAGTCGACGGGCCCGGACCAGTCCTGGAAGGTGATCTGCTCGTCGTGGACGGTCGTGGGCAGCCGGCCACCGGCGAGTGGCTGGGCCGCTGCCGCAGGTGTGGCGGCGGCGAGCAGGGCGAGCGCGGTGACGCCGGCGAGGGCGGCCGTGCGCAGGCGGGATCTGGCCATGGGTGCTCCGCGGTGTCGAGAGGGGCATCGTCGCTGGTCAGTTTTCCGCTTGGCGGGAAGTTTCGCCAGACATTCCTAGGTGGAAAATCATTGCCGCCGTGATGATCCGCTTGGGATGCACAAGGCAGCGACGAATATTGATATGACCATGTGACTGGTGGTGAAGTGTCCTCCACCGAGCGGGATCTCCCGCCCATCGAGGAGGTTGTCCATGGCCCTCCGCACACCCATTTCCCTCCGCCGCGTCCTGGTGCTCGCCGTCGTCACCGGGCTGGGAATCGTCACCGTCGCCGCCGGTCCGGTCGCCGCCCGGCCGGCTCCGGACCGGACCGCCGAGCCGGCCGCCGCCAGCTACCGGGTGCTCGGCCCCCGAACCCTCGCCGACCGCGACGCGGTGGCCCGCACCGGGGCCGCCATCGACTACTCCGAGCACGGCGTGCTGCACATCTCGGCCACCGCCACCGAGGCCGCCGCGATCGGCCGGCTCGGCTTCCGCCTCGAACCACTCGCCCCGCCACCATCCGTCGAGCGCGGCGCCGGCGAGGTGGGCACGCTGGCCTTCCCGCCCGCCGACTCCAACTACCACGACTACGCCGAACTGACCGCCGTCGTGAACCAGGCCGTCGCCGACCATCCGGCCATTGCCCGCAAGATCAGCATCGGTTCGTCGTACGAGGGCCGCGACCTGATGGCCGTGAAGATCTCCGACAACGTGGGCACCGACGAGAGCGAACCGGAGATCCTGTTCAACGCCCAGCAGCACGCCCGGGAGCACCTGACCGTCGAGATGGCGATCTATCTGCTCAACCTCTTCACCGACAGCTACGGCAGCGACTCCCGGATCACCAACATCGTCAACAGCCGGGAGATCTGGATCGTGCCGACCGTCAACCCGGACGGCAGCGAGTACGACATCGCCACCGGCTCGTACCGGTCCTGGCGCAAGAACCGTCAGCCCAACAGCGGTTCGTCCAACGTGGGCACCGACCTCAACCGCAACTGGGGCTACAACTGGGGTTGCTGCGGCGGCTCGTCCGGCTCCACCTCGTCCGAGACCTACCGTGGCCCGTCCGCGTTCTCCGCCCCCGAGACGCAGGCGCTGCGCAACTTCGTCAACAGCCGGGTGGTCGGTGGTACCCAGCAGATCAAGGCGAACATCGACTTCCACACGTACTCGCAGCTGGTGCTCTGGCCGTACGGCTACACCACTGCGAACACCGGGCCCGGGATGAGCGCGGACCAGTACAACACCTTCGCCACCATCGGCCAGCAGATGGCGGCCACCAACAGCTACACCCCGGAGCAGTCCAGCGACCTCTACATCACCGACGGGGACAGCCTCGACTGGTTGTGGGCCACCCACGGCATCTGGGCGTACACCTTCGAGATGTACCCGGGCTCGGCCGGCGGCGGCGGTTTCTACCCGCCCGACGAGGTGATCCCCGCGCAGACCAGCCGCAACCGGGAGGCCGTGCTGCTGCTCAGCGAGTACGCCGACTGCCCGTACCGGGCCATCGGCAAGCAGGCGCAGTACTGCGGCGGCGGTGGTGGTGGCACCACGGTCTGGTCGGACACCTTCGAGACCGCCACCGGGTGGACCACCAACCCCTCCGGCACCGACACCGCCACCATCGGGGCCTGGGAACGGGGTGCCGCCCAGGCGACCACCTCCTCCGGCGCGAAGCAACTCACCCCGTACGCCGGCGCAAACGACCTGGTCACCGGCCGGCTCGCCGGCTCGGCGGCCGGTGACTACGACCTCGACGGCGGCGTGACCAGCGCCCGGTCCCCGGCGGTGACCCTGCCGTCCTCGGGCACCCTGACCCTCTCGCTGGCCTGGTACCTGGCGCACGGCTCGAACGCCTCGTCGGCGGACTACCTGCGGGTGAGCGTGGTGCACAACGGCGGCACCACGGCCCTGCTCACCCAGGCCGGCACGGCGGCCAACCGCAACGGGAGTTGGGCGGTGGCGAACCTCAACCTCACCCCGTACGCCGGCCAGTCGGTCCGCATCCTCGTCGAGGCAGCGGACGCCTCCGGCGCCAGCCTGGTGGAAGCAGCCATAGACAACGTAACCATCACCGCCTCCTAATCAGGTGGGGCCCCGTTCCGCCCCTGCGGGGCCCCACCACCCCCTCCCCCCACCCTCCC
>NZ_JBHSQS010000012.1:0-155968 GCF_042658605.1 Micromonospora vulcania | reverse complement strand
GGCGGGGGGGGGGGGCAGCCCGTCGGCCGGGCGGCCGTCGGCGGCGTACCAGTCGGCCGCCCGTACGTGCAGCTCACGCAGCTCGTCGGCGGGGAGCCGGGACAGCTCGACGCGGAGCAGGTCGTCCAGCAGCGGGTGAATCCGGTACCAGGGTGGGCGGCTGTCCTGGCGGTGCAGCAGACCGCCGATGCCCGCCAGGTCGGCCAACGTACGCCCGGCGTCGGCGCGGCCGGTCAACGCCTCGGCCAGGTCGGCGCAGACCGTCCCGGCGAGTGCGCTGCGCAGCAGCAGGTCCCGGTCGGCCGGGTCGATCGCGGCGAGCACCTCCTCGTGCAGGTAACCGGCGATGTCCGGCTGGTCGCCACCGAACTGCTCCACCCAGCGCGCCGGGTCGGGCTGCCCGCGCAGCGCCAGCGCGGCGATCCGCAGCGCCGCCGGCCAACCACCGGTGCGCTCACGCAGCCGCCGCAGCGCGGCGGCGGGCATTGGTACGCCGAGCGCGGTGAGCAGATCGGCCACCTCGTCGTCGGTGAAGGCCAGCTCGTCGGGGCCGATCTCGGTCAGCTCACCGGCGAGCCGGAGCCGGTGCAGGGCCAGCGGCAGCCCGGCCCGGGCCCCGATCACCAGGTGCAGCCGCTGCTCGGAGTGCCGGAGCAGGAACTCCAGCCCGGTGAGCGCCGCCGGATCGGTGATCCGGTGCAGGTCGTCCAGGACCAGCAGCACCGGCCGGTCCGCGGCGGCGAGCGCGGCGGCCAGCACCTCGAGTTGGTCGGGGCGCGGCGGCCCGGCGGGCATTGGCCCGGACGGCTGGTCGTCCGCCGGTCCGGTCGCCGCGCGCAGCGCCGCCGCCAGGTATGTCCAGAGCCGGTCGCCGTCGTCGCCGGCCTCCACCGACACCCACGCCGGCCGCAGCCCGGCCCCGGGCAGAGCCCCGCCCGGACCGACGTCCAGCGTGGCCAGCCCCTCACCGACCTCGGGCGCGGCCGGAACCGGTCCGGCCTCGGGCGGAGCGACGATCAGCCGTACCCAGGAGGCGAGCAGGGTGGTCTTGCCCCAGCCGGCGGGCCCGGCGACCAGGGTGACCGGCCCCGCACTGCCCTGGTCGAGCCGGCGCAGCAGCCGAGGCCGGGCCACCACCGGTTCGCGCGGCGCGGCCGGCGACAGCCGGGACGCCAGCAGCGGCGGGTCCGCAGGGCGTTCCGCTGCCGTTGTGACGCGCACGTGGTCCTGCTGTTGCGGCACCCGGCCCCCCATCGACGCGTTCCACCCCCGGTCGGCGAGCGGTTACCCGACGCGGGCGGGTTCACCCCTTCCGGGCGAGCCCGCTTCACCCGGCCCCGCCCGACGATCGAGGGACGTGGACCGGGAGGACGGGTGGGGCCGATGGGACGGCTGGCGCGGGTGGGATCCGCCCTCGGCGGCGCGACGCTGAGCGGGGCCGCGCGGCTGCTGCGCGTACCCCAGTGGTGGCGCGGTCGGACCGGCGCGGACGGTGCCGCCCACGCGCAGGCCCGGTGGGAGCTGGTGACCGTGGACCGGCCGCCCGAGCAGGTGCTGCCCGACGGACGGTGGCCCGAGCCGCTGCGCCGCCTGGACGGCGCGGTCGAGGTACGGGTACGGCCGGCGCCGGGCGACCGGGGAACCGAGTTGGCCGCCCGACCGCTGGCCGGTGGCACCCCACCCACCGGACTGGCCGCACACCTGGTCGGCGACGACCCCACGCTGCTGGTCCGCCGCGCGCTGCGGCACGTCAAGCAGCACGTCGAGGCCGGCGAGGTGCTACGCGCGGACCGCTCCGCGCTGGACCGCCCCGAGGCGCTCGGGTGAGGGCGCTGTGCTGGGTGGCCGACGACGAGCTGGCGGTACGCCAGGTGCCCGACCCGGAGCTGCGCAACGAGCGGGACGTGATCCTCCGGGTCCGGCGCAGTGCCACCTGCGGCGCGGACCTGCCGCTGCTGGCCGGCCGGGACCCCCTGCTCACCACCGATGACGTGCTCGGGACCGAGTTCCTCGGTGAGGTGGTCGAACTCGGCCCGGCGGTTCGTCGGCACCGCGTCGGCGACCGGGTGGTGGTCGCCGCGAGCGTCGCCTGCGGCGGCTGCTGGTACTGCCGCCAGGGCCGACAGTCCTGCTGCGACAACGGCAGCACCGACCCGGCGAGCGCCGAGCCGGGTCGGGGACGACGCTCGGACGCCGGCTGCTTCGGCCGTCCTCGGGCGGCGGGTGGCTTCGCCGGTGGTCACGCCGAGTACGTGCGGGTGCCGTACGCGGACATCGGCGCGTTCCGGGTGCCGGACGAGGTGGGCGACGATCGGGCGCTGTTCGCCGCGGACGCCGCCCCGGCCGGATGGCTGGCGGCCGAGCTGGGCGCGGTGCGACCCGGCGACGTGGTGGCGATCTGGGGCGCCGGCGCGGTGGGTCAGCTGACCGCACGGGCCGCGACGCTGCGGGGCGCCGCCCAGGTCATCATCGTGGACCGGCACGAGGAGCGGTTGCGGATGGCCGAGCGGCACGCCGACGCGGAGCCGCTGGACTACCGCCGCAGCGACATCCCGACCGAGCTGCGGGAACGCAGTGGCGGACGCGGACCGGACGTGTGCGTGGTGGCCGTCGACACGCCGCCGTCCCCGCGATCGGTGGCCGATCGGTTCGGCGTCCGGTCGGCCGACCGCCCGGACGCGCTGCGCGAGGCGGTGCATACCTGCCGCAAGGACGGCGTGGTGGTGGTGCTCGGCGGAGCCGACGGGTTCGTCGACGCGTTTCCGCTGGGTACGGTGACCGACAAGCGGCTCACCCTGCGCGGGGCACGCCGGCCGGACCTGCGGGAGGTACCCATGCTGCTGGACCGGATGGCCCGCGACGAGCTACGCACCGAGCACCTGGCCACCCACCGCCTGCCGCTGGAGCACGGCCCGCAGGGGTACGCGCTGTTCCGGGACCGGGCCGACGGCTGCGTCCGGGCCGTCTTCACGCCGTGACGCCACGCTCGATCGACCATCGCCGACGGTGGATGGCAGACTCTCGGCATGGCTGGGGATCGGACGTACGACGTCGTGTTGTTCGGAGCCACCGGGTTCACCGGCGGGCTGACCGCTGAATACCTGGCCCGGCACGCGCCACCCGGGCTGCGCTGGGCGCTGGCCGGGCGCAACCCGGACCGCCTCGCGGCCGTACGGGCCCGGCTCGCCGCGATCGACCCGACCCTCGCCGAGCTGCCGCTGCTCACCGCCGACGTGACCGACGCCGACTCGCTGCGCGGGGTGGCCGAGAGCGCCCGGGTGGTGGCCAGCACCGTCGGCCCGTACATCCAGCACGGGGAGCCGCTGGTCGCCGCCTGCGCCCGGGCCGGCACCGACTACCTGGACATCACCGGCGAGTCGGAGTTCATCGACCTGACGTACGTCCGCCACCAGGCCGAGGCGACCCGCACCGGTGCCCGGCTGGTGCACGCGTGCGGGTTCGACTCGATCCCACACGACCTGGGCGTCTGGTTCACCGTCAAGCAACTGCCCGCCGACGTTCCGATCACCGTGGACGGCTACGTACGCGCCGGTGGTCGGTTCTCCGCCGGCACCTACCACTCCGCGCTCACCGCGTTCGCCCGCAGCGGGCAGGCCAGCCGGGCCGCCCGGGAGCGTCGGGCCGTCGAGCCGCGCCCCACCGACCGACGGGTCCGGGCGATGCCCGGCAAGCTGGCCCGCTCGGCGGAGCTGGGCATCTGGACCGTGCCGCTGCCGACCATCGACCCGCAGGTCGTCCGTCGGTCGGCCGCGGCCCGCCCGGAGTACGGCCCGGACTTCCGCTACCGGCACTTCGCGGCGGTGAAGCGGCTGACCACCGTGTTGGTCAGTGCAGTTGGGCTGGGCGCGGTGGTCGGGCTGGTGAAGGTGCCGCCGACCCGGCGCTGGCTGCTCGGCCGGCTCGCCTCCGGGCAGGGACCCACTTCGCAGCAGCGGGCGGCGTCCTGGTTCCGGGTGCGGTTCGTGGGCACCGGCGGCGGCCAGCGGGTGGTGACCGAGGTGGCCGGCGGCGACCCGGGGTACGACGAGACGGCGAAGATGCTGGCCGAGTCGGCCCTCTGCCTGGCGTTGGACGACCTGCCGCCGGCCGCCGGCCAGCTCACCCCGGTGGCGGCGATGGGTGACGCGCTGCTCGACCGGCTCACCCGGGCCGGAATCACCTTCCGGGTGCTGGAGGTGTAAGGAAGGGCACCTTGTTAACGCCTCATGCATAGCAAGGGTCCCCTCCTAACTTCCGACGGCGGCTTGACCCTCTACCAGGTCGAGGGGGCAGGATGCCCAGCGTGGAGAGCGACCTGCACAGCATCGGCGAGCTTGCCCGGGCCAGCGGCCTGACCGTCAGCGCGCTGCGCTTCTACGACTCGGCGGGCGTGCTGGAGCCGGCCCTCGTCGACCCGGTGACCGGCTACCGCTGGTACGCCGACGAGCAGATCGCCCCGGCCCGGCTGGTGGCCGGGCTGCGTCGGATCGGTATGCCGGTGCCGGAGATCGCGGCGGCGGTACGCGCCGAGCCAGCCACGGTGCACGGGCTGCTCGACACGCACCTGCGCCGCCTGGCCGACGGGTTCGCCGACGCCCACCGCGAGGTCACCCGGCTCCGGGCACTGGTCGACCCGGCCCCGCCGACGAGCACCACGCTGCTGCTCTCCCCCGCCGAGCTGGCCGCCGCCGTCGACGCGGTGCGCTTCGCCGTCGGCGCCGATCCGGAGCTGCCGATGCTCTCCGGCGTGCTGCTCGACGTCGAGGCGGACGGCGTCCGCCTGGTCGCCACCGACCGGCACCGCCTGGCACTGGCCAGGGCCGCGGCGAGCGTCGACGGCCCACCGGTGCGGGTGTTCGTCGGAGTGGACCTGGTCGACCGGCTCCGCGCGCTGCTCGACACCTCCGACGCCGGGCCGGTCCTGCTGACCGTGTCCGGCACGGACCTGCGGGTCGCCCTGGCCGACCGGACGCTGACCGGCACCGCCCTGCCGTACGACTTCCCGGACTACCGCCGGTTGCTACGCGACGCCGTCGGCGAGCGGCCGGCCGCGTTGCGGATCCCGGTGGACGTGGCGGCGCTGCGGGCGGCGCTGACCGACCCGGCGGCTCCCACGGTGCCACGCGAGTACGGCGGAAGGCCGTTGGCGGTCACCGTGCTCGGCCTCGACGACCGGGGCGACCTGCGCCTGCTCCCCGCGACCGACCTACCCGCCACCGACCTGGGGGAACAGCCCGATCTGGCGGTGCAGCCCGACCCGGGTGGCGGGCTGCGGGTCGGGGTCAACCGCGAGTACCTGCTGGACGCGTTGGACGCGGCCGGCGGGCCACAGCTGGTGCTGGAGTTGGACGGCCCGATCGCCCCGCTGGCCGTACGCCGTCCGGACGACGCCGAGACCTTCTCCGTGCTGATGCCGATCCGGCTCTGACCTTTGCTGGGCTGGCAAGGGGCGGTGCCCGGGCCGACGACGGCGCTGGCAAGGGGCGGTGCCCGGGCCGGCGACGGCGCTGGCAAGGGGCGGTGCCCGGGCCGACGACGGCGCGACGGTAGCATCTGTGGGTCTATCTGACCCCGGACGGAGGCGTACGGAGCAGCATGCTCGACATGGAGTTGATCCGGAAGGATCGCGAGGCGGTGGCGACCGCGCTGGCGAAGCGTCTGGATCCCGCCGAGGTCGATCGGGCCCTGGACGAGATTCAGCGGCTCGACCAGGAGCGGCGCGCCCTGATCACGGAGATCGACGCGGAGCGGCAGCGCCGCAAGGCGGAGGCCCGGGCGTACGCGGAGGCGAAGCGCGCCGGCACCGAGCCGCAGGTCTCCGCGCCGGAGGCCGAGCGTAAGCAGCTCGCCGACCTGGAGTCCCAGTCGGACGAGGTGCAGGCTCGGCTGCGCGACGCGATGAGCGAGCTGCCGAACCTGCCCAGTGACGACGTGCTGCCCGGCGGCAAGGAGGCCAACCGGGTCGTCAAGACCTTCGGCGAGCCCCCGGCCATCGAGAAGGTCCGGGACCACGTCGAGCTGTCCCGCGCGCTGGGCCTGGTCGACTACGAGCGCGGCGTCAAGCTCGGCGGCTCCGGCTTCTGGATCTACACGGGCGTCGGCGCCCGGCTGGAGTGGGCACTGCTCAACTTCTTCGTGGACCAGCACATCAAGGCGGGGTACGAGTTCCTGCTGCCGCCGCACCTGCTGCTGGACTCGGCCGGCTTCGCCGCCGGGCAGTTCCCGAAGTTCTACGACGACGTCTACCACCTCGACAAGGAGTCGGCGCCGCGCGGGCAGTTCCTGCTGCCCACCTCGGAGACGGCGATCCTCGGCGCGTACCAGGACGAGATCCTGGAGACGGCGAAGCTGCCGCTGAAGGCGTTCGCGTACACGCCGTGCTACCGGCGGGAGTCGGCCGGTTCGCACTCGGACGAGCGCGGCACGGTGCGTGGGCACCAGTTCAACAAGGTGGAGATCTTCCAGTTCACCCTGCCGGAGCAGGCCGACGCGGCCCTGGAGCAGATGCTCGCCCACGCGGAGAGCCTGGTTGAGGCGCTGGGCCTGCACTACCAGCGCACCCTGCTCTCGGCCGGTGACGCCAGCGCGTCGATGAAGAAGACCCTCGACATCGAGGTGTGGATGCCGAGCACCGGCAAGTACAAGGAGGTGTCGTCGGTCTCCTGGGCCGGCGACTACCAGGCCCGCCGGGCGGCCATCCGCTACCGCGAGCCGGGCAGCAAGCAGACCCGGTTCGTGCACACCCTGAACGGCTCGGCGCTGGCCACCAGCCGGCTGTTCCCGGCCATCATCGAGCAGTTCCAGCAGGCCGACGGCTCGGTGCTGATCCCCGAGGTCCTCCAGGACCGGATGGGCACCGACCGCCTCACCCCGCTGCGCTAACCGTTCCGTTCGGCGGGGGTCGGGGTCGCCCCGGCCCCCGCCGCCGCGTCTGCGGGTGTCGCCGCGCGTTCGATGTTAGGAAGGGTCCCTTCCTCTACCGCAGGCGTTAACAAGGTGCCCTTCCTTACTCCCAGCACGGCGAGCACGACGGCCGCGGCGAACACGACGGCCGGTCCGACCGTGTCGAGGGCTTCGGCCAGGCCGTGCTGGATCTGGGACGCGGCGCGCACCACCGGATCGTGCAGGGCGTCCCGTTGGCCGGCGGCCAGGCGTAGCTCGTACCAGCCGTACCAGGCGACGTAACCGCCGGCGACCAGCAGCACCAGGCCGCTGAGCCGGGGCACCAGCGCGCCGGCGCCGCGCAGTCGGGCCACCAGCCCGTCGCGCAGCAGCGCCACCCCGAGCGCGGCGACCGTGACCACCAGCCCCATCCCGAGGGCGTACGCGCCGAACAGTGCCAGCCCTCGGCCGGTCGAGCCGGCCTGGAGGCTGGTCACCACGATGGCCAGGAACGGCGCGATGGCGCAGCCCAGCGAGGCCAGCGCGTACGCCGCGCCGAACAGCGCCATCGACGGCCAGGACCTGGTCAGTCGGGGTGCCCGGGCGGACCAGCCCGGGGCGGGCAGCCGCCGGCCGGCGAGCAGCCAGCAGCCGGCCACGACCAGCAGCAGCCCGAGCGCCACGGTCAGCCACGGCAGCCGGGGGCGCAGCCAGCCGGCCAGCGGCGCGAGCGCCAGGCCGAAGGCGCCGAAGACCAGCACGTACCCCAGGGTCAGCCCGGCCGCCGCGGTGAGCGCGCGGCCGACCGCACCGCGGGCGTCGGTGGCACCGGCGACCAACAACGAGAGGTACGCGGGCAGCAACGCGAAGCCGCACGGGTTGACCGCGCCGAGCATGCCGGCGGTCAGCGCGAGCAGCAGTGTGGCGGTCACGCCCCGGCCAGCGCGGTGACCCGGGCGCTGAGCGCCTCGCCGTCGAGGAAGCCCTGGTGGACGACCTTGCCGTTCCGGTCGATGATCACCAGGGTGCTCTGCTCGGTCACCTTGAAGCGCCGCCAGAGCGCCCCGGCACGGTCGTCGATCTGCGGCATGTCGCCGAGGTCGAACTCGGTGACGAAGTCCTTCATGGCCCGCTGCTCGCCGAGCCCGGCCACGCCGACGATCGGCACGGTGTCGCGGTAGCGGGGTGCGATCTCGGCGACCGTCCAGGCCTGACTGGCGCAGGTGGCGCACCACGGCGCCCAGAACCAGAGCACCACCGGCCGGCCCGCGAGCTGCGCGGCGTCGAAGGCGCTGCCGGTCAGGGTGGTGCCGCCGAAGCGCAGAGTGTCCGGAACCGAGGCCGGGGCGGTGGTCGGCGAACCTGCCGGCGAGGTGGCCGGGGCGGCCGTCCCGGTGGTGGCGACTGGCGGGGTGCCGGCGCCCGCCGGCGGCGGGGTGGCCGTACCGGTGCAGGCGGCCGCGCCAAACAGCGCGGCGACCAGCGCGGCGGCGGTGACGGCCCGGGTTGGTCGCCTCCGTGCGTTCCAGCTGCGCATCCGCGTCTCCTTCGTTAGGAAGGGCCCCTTCCTATACACCAGGCGGTAAGAAGGTGCCCTTGCTTATTCGGCCTTGGCGAGCCGCAGGGCGAGCTCCGGGCAGACCTTGACCGCCTTCATCGCGCCCTCCCGCAGCCAGGTCGGCACCGGAGTGGGCGGGAAGGCCGGATATCCGTTGCCGTCGAGCCGGATGAAGTCCGGCACCACGTGCGCGCAGAGCCCGTGCCCATCGCAGCGGGACCAGTCCAGGGTGAGCTTCTGCGGGTTGGCGTCGGGTGCGCCCGGCAGCCCCATCACGCCCTTGACCCGCCGGCCGCAGCCGTCGCCGGTGCTGTGCATCCGCAGGTCGTCGGCGAAGACCTCGATCGCGGAGAGCGCGAACCGGGCGGTGCCGTCGGGATGGCTGCACGCGCCCCGGCCCTTCACCTCACCCGCGGCGGCCCGCACCACGTCCGCCGGTTGGCTGCCGGCGACCGCCAGGTCCACCGCGCGGGCCAGGTCCGGTAGGCCCATCTTGCACGGTCCGCACTGGCCGGCGGACTCACCGGCCAGGTAGCGCACCACCTGGGCGGCCTCGCCGAGCGGGCAGGTGTCGAGGCCGAGCGGGACGATGATGCCCGCGCCGAGGGTGCCGCCGACCGCGGCCAGGCCCTTGCGGGAGACCTCGGCCCGGTCCGCCGCCTCCGGAGTGATCCATTTGCCGTGGTAGCCGCCCATCAGGATGCCCGGGGAGTCCGGGACCTCGCAGAGGTCGAGGATCTCGCGCAGCGGGGTGCCGGCGGCGCACTCCACGACGGCGGGTCGGGCCGCCGCGCCGGTCACGGTGAGCAGGACGGTGCCCGGCTCGTCGTCGGTGCCGAGCGCCGCGTACTCGTACGGGCCGAGCCGGGCGGCGACGGCGAGTTGGGCGTACGTCTCGGCGTTGGACAGCAGGGTGGGCAGGCCGCCGACGCCCGAGTCGCTGGAGCGCTTCTTGGTGCCGGGCGGGATGTGCGGCAACCCGTTGATCCCGTTGACCAGCGCACCGCCCTCGCCGGAGATGAACCGGTGCGGCACGGTGACGATGGTCGCCGGCACCGGCATCCGCCGCTCGGCCAGCGCCTCCATCAGCGAGTCCCGGCCCACCCCGTCGTCGGCTACGCCGATCACGATCTCCTCGGCGTCCAGCGCGTACGCGGCCAGCGCCGCCCCGTCGAGGATCAGGTGCGGGGCGCGGGTCAGCAGCACCTTGTCCTTCCAACTGGCCGGCTCCCCCTCGGTGGCGTTGACCACCACCACCGCGGCGAGGTCCTGACGCTCGCAGGACTCCAGCACCGCGCGCAGCTTGCGGGCGAACGGGAAACCGGCCCCGCCCTTGCCCTTGAGCTGCATGCCCTCGGCGAGCCGCAGGAGCTGGGCCGGTTCCATCGGCCCGAGCGGCCCGTGCACCTCGTCGTGCGCGGCGAGGTCCAGCCGGCCGAACTCGGCGAACCCGGCGGTCAGCCGGGGCTCGCCCACGCAGGCGACCGGAGGCACGGTCGTCCGGATCACTTCGCCTCACCCCGCAGACCGGCCCAGTACGCCCCGTCCACCGCGTCCGCGCTGGCCTTGCGGCGCTTGGCGGACCGGCCCTCGCCGGCGGCTCGCCGGGCCCGCCGGGACGCCAGGTCGACCAGGGTGGGAGTGTCGTCGACGGGCGGCGCCACCTCGTCCGGCACGTACCGGGTCGGCGGGCGCCAGTAGTCCGGCTCCTCCGGCAGGTCGTCCTCGACGCTGTGCCGGCCGCTTCCGCTGCGCGGCGCCGAGGAGATCGGGCCCGCGGAGATCGGCTCGGCGGAGACCGGTCCGGCCGAGATCGGTTCGCTGGACTCCCAGCGGCGCGGGCTGTCCCACGGCTCCTCCGGCTCGTCGATCGAGCTCTGCGGAGGCGCCGAGTGTCGGCTGCCGGTGTCCTCGCTGCGGGACCGGCGGGAGGACCGCTCGACCGGTTCCTCGACGCGACGCCGTCCGGTCGGGGCCGTCTCGTCCCGGTCCCGGGTGCGCTCCCCACGCCGCCGGCTCACCGGCTCCAACTCCTCCTCGTCGCGCCGGCGGGCGGCCGGCTCCTGGGCGCTCCGACGGGTCGAACGACGGGTCGTCGTCTCGTCCTCGTCGCGCCGGCCGCGCGCCGTACGGGTGGTGTCCCGCCGGGCCGCCGGCTCCTCGTCCCGCCGTCGGCGACTGGGCCGGACCGGCTCGGTGAGCGAGCCCGGCTCGGGCACCACCGGGACGGTGAACCGGTCCGGGTCGCGCCGCTGGGCGCCAGTGGGAGCGGTCCACGAGGCGGTGGTCGCGTCCGCCCAGGCGGGACGCTTGTCCTCGGCGGTGTCGCGGCGACGGCCCAGCAGCGACCGGCCGCGGCTCTCCTCGCCGGCTCGGCTGGCCATCGCCTTGTTCCGCACCGCGGCCTGTTGCTGCTCGCGGCTGCGCCGGCCGATGGTGACCGAGAGCCGGACCAACAGTGCCAGCACGACCAGCAGGACGCAGGCGAGGTAGCTGAACACCACCCAGGACTTGGCGGCCCGGCCCGCGTTCAGTCCGTGCAGCAGGGAGAACGGCCAGGCCAGGTACGCCGTGGAGTGCAGCGTGCGCCACAGCCACTTCGGACCGACGCCGGCGAAGCGGGCCCGGATGATGCCGGTCCAGATCACGCTGACCATGAGCAGGGCGGCCACCGTGCCGAGCCCGACGTAGAGTCCGCCGCCACCGACGAACGGCACCAGCGCGTCGGTCGGCGCGGCCCGACCGGTGGCAATCTTGGTGAGCACGTGGAAGACCAGCCCGGCAACGCCCAGCACGCCGGTGGCCCGGTGCGCCGACTGCAACAGCACCCGGTGCGAGATGCGCAGCACCAGCCGGTCCGTGGCGAGCAGGCCGAGCATCACGGTGAGGCTCAGCGCCACCAGGGCGATCACCCCGGCGAAGAACTCGGTGAAGAAGAAGCCGTACGCGTACGCCGTCTGGCCCGCGCCGGTCAGCATGATCGCCGCCCAGAGCGCGGCGAGCGCCGACGCGATCAGCAGAGCGGTCGCGGACCGCGACGGGGTGCGTACCCCCCGACTGCTCTCACCGGTCCGGACGGTGGCGGCCTTCTGGTTCTGCTTTGCCCGGGCCATCTGCTCCTCGATCGTCTCGCGGCGGCGCACCACCGGCCGACCTCTGCTCCGCCAGTCAGTACGGACCGGCGGAGCGCTCGGATCATCCAGCGCCAAAAAACTTCGGGGCCGGATCGAACCGACCCCCGCCGCAACGCGTGTAGCGGGCGCACCAGCCGGAGAACGCAGCGGCGCATGTCCATGCATTGACAGTCCCTGCAACACGCTTGTAATCTTTCGGAAAATTTCAGCCTTGCTTGCAAGATTCCGGCAGCCGGGCCAACTCCGCCGCCGCACCGCCCCGTCCCCACCCCCGTCAGGAGTCCCGATGCACCGACGTCGACGCGACTCGGCGATCCTCGCCCTCACCCTCGGCCTGGTCGCCAGCCTGCTCGTCCCGACCACCGTGGCGGCTCCCCCGGCCGCCGCCGCCCCGTCCGGAGGCAAGAAGGTCATCGCCCAGCTCTTCGAGTGGAACTGGCCCTCGGTGGCCAGCGAGTGCCAGAGCACGCTGGGCCCCAAGGGTTACGGCTACGTCCAGGTCTCGCCTCCGCAGGAGCACGTGCGGGGCAACCAGTGGTGGCTGGCGTACCAGCCGGTCAGCTACCGGATCGAGTCCCGCAAGGGCACCCGGGCCCAGTTCCAGTCGATGGTCAACACCTGCCACGCGGCCGGGGTGAAGGTGATCGTCGACGCGGTGATCAACCACATGTCCGGGCAGGACGCGGGGGGCACCGGCTGGGCCGGATCGGCCTTCTCGCACTACGACTACCCGGGCATCTACCAGACCCAGGACTTCCACCACTGTGGGCGCAACGGCGGCGACGACATCGTCAACTACAACGACCGGTACGAGGTGCAGAACTGTGAACTGGTCAACCTCTCGGATCTGAAGACCGAGTCCGACTACGTCCGTACGAAGATCGCCTCGTACCTCAACGACCTGCTCTCCCTCGGCGTGGACGGCTTCCGGATGGACGCCAGCAAGCACATGCCGGCCGCCGACATCGCCGCGATCAAGGGCAAGCTCTCGCGCTCGGCGTACATCGTGCAGGAGGTCATCTACGGCGCCGGTGAGCCGGTCCAGCCGACCGAGTACACCGGCATCGGTGACGTGCACGAGTTCCGCTACGGCAAGGACCTGGCCCGGGTCTTCCGCTCCGAGCGGCTGGCCTACCTGCGCAACTTCGGGGAGGGCTGGGGCCACCTGCCCACCGGGCCGGCCTCGGTGTTCGTGGACAACCACGACACCCAGCGCGACTCCGGCGGGGTGCTCACCTACAAGGACCGTGGGATCTACGCCCTGGCGAACGCCTTCATGCTGGCCTGGCCGTACGGCTCGCCGACCGTGATGTCCAGCTACACCTTCAGCAACCGGGACGCCGGCCCGCCGTCGGACGGCGCGAACAAGACCCTGAACACCACCTGTTACTCCGGCTGGGAGTGTGAACACCGCTGGCCGGTCATCGCCAACATGGTGGGCTTCCGCAACGCCACCGAGGGTGCCGGCGTGGCCAACTGGTACGACAACGGCAACAACCACATCGCGTTCAGCCGCAGCGGCAAGGGCTTCGTCACGGTCAACGACGAGGACTCCGCGGTGAACGGTCGCTCCTACTACACCGGGCTGCCCGCCGGCCGGTACTGCGACGTCATCCACGGCACGTACGCCGGCGGCACGTGCAGCGGCCCCGTGATCACGGTGGACGCGAACGGCTGGTTCGCCGCCAACGTACCGGCCCACGACGCGGTGGCCGTCCACATCGGCGCGCGGGTCTGAATCTGCGGGGTCCCCGGGCCGGTTATCACCGAACCGGGGGCCCCGATCCGTCCCGCACCGTAGAGTGATTTGGTGCCGATTGCCCGAATGTCTCCGTACCGTCGGCGGGTTGGTTGGCTGGTCGCCACCGTCACCGTGGTCGCGCTGCTGATCACCGCACTGCTGGTCGGCAAGGCCCTCACCGCACCCTCGACGCCCGCCGGCCGGCTCGGCGCGGCGGTGCCCGACCCGACGCCGGGCGGCATCGTCCAGGACCCGGACGAGTCGGTCCCGCCGGCCGCGCCCGCCCCGGCCGGGCTGCCGGTCGTCGACTACGACCCCGCCCCCAGGGGGTTCCCCGCCGATCCGGCCACCATGGACACCACACCACTGACCGAGGCCGTGCACCCGACCCAGCGGATCGCCGCGTACGACGCGCCCGGTGGGCGTCCGCTTGCCTACCTCGATCCCACGATCAACGGTGTCGAGCTGACCACGCCGATCGCCGAGCGGCGGGTCGGCTGGACGGCCGTCCTGCTGCCCTCGGCCAACCGGCAGCTCGCCTGGCTGCCGCCCGGCGGTTTCGACACCGTGGCCCTACGCGACCAGATCGTGGTGGAGCGCAAGGTGCACCGGCTCACCTGGTACCGGGCCGGCAAGGCGATGCGCTCCTGGGAGGTCAGCCTCGGCGAGCCGGGGCAGGACACCCCGCTGGGCCGGACCTTCGTCCTGGGCCGCACCCCGCCACCGGAGGAGGTCTACGGCGGGGTGGACATCTACGCCCTCGGCTCGGTGCCCGACGACCCGGAGGCGGTGCCCGCCGGGCTGCGCGGCGCGCACATCGGTGTGCACACCTGGTACAACGACGACGACCTGGGCGAGAACACCACCAACGGCTGCATCCGGCTGACCCGCAGCGGCCAACGGGAACTGCTGGCCGAGGTACGCCCGGGCAGCAGCGTGGTGGTGGTCGATCGGCTGGCCACCCCGCCGTCGACCGCCTGAGCGGTGCCGCTCACTCGCCGAGCAGCCAGCCGTTCTGCTCGGCGATCCGCACCGCCTCGGCCCGGTTGCGGGCACCGGTCTTGCCGATCACCGCCGAGAGGTGGTTGCGTACCGTCCCCTCGGACAGGTGCAGCGCCCGAGCCAGGTCCGCGACCGCGCCGCCACCCCGGGCCGCCCGCAGCACCTCGGTCTCCCGCTCGGTCAGCGGACTCGCTCCGGTGGCGAGGGTCTCCGCGGCCAGCGTGGGATCCACGACCCGCAGGCCGGCGTGCACCCGGCGGACCGCGTCGGCGAGCTGCCGGGCCGGGGTGTCCTTGACCACGAAACCGTTCGCGCCGGCCTCCATGGCCCGCCGCAGGTAGCCGGGCCGCCCGAAGGTGGTCACCACCAGCACCCGGCAGGTCGGCAGCGCGGCCCGCAACGCGGCGGCGGCGGCGATCCCGTCCAGGCCGGGCATCTCCACGTCCAGCAGGGCCACGTCGGGCGTGGTCCGGCGGGCCTCCGGCACCACCTCGTCGCCCCGGCCGACCTCGGCCACCACGGTCAGGTCCTCCTCCAACGAGAGCAGCGCGGCCAACGCGCCCCGGACCAGCGCCTGGTCGTCGGCGAGGAGCAGCCGGATCGGCCCACCGGGCGTGGGCTGGGCGTTCACCGGGCCTCCCCCGGGGCGTGCACCCGCAGCAGAAAGCCGCTGCCGTCCGGGCCACGGCCCACGGTCACCGTGGCGTCCAGCCGCAGCGCCCGTTCGCGCAGGCCGACCAGGCCGTGCCCGCTCGGGTCGGGAGCGGACGGACCTCGACCGTCGTCGCTCACCTCGACCAGATCCTGGTGCACCCGGATCGTGCAGCACCGCGCCCCGCTGTGCCGGACCACGTTGGTCACTCCCTCTCGTACCGCCCAACCGAACAACTGGTCCCACTCCTGCGGCAGCGTCGGCACCTCGGCCGGCAACTCCGCCGCGATGCCCGCCGCGACCAGCGCCGAACGGGCGCCGGCCAACTCCCCGACGAGTGTCACTTCGCGGTACGCCCCGACGGTCTCGCGTACGTCGGCGAGCGCCGCCCGGGCCAGCGCCTCCACCTCGGCGATCTCGACGGCGGCCCGGTCCCGGTCCACCTCGATCAGCCGGCCCGCCAACTCGGCCTTGATCGCCACCACGGTCAGCGAGTGCCCGAGAATGTCGTGCAGGTCGCGGGCGGCGCGGGCCCGTTCCTCGGCGACCGCCAGCCGGCCGATCTCCTGCTGGGCGGCCTGGAGTTCACTGTTGCGCTGCGCCAGCCGGGACACCCCGAACATGGCGAACGAGGCGAGCAGCACGGCGAAGGTGACCGTGCTCTCCCCCGTCCAGGCCGGCACCAGCCAGGCCGCCACCAGTGGGGTCAGCGCGCAGAGCGCCACGATGACCAGCGCCTGCACCGCCGGCAGCAGGAACACCGCGGACGCGGCCACGAAGACCAGCGTGGCGGTCCAGTCCCCGGCGGTGCCCGGGATGCTGGCCAGGCCCAGCCCGAGCAGCAGGAGCAGCGCGAGCCGGGCCCGGTGCACCGGGATCGGCAGGAGATGCTGGCGCAGGTTACGGGCCCACTGGAACAGCAGCACGTAGCCGAGGCCGAAGGCGACCAGGGTGACCACGCCGACGATCCGCCGCCACGACTGCGGCTGTTGCAGCGCGGTGGAGAACGGCACGTTGAGGAAGAACAGCCACACCGCGGCCAGCAGCCAGCCGGTGAGCCGCCAGCGGCGGCTCACCGGTCGGGGCTGACCCGTCAGCGAATCCATCGGGTTCACGCTAGCGGTCGGGGTGGTCAGACCCGAGCGGTGTCCCGGCGGAACAGCCGCGCCGCGCCGATGCCGAAGACCAGCGCCCAGAAGACCATGTTGGCGACCCCGGCCACGCTCACGCCCTCCCCGGTCAGGGGTGCGCGGGACAGCTCACCCATGCCGTACACCGGGGTGAACTTGGCGGCCTGCTGGAGCACCTCCGGCAGCACCTCGACCGGGACGAAGAGCCCACCGAACATGGCCAGCACGGCCAGCAGCGGGCCGATGAACTGCATGACGTTCTCGGCCGGCACCAGGTAGCCGATGAAGAGGCCGAACGCGGCGAAGACCAGCGAGCCGATCCAGGCGGCGAGCCCGGACAGCAGCCAGACGTACGCCGGGATCCGGACCCCGGCCGCGGCACCCACCAGGAACTCGACGACGACCGCGAGCAGACCGAGGGTCATCGCGGTGATCAGTTTGGTGGCCACGTACGCGGCCGGACGCAACGGGGTGAGCCGCAACTGTCGACTCCAGCCCAGTGCCCGCTCGGTGGCCACCGCGCCGCCCGCGCTGGTCGTCGCCACCATGGCCGCGTACACCGCCAGGCTGATCATGACGTACGCGGTCACCGGCCGGCCGTTGTCCAGCGTCTGCCCGCCCTGCGGCAGACCGAAGATGAGGAAGAAGACGCCCGGCATGATCAGCGTGAAGGCGAGGGTGCGTCGGTTACGCAGCACCCGACGCAGCTCGATGCCCAGCACGCCCGGGGCGAAGCCGCCCAGTGCGGGCAGCCGGCGGTCGGGTTGCTCGGGCCGGTCGGTACGGGTGGCGGCGGGGGTGGCCGGCAGGGTGGTCATCTCAGGCTCCGGTGTGCTCGGTGGTGAGGGCGAGGAAGGCGTCCTCGAGGTTGCGGGAGGTGATCTCCACGTCCCGGGCCTCGGTCCGGGTGAGCAGGTGTCGGGCGATCGCGTCCGAGTCGCCGGTACGCACCAGCACGCTGTCGCCGCGTACCTCGACGGCGTCCACACCGGGCAGTGCGGCGAGTGCGGCCTGGTCGGCGCCGGGCAGGGTGGCGCGGACGGTACGGCCGGCGGCCAGGTTCTTGATCTCCGCGGTGGTGCCGTCGGCGACGACGCGACCCTGCCGGACCAGCACGATCCGGTCGGCGTACGCGTCCGCCTCGTCCAGGTAGTGGGTGGCGAAGATGACCGTCCGACCGGCCCGCGCGTCGCGGCGCAGTGCCTGCCAGAAGTCCCGCCGGCCCTCGACGTCCATGCCGGTGGTGGGCTCGTCGAGCACCATCAGGTCCGGGTCGGGCAGCAGTGCCAGCGCGAAGCGCAGTCGCTGCTGCTGACCGCCGGAGCAGCGCCCGACCACCCGGTCGGCGATGTCGGCGATGCCCGCCCGCTCCAGAACCTCGGCGGCCGGGCGGGTGTGCCGGTAGAAGTGGGCGGTCATCCGGACGGTCTCGCCGACGGTGAGGTCCTTGAGGAGTCCGCCGGTCTGGAGCACGGCGGCGACCCGGCCCCGCGCTACCGCCTCGTCCGGGGTGCCGCCCAGGATGCGGACCGTCCCGGCGTCCGGCCGGGCCAGCCCGAGCAGCATGTCGATGGTGGTGGTCTTGCCCGCGCCGTTGGGGCCGAGGAACGCCACCACCTCGCCGGGCTGCACCCGCAGGCTCAGCCCGTCGACCGCGGTGACCGCGCCGAAGGTCTTGGTGAGGCCGTTCAGCTCGACGGCCGGATGCTGCGTACTGGTCATGCCACTCATGCTCCGGCGGCGCGGGGTCCGGTATCCGGAGCGGGCGTCACGTTCCGGCCGTGACATTTGTCAGGGGCCGCCGGGAGCGTGCTCCCGGCGGCCCCGAAGAGCGCTCAGTGCTGGCCCGGCTCCGCCTCGCGGGCCTGCCGAGGCAGCAGGAACGCCGCGGCGAAGGTGAGCACGAGCAGGCCGAGCTCCGCCCAGAGGGTGGTCCGCACCGCCGTGCCGGCCGGCTGGTCCTCCAGTTGGGCGAAGAAGACCGTGCCGAGCAGGGCCACGCCCAGGGCTCCACCGAGCTGCTGCACGGCGGTGAGAGTGCCGGAGGCGGATCCGGTCTCGGCTGGCTCGACGCCGGAGAGCACGATGTCGAAGAACGGGGCCATCACCAGCCCCATCCCGAAGCCGACCAGGAGCAGCGCGGGCACCAGCCGCCAGACGGTCACCTCCGCGTCGGCCAGCCGCAGTGTGAGCTGCACCCCGCCGACGCCGGCGAGCACCACCACCAGGCCGACGTGGATGAGTCGCCGGCCGAGACGGGCGGCCAGGCCGGCACCGGCGAGCACGAACGCGACGACCATGCCGAGCGCCTGCGGTACGCCGGCCAGCCCGGTCCGTAGCGGCGAGTAGCCGAGGCCGAGCTGGAGGTAGAGGCTGAAGACCAGGGAGAAGCCGGTCAGCGCGGTGAAGAACGCCAGCCCGGCGACCATGCCGCCGGTGAACGCACGCCGGGCGAACAACGCCGGCACCACGAGGGGGTCCAGTCCGGCTCGCTGCCGGCGCACCTGGTAGCGGCCGAAGACGGCGAAGACGCCGAACGCGGCGACCAGCAGCACGAACATCCAGGCCGGCCAGCCCTGCTCGCGCCCCTGCACGAGCGGGTAGACCAGCAGCACCGCTCCGAGCGCGACCAGTGCGACACCGGGCAGGTCCAACCGGCTGGCGTGCCGCGCCCGGGACTCGGGCAGGAAGCGCAGCGCGCCCAACGCGGCGAGCAGTCCGAGCGGCACGTTGATCAGGAAGATCGCCCGCCAGCCGGTGCCCCACAGGTCGGCGTGGACCAGCCAGCCGGCGAGAATCGGGCCGCCAACCGCGGAGATGCCCATGACCGGCCCGAACGCCCCGAAGGCCGCCGGCAGTTCCCGGGGCGGGAAGACCTCCTTGATGATGCCGAGGCCCTGCGGGAGCAGCAACGCACCGAACAGGCCCTGCGCGACCCGCGCGCCGACCAGCAGGCCGGGGGTGGTGGCCAACGCGCAGAGCGCCGACGCGGCCGTGAAGCCGAGCACACCGACCAGGAACATCCGGCGCCGACCGTAGAGGTCACCGAGCCGTCCGCCGGTGACCAGGCCGATGGCCATGGCCAGGGCGTAGCCGGCGCCGAGCCACTGGATCAGGCTCGTCGAGCCGCCCAGATCGGCTCGGATCGCCGGGCCGGCGAGGTTGGTGACCAACGCGTCGAGCAGGTCCATGACCTCCGCGCTGAGGATGACGGCGAGGGCGAGCCAGCGCCAGCGGTACGGCGTTGGCTCGCTGCCGGGGACGCCGGGCCCTGTGGTGTCGGCCTCCCCCGTCGTGGCGACCTGGGACATCGGGACAACTCCTTCAGGAAGACGAACGGTGTTCGTTGACGAACACTGTTCTACCAGCGATCACCGTTCGCGACAAGTACGATGGCCCGGTCCCGATCTCCGGAGGTGGTCCGTGTCCGACCTGCCCGACCCGCCCTGGCGGACACCCGCCCGCACCCGGCCGGCCCGCCGCGCGCTCAGCCAGCAGGCGGTCGTCGACGCCGCGATGGCCGTGCTCGGCCGGGAGGGACTGGGCGGGCTGAGCATGCGCGGGGTGGCCCAGGAGTTGGGCACCGGGCCGGCCTCGCTCTACGCCCACGTCTCCGGCAAGGACGAACTGCTGGAACTGCTGGTCGACCGGGTCATCGCGGACGTCACCGTGCCGACGCCGGACCCGCAGCGGTGGACCGAGCAGGTCAAGGAGGTGGCCTGGCAGTCGTACCGGGCCTACGCCAGGCACACCAACCTGGCGCTGGCCTCCCTGGCCACCATCCCCACCGGCCCGAACGCGCTGCGGGTCACCGAAGGGCTGCTGGCGATCCTGCTCGCCGGCGGGGTGCCGGCGCAGCAGGCCGCCTGGTTCCTGGACCGGCTGTCCCTGTACATCGCCGGCGACGCGTACGAGGGGGCGCTGTTCGGCGAGAAGGTGCGCGCGTCCGGGCAGAGCATCCAGGCGTACTGGGATGGGCTGCTCGCGCAGCTACGCACCTACTACCTGAGCCTGCCCGCGAAGCGCTATCCACACACCCAGGCCCATCTGGACGAGCTGATGGCCGGCGGGGGCGATGAGCGCTTCGGGTTCGGCCTGGACCTGCTGGTGCAGGGCGTGGCCGCGTACGCCCGACCACGCTGAGGGACCGGTCGCGGCTCGCATGGTTCCCGGCCCGCCAAGCGGGTATCCGCGCGGTCCGGACGCCGCGACACCCGGGGGGACGCCATGAGTGCCATGCCGCAGGGCCAGGTCGACACAGTCGTGCTGATCCACGGGCTGTGGATGACTCCGCGCAGCTGGGAGGGGTGGGTCGACCGCTTCACCGCCCGCGGGCTGCACGTGCTCGCCCCCGCCTGGCCCGGGATGGACCTCTCGGTCGAACAGCTACGCGACGACCCCAGCCCGATCGCCGAGCAGAGCATCGCCACGATCGTCGCGCACTACGACCGGATCATCCGGGCGCTGCCCCGCCCACCGATCATCATGGGGCACTCGTTCGGCGGGCTGATCACCCAGCTCCTGGTCGACCGGGGCCTCGGCGCGGCCGCCGTGGGTGTGCACGCGGCGGCGCCCAAGGGAGTGCTCAAGGTACCGCTGAGCACGCTGCGCTCCGGGTTCTCCATCCTGCGCAATCCGGCCAACCGGAACCGGGCCGTCCCGTTCACCCAGGACGAGTTCCACTACGCGTTCGCCAACACCATGACCCGCGCCGACTCCGACCGGGCCTGGCAGCGGTACGCCGTCCCGGGCGCCGGACGGGTGCTCTTCGAAGGGGCGTTCGCCAACATCGACCCCCGCTCACCCGCCAAGATCGACTTTGGGCGCGACAACCGCGCGCCGTTGCTGCTGATGGCCGGCGAACTCGACCACGTGGTGCCAGCGTCGGTGGTCCGCTCCAACGCCGGGCTCTACCAGAAGTCCCGGGCACTCACCGCGTTCGAGGAGTTCCCCGGGCGTACGCACTTCACGGCCGGGCAGGACGGCTGGGAGAAGATCGCGGACTACGCGCTGGACTGGGCGCTACGCGCCGCGGCGCTGCCCCGGGAGGCGACCATCGCCAGCGAGACGCCCCGCCGCTGAAGCCGGTGAGCGTCCTGTTCGCAATCAGATCACGACGAACCGGACAGTCTCGTCCAACACGGCGGCAGCCGCGTCCAGGTCGGCAAGGCGTGCCGCGAGGGTCGCCGCCGCCAGTCTCTGCGGCAGGGCCGCGCCGAACTTGAGACCGTCGAGAGCCTTCTCGTTGATCTCTGGCAGGCAGAGTCGGCTGGCGGCGTCCGCGGTGAGCCTCCTCCAGCTCCCGGGTGTGACGTTCTCCCGCAGCCGGATGCTGTTGCCGTCGAAACGTTCCACCGGATCGACGACCTCGCCGAGGGTCGCGGTCAACGTCGCATTGGCTCGGAAACCCGCCCAGGTCCACCAGCGAAGGTCGCCGTTGTCCGCACGGACGATCACCGTGCCGCCGGGGTGCACGAGGTGCAGCTTGTCCTCACGCTCCTGCCCGAGCCGGGTCAGCGCACGGCGGGTCAACGCGACCGGCGGGTCCACGCCCAGCAGCACCTCCCTCACCGCCTGGGATAGCTGGTAACCGCGGTAGGCCCAGCCGGCGCCCTGCCACCGCGCGCGTCCGCCGCCGTCGGCGGGCTCGACGAAACACCGCCGACGACGCCAGTCGATGTAGGTGACCCGCCAACTCCGGCCACCCAGCAGCAGCCGGCGCTCGCCCCGGACCTCTTCGGTGAGCAGGCTGGGGTCGATCCGACCCAGTTCGGTGCGGCCCAGGAGGACGGTGAACTCCGGCGGCCCGGTGAAGACGGCCGTCATCTCCATGAAATGGCGACGGCCGAACCGCTCCTCGGCAGCCGGACCGATGAAGAGCATGCCCTCGTCCTGTTCCAGATAGCCGTGCTCGACGAGGTGTCGGACGATGGGTCGGGCGCTTCCCCCGAAGGGGCGCAGCCCGTTCCAGGCCTCGGTCCAGGCCTGGTCGCCGATCCGATGCTCCTGCAGGCAGAGCGCGAGCATCTGCTGAGCCACGATGTGCCGGGGCTCCGGCGGTGCGTTGACCGGCTCCACCCAACCACGTGACCAGAGCAGAAGCAGCGCGGCAGCTTCCACGAGCGGCTGGCCGCCGAGCGTCAGGAACAGGCAGTTCCGGCTGCTCCCGGGGCGACGCCCGGTGCGGCCGAGCCGCTGCAGGAAGGACGCCACGGTGGCTGGCGCATCGATCTGGATCACGCGGTCCAGATCGCCGACGTCGATACCGAGTTCGAGCGTGCTGGTGGAGACGATGACGCAGTCCCTGGACTCGGTGAACGCCTGCTCCGCCCGGCGCCGCTCGTCCATGGAAAGTGACGCGTGTGAGAGGAAGGTGGTGACCCCGTGTGCCCGCAGCAGCTGTCCGAGCTCCTCCACAGTCTGCCGGGACTCGCAGAAAACCAAGCGTTTCTCGCCCTGATGCAGGCCGGCGATCACGGCTGCGGCATTCACCAGGGAACCCACGTAGTCCAGTTCGACTTCACCGGGGGGCGGGCCATCGGCGAGCTTGGCCAGGTCGGGTGCCACCACCCGGGCCGCGCGGTTCTGCACGCTGGAGCCTTGGAGCCACGCGAGTAATTGGTCCGGGTTGCCGACGGTGGCGGAGAGACCGATCCGCTGCAGTGGACGCCCGGCCACCCGGGTCAGCCGTTCCAGGACGGCCAGCAGGTGCCAGCCCCGATCGTCTCCGGCGAACGCATGCACCTCGTCGATAACGACAGCTTGTAGGCCGGCGAAGAACTGTCGGTGGTCGACGTTGACGCTGACCAGCATGGCTTCCAGTGACTCAGGTGTGGTCAGCAGGATGTCGGGCCGTTCGAAGAGCACGTTACGACGCCGCGAGGCAGTGATGTCCCCGTGCCAGAGAGCCACCCGCCGCCCGAGCCAACTGGCGTACTGCTCAAGCCGAGGTTCCAGGTTGTTGAGCAGCGCCTTGAGGGGGGCGAGGTAGAGCACCGACGTGCCGCCCCATTGCTGTGCAGCCATCCGGGAGAGCAGCGGAAACATCGCGGCCTCCGTCTTGCCGCCGGCCGTTGGTGCGAGCAGGAGGGCGTCCAGGCCGTCTCGCACCGGTTCCACCGCGGCACGCTGCAAAGGACGCAGATCGCGCCAGCCCAGGGTGTTGACCACATGGTGCACCACCACCGGGTCGAGGTCCGGCAACACGTCAGATGGTCAGTTCGATGTCGTCGGCCCGGGTTGCGGCGTTGCGTTCCACCTCGGTCAGCTCGTCGGCCCGCAGGGTCAGCGCGTAGTGCTGCCGCGGCTCCCAGTCGGCGAACTGGTCCACCCGATCGAAGACGTCCGCGACGAGCTTCTTGAGATACACGCGGGGTGCCACCCCGACATGACCGCCCAGCGCTCCGGTGACGGCACCAGCCAGGGTGGCGAGGTATTCGTCGTCGACTCGCGCACTGACCTGTGCGCTGGCGTAAATGTCTCGGACCTTGGTGCCGAGGTCCACCAGAGCATCGACGGTGAACCCGGGTAGCCGCAGTTGGGTGGCGCGGGGGTTGTCCCAGCGCGGGTCGGGGCCGAGGTCGGTGGCGAGCCGTTGTGCGAGCGGCGCGAGGCGCTGAACACCCTGCGGACCGTCGAAGAACGCCGGCGTCCCGGTGATGACCAGCAGCAGGCCTGGGAAGCGGTCGGCATGTACCTCATCGATGAGCTGCCGGAGAGCGTTCAGTGCCTTGTCCCGTGCGTCGGAGCGCACCCGTTGCAGGGTCTCGACCTCGTCGAGCACCAGGAGCAGCCCTTGATGCCCGCTGTCGCGCAGAACGGTGAGCAGTCCTTGCAGGAAGCTCAACGCGCCGTAGTGGTCGAGGTCGCCCTTCACCCCGGCCACCCGACGGGCGGATGCCGCGACGTGTGGCTGGCCCCCGAGCCAGGCGGCCAGTCCGTCGGCGGTACGAGAGTCCCCGCTCGCGGCGGCAGCCCGGTAGCCGCGCAGGGCCGCAGCGAAACCCGGCGTGCTCCGTGAGATGTCGCCGAGTCGACGTTCCAGTAATTCACTGACGGCCCGGTCAAGCCCCGGCGCATCATCCTCGGCGACCTTGCCCGCGGCGAGCACGTCCTCCTCCAGCGCGAAGATCCAGCCGTCAAGGACAGGCCGGAACGCACTCGGAGCGAACTGTTCCGTGCTGAGGTGTTCGACCAGACGTCGGTAGACGGTCTCCATCCGGTGCAGTGGCGTCTCCAGCTCGGAGATCTGCACTTCGGCGGCGGCGAATCCTCGCCGCTTGGCCCGCTCGGCCAGCCAGCGGGTGAAGAAGGTCTTGCCGGCGCCGTATTCGCCTCGGACGGCCTTGAAGACACTGCCGCCTTCGGCGACCCGGTCGAGGTCGTCATCGAGGGCGGCGGCGAACCGGTCGAGCCCGACGGCAAGTGCGTCGAGCCCGTTGCTCGGGACGACGCCGCGGCGCAGCGCGTCGATGATGTCCCGGCGACGACGGGCGGAAACCTCCACCGTCACCGTTGCTCCAGCTCGAACTGCTCGATCAGCAGCTTGCGGTTGAGGTGGACGGTACGGCCGTCGGCGTCGACGGTGATCACGGGATAACCCTCGACCTGGAGAAGCCGGCGCAGCACGGTGACAGTCCCGTTGATGCGGTGGGCCGGTACGCCGGATCGGGCGGCGAGAGTGTCGAGGGTTGCCCGGTCACCGCCGGCGATCAGTGTGTTCAGCAGTGCGCCAACTCGTTCGTCGGCCAGTGGCAGGCGGGGGTCTCGCCGCTGTGCGTAGCGGTCGCTGGCGAGCAGCGCCGTCACCAGGTCCGGTGCGATCGGCGCGGGCTGGGAGGCAGCAGCCTGCGCAACATCTGCAGGCGCAAGGTCGAAGAGACCGTCGGGCTGTTCTTCCACGGGTCGGCGGGAGCGACGTCGGGTTGCCGACGCCGGGTCGGCCGAGGGTGGTGGCGTCTCCGGCAGCGGTTCGCGCCACCAGTCCGGGCTTGCCACCGGCGCACCAGCCCAGCCGGGTACGGCGAGTTCGTCGCCGGCGCTTAGCACGAGCAGCGGGATGACAGCTTCGGCGGGCGAGGCACCGCCGTGATAGCCCGCCTTGCGCGGCCCGTACCGCACGTCTTCCCGCCAGGGCAGGACAACAGAGCCGCCCCCGAGCGCCACCCGGCTGCCGGCGACGGCCACCTCCGCGTCTCCGGCGGGCTCGGTCGACGGGCGCCACCGGTTCTCGCCGCTGCCACTGGGCAGGGTGACCGACTCGGGGCCACGGTCGACGACATGGCCGTGGTCGGAGACGAGGATGACCACCCGGTCGGCCGCGGAGGCCAGCAGGTCGCCGACGGCGGTGATGGTGTCCTCGCCCCAGACGGTGGTGCCCGGGTCGCTGCGGTCCAGTGCGTCGTCGATCGTGTTGACTACGGCGGCGACCAGGGGGATCGACGGATCGTCGAGGGCCGCGAGCACCTCTGGGTCCAGGGCCGCCCCGGCACCGGCCCGCAGTGCGGCCTTGTGCAGCAGCCGGCCAGTGGGGAAGCGCTCCCGGAACGCCTTTCGCTCGGCCTGTTGACGGCCGGTGGCGATCCGGCCGCTCAGCAGGCTGCACCGACTGGCCTCGGTGACGGTCGGCAGAGCCGCCAGCACCCCGGTCCGGGGGCCACCGTCGAGGGTGAGCTCGACCCAGGTGCCGGTCCGGGTGACTGACTCGGCCAGCTCGGTGGCGGCGGCGGCACCCATGCCGTCCATGACGAGCAGCAGCACCCGGCGGCCATTTTTGAGTACCGGCTGCACCACGCGGTCGAGCACGTCCTCGACGCGCAGCAGCGTCCCTGGCTCGGTCTCAGCGCTGGTGGCGGCGGCGAGCAGCGTGGCGAACTGCTGGTCGTGGCGGGATCGGCGCACGTCGACAGCCCGGTGCAGCAGGCGGTACGCCTCGGCGACCTGTTGGTCGGGGTCACCGGCGAAGACGTCGAGCCGGGCCCGGTCGACCCAGCCGTCCTGGCGGACCTGCCGGTGCAGCGCATCGAGCAGGGTGGCCGGTGCGGCGCCGTCGGTGGTGTGCAGCCAGCGCAGCAGGCGTACCGCCATCCGGGCGGTCTCCACCCGGCGCGGGTCGGCCGCCCGGTGCGCCTCGACCGTGGCCAGTGCCGACTGGGCGCGGGCAACCGCCGCCGGCAGCGCCGAAGTCCCGGCCGGTACGGCGAGCCGTACGGCGTCGGCAAAGGCCCGCAGCCGCTGGACGAACCCGCTGGGCAGGACGGTCGACGCCCCGAGCAGCGCGGTGATGCCCACTTCGGCGGCGATCGATTCCGCCCTGCGTAGCATCCGCTTCGCCTCGTCCCGGCCCGTAAGCCCAGAGTCGACCGTCCGGTAGACCCACGCTTCGGCAGCCTGGTGCAGCGCCTTGGCCTGCGGCGACGTGAGCCGAAGGCCACCGAATCGGGGCTCCAGCCGGGTACGGCCGACAGCGGCCTCCACATCGCCAACCCGTTCGCTGTGGGCGGGCCAGAGCAGCCCTGCCAGGAGCCCCAGCGCGATGATGTCGACCCCGTGCCCAGCGCGGACGGCGGCCATCACTGGAACGGCAGCACGGCCCGCGGTCCCCGTCAGGTAGGTGGTGATCCCGTCGGCGACTTCGTCCGGCAGCGTGGTGAAGCGCAGTTGCCGGCGGGCGTCGGTGCTCCACTGCACCAACCCGCTGTCGTCGAGCTCCGTGGACGGCAGATCGAGCAGCTCCGAGGTGAGGCTCCGCAGCGCGAAATCGCGGGTGAGGATCGCGCCGGGCGGAGTTGGCCAGCCGTTCGCCGGGGCGTGGTCGGTGAGCGCGTTGGCGACCCACCGGCCGACCCGGACCAAGGTGGGGTCGAGGGCGTTCACCCCGCCGAACATCTGCCGAACCAGGTCCCACGGGTCGATCTTGCGTACGGTCTGCTTGCTGAGGTGGGCGAGGAGCCCGTCGCCCAGTTCGCTGTCCGTCAGGTCGGTGAGCAGCACCAGCCGTTCGCCGTCGGCCCGGTCGTGCAGGGCGGCGCGAGCGGCCAGCGGGGTGGGGCATGGGACCACCCGGACGCTGGTGCCGCCGATCGTGAGCACCGGCTCGGTCGACCACTCGGGACGGGCGGTCAGCGCGATGGTCTCGGCCCGATCATTCTCGGCCAGCCACGCTTCGATCTTGCGGCGGACGGCGTCCGGCTGTGCCGCAGTGACCGGCGCGCTCACGACTCTGTCCCCGCGCCACAAGGGGCGGAGATACGGGTGTCGGTGAGTCGCCCGGGGCGTGTTTCCGCACCGGTCACCGCGTCTCCCAGCTGACCGTGACGCGCCGTCCGGCGGCAACTTCGGCCGCAATCTCGGCGGCGATCTTCTGCCAGGTTGGCACGTCGCTGACCTCGTACCGCCGAGCAGTAACGCCAACCGACTCGCCGTCACCCGGCACCGACGTCGGCTCTGTGCCCGCTACCTCGACGCTGCCACCGCCGGGCAGCGCCGCAACGGGGAATCGGCCAGGCTGCTGGGCCGGCACCGAAATGCCCGCAACCGGGATGACACCCGGCACCGAATCGATGGCGCTTGGGGTCGTGCCGGCACCGTTCACGGTGGCTTCGGTGCCACTCGTCGACCGGATCGGCTGTTTTGGCTGGTCGGCGGCGAGGAGCGCCGCGGATGCCGCGGATGCCGTCTGGAGGGCGTCGACCAGGTCCTGTCCGTGCTGTTCGTGCCGGGCGACGCCCTGCAGTTGCTCGATGATCACGCGTGCCCGGTCGTCGTGAGCGGCGCGGGCGCCGATCGCCCGGAGCAGGGGCCACTGGTGGCTCTGCGCCAGCGCTCTGGTGATGTCTCCCGCCTGGCCGAGCACCTCGCCGACGCCCTGGTCGTCGACGTCGCCGAGGTCGGCCCGCGCCAGCGTCTCGATCAGCACGACATCGTCGCGCTCGACCGCCAGGTCGGTGACGAGCCGGGCCGCCCGTCGGGCGGTGGCGAGGCGGCCCGTGCGAGCTGACTTGTCGAGCCCCAGCACGTCGGCGTGGGCTTCCAGGGCCTGCGCGAGGTCGCCGGCCGGCTTCTGCCGTACGCTCGCCGCTCGGCGCAGTGTGCCGGCGAGGTCGCCGAGGTTGGCGGGCGTGCGCCAGGCGGGCAACACGCCGCCGAAGAGCGCGGCCCCCCGGCTCACCGCGGTGCTCCATGCCTGCTCGTCGGGCATCGGCGGGTGCCGCAGCTCCATCTCGTTGTCCCGCACGGCGGCCACGTTGGAGACGTCAATCTTGCCGCTGTGCTGGTACCAGGCGAGTTGCTGCTCCAGCCCGAAGACCAGAATGATCAGGTTTTGCAAGTCCCGATCGAAGCCGAACGCGGCGGGCTCGTCGATGAGTCTGCGCAGCAGTTGCACGGGAAAGTGATCGGTGTAGCCCTCGTTGGCGGCAGCTTGGAGCAGGTGCTGACTCCACCGGCAGGTGCTCATGTTCAGCACGTACCGGCCCTCGACCAGCTCGCCCAGGCGCAGGTTGTTGCAGACGCGCCGGAGGATGCGCTGATCGGCCGGGTTGGGCACGCTGACGCCCCGGGCTGGATCGGCGGCGGCCTGCCTGGCGTACTCGATGATTTTGGCCATCTCGCTGCGGGTGACGGGCTTCTCGTCGTCCGGCATGGCCGGCCGGCCGGGGTAGGACCAGGCCAGGAGTTCGCCGGTGAGGTTGGTGAACGCCTCGGTGAGGGTGCCGCCCCGGGGGTCGCCGACGTGCAGGCCTTCGGAGAGCGTGTGGAACACGCCGATGGCGTCGTCCTGCACGTCGGAGCCGCGGGAGGTGGCCGACCCGTACGCCTGCATGAGGGCACTGATCAGCGTGCCGCGCAGCTGGGTCTGGCGCTGCTGGAGATAGACGCGACCCTGCTGCCGGTCGGCGAGGGGCCAGTCGGCGGCGAGCGAGTTGAGGCGGTCACCGGTGCCGTTGCCGAGCAGATAGTTAATCTTGGCGAGCTGGCCGACCTTCCCCAGCAGGTCGTCGGTCAGATAGAAGGGCAGCCAGAAGACCGTCCGGGAGCCCCGCTCCAGGCGCTCGATCCGGGCCCGGTCTGCGGCACGTTCGAAGCCCTGCGGGTCGAACGGGTAGTCGATGACGACCCGCCATGCCTCTCCGGTGGCGATCAGCGCGGAGACCGGCATGGTGTCGGGGTCGCGCACGTTGCCGAACTTGACCTGGATGGTGTGCGACCGGCCACGCCAGGCCCGGGAGTAGAGCAGTTCGCCGAGCTGGCCCTCGCTGCCGGCGATGCCCATCTCGGCGGTGACCAGCTCACGGATGAGCTGCTGCCGGACGCCGGTGTTGTTGGCCTCGTCCTCAGGAACCAGTTCGAGCAGTTTGTCGTAGTCGACGGTGTGCAGCTTGAGGGTGACCACCGGGTCGGGGGTCTTGGTCAGGTGCAGCTCACCGGCGCTGTCGGCGACCCGGTTGAGCCGGTTGAGCACGATCTGCCGCTCGTAGCCGGGGATCGGGGAGGTGATCGAGCCGAAGTTGAGCGCGTGCAGCTTGGCGGCGGTGAGGCTGTGCAGGGCCGGCACCTCGGGCACCAGCGCACCGAGCAGCACCGTCTTGATCAGCTTGTCGTCGAGCTGGAACTGCTGGTGCGTGGCGGCCTGCTCCTCGCCGATGCCGTTGAGGTTGAGCAGGATCGGCCGCAGCTTCTGCGTGTAGACGACCCGGGCAGCTTGGAAGAGCTGTTTGAGCTTGGGCCGGTCGGGCAGCTCGCCGTGCAGGACGAGGGGGTCGAAGAGCGCCGACACCCCGATCAGGTCGTTGACCTGGAGGTTGTCCCGGCGTGCGACGAGCAGCTCGGTCATCACCTTCAGCGCGGTGCGTTCACGCTGCAACGCCTGCGAGAGCGCCACCAGGGTGGCGACCAGCGCCGGCGAGAACGGGTAGAGCTTGCGGAAGGCGGCGGCGTCGGAGCCGATGCCGGCGTCGCCGAACTGGGTGCCGAGCAGCAGCGTGTCCCATACCTCCCGGTTGCCCTTGACCGCGGCGAACGCGTTGTCGATCACCGCACGGGCCGCGTCGTCGATCGGCTTGAGCAGCCGCTTCTCGGTGATCTCGGGCAGGTTGGTATCGGCGAGGGCGATCTCACCGAACCGGCCCTGGACGCTGCGCATGACGTGCGCGAGGGCTTCCCGCTCGGTGCCGCCGACCTGCGGGCCGAGGAAGTCCTCCAGGTTGCGCTGCCGGGCGACGAAAGAGATCAGCGGCAGCGGCCGGGTGGCGTCGGCGGACTCGACGAGCTTGTTGAGCTTGGCGCCCTCGGTGTTGACGAACGTGTGGTCGCTGATCTTCGTGGAGAGCCACAGGATCAGCTCGTCGAGGAAGAGCACCATCGCGTCGTACCCGAGGGACTTGGCATGCCGGGTGATCACCGCAAGGCCGGTGTCCAGGTCGAGGTATTCCCCGCTGCGGACGGCACCGGTAAAGAACGTGCTGGTCAGCGCGCTGACCAGGCGGTCCCGCTGCTCGGTGCCGGGCGGCGCCGCAGCGGCTGCGGCGTACATGTCCGGGGTCCAGCCGGAGGCCCGCGCGACATGCGCGGCGAGGCCACCACCGGCCGCCGTGGGGGTGCCGCCACCGTCGCGCAGCGCGGCGAAGAACGCCTCGTCACCCATCCGCCCGCGCAGCCGCGCGGCGTCGTCGAGCAGCGCGTCCGACCGGTGTACGGCGGGAACCGGCGCTTCCGGGTGCAGGGCGGTGATCTGGTTGAGGTAGCCCTCGAGGATCGCCTGCTCGACCGAGCGCGCGTCGAGCATGTGGAAGGTGAGGGTGAGCAGCTTCCGGTCGCGCAACCAGGAGTCGGCGGCGAGGACCGGCTCGGCCAGGCCGCGCACCTCCCGCGCTGCCGGGTTGTGCTGGAGGATCTCCCGCAGCACCGCCATGAAGTGCGACTTGCCGGAGCCGAACGAGCCGTGCAGGAACATAGCCTGCGAGCGGCCGGTGGTGACGGCGTGGCCGATCCGGCGTAGCGCCTCGGCGAAGTTGTCCCGAAGTTGGTCGGTGACGACGTATCGGCGCAGGTCCGCGCCCTCGGCGGCACGGACGACAAAGTCGCCGTCACCGACCGAGGTCGGAATGTCGATCACGTCCCGTAACAGGGTCATCACCGCTCCTCGCACCGCCGCTCCCCGTGACGCCGGCGTCACCGGCAACCCGACGATCCTAAGGCGTGACCAGCGCTCGTCCCAGTCGCCGAGCGGCGCCCGTTTCACAGCCGCAGGGCGGTGACCGCGTCAGCCATCGTGGCAGCTCGGGCGAGCGGGTGGATGGCGTTCCGCTCGGTCAGCCAGAGTTGGCATCCGGCGCGGGTGAAGCGGGCCGTGACGAACTGGCCGGCGTAGTGGTGACCGAGCCGGCTGAGCAGCGCCGTCGGGTCGGCGACGACCGGCGGCACGGCGAGCCCGGGCACGGGTACCGGCTGGTCCGGGTCCCGGGGCACGGTGGCGAGCAGGGCGTTCTCCAGGTATTCGAGGCAGTCGGCGACCGCTGCCTCCAACGATCGTGGCAGCGCCGGATCCGGTTCGACGGGGGCGTCGGGGTGGACGACCCGCACCCGCCACCGGTCTCCGTGCAGGCGCAGCGGGTCGGCGGCGTTGCGGCGGTAGTCGCAGACGATCACCTCCAGGGCCAGGTCGAGCCCGAGTGCGAGCCGGATCAGGTCGACCAGCGGCGGCCCCTCGGGCACCTGGGCCAGCACGATCAGCCGAGCACCCGGTAACCCCCGCGCGGCCCGGGAGACATAGCAGCCGGCCGGGTCCATCCCCGGCCCGTCGACGGTGACGATCCCGTCGAGCAGGTCCTGGTCGAGGCCGTGGCAGCCCACGTCGTCGACCGGGGTGAGGTCTTGTGGGCGTACCCCGAAGGTGGCCGCGAGGCGCGCGGCCCGATAGTGGCGGCGGAGCTGGTAGACGGGCTTGCCGCCGGGTTGGGTGGCGACCATGGTCGCCGGTTCGCCGGCGGCGGGTCGCCACAGCTCGTGCACGGCGCGGGACAGGTCGGTGACCGTGACGGTCAGCGCGGAGTAGATCCGCCGGCTGTCCCGGCAGGTGTTGCAGGCCAGCGCCGAGGGGGCCATGCCGGCGCCGCCGCAGCGGGCGCAGTCCGGGTCGGCGGTCGGGGAGCCGAGCAGGCAGAGGCAGCGGCGCAGCCGGCTGTCCGGCCGACAGTCGGGGCACTCCCACCAGTCGACCGGTTCGCCCCACCAGGCCGGGTCGGGTGGCTCCCAGGCCCGCAGCAGCCCGGTAACCTCTCGCCGGACGACCTGGCCGGTGTTCCGCTCGTGCAGCTCCTCGCTGCTGCCACCCTCCCGCAGCCGGGTGTGCCACCATCGGCTGTCGCGCCAGACCGCCTGTGCGCCGGGCGCGCCGCTGGCCAGGTCCGCGAAGACCCGGCGTTCGACCTGGTCAAGGTCGACCGCCACCGGCCCGGTCGGCGCACCAGAGGCCAACCGCACGGTGTACGCGGGCGCGCTGAGCCCCCGTTCGTCGAGCCGGTACATCGCCTCGGCGACCGTGGTGACGGCGACGGCGGCAGGCAGGTTCGCGCCTCTCGTCCGGGCCTCGACGGGCACGGCCGCGCCGGGCAGCTCGTAGCGGACGTCCCAGGAGGCCTCGCCGTAGTACCGGCGGACCTCCACCACCAGGTCCAGGTGGAGCAGGTCGGCCAGCGCGCAGAGCTGGCCCAGGCGCCGCGCTGGCTCCGGGGGCGGCGGGTTGGCGGTGGAGCGGCCGAGGTAGACCTGCCACGGGCTGTGGTCCTGCCCGGCCAACACCTCGGCCTCCAGGGCGTACCGCTGCGAGGCGGGCAGATCGGGCTGCCACCTCCGGGGCAGCCAGAGCACCGGGTCCTGCAGGGCGCCGTCGATCAGCCAGTGGTCGCGCAGACCCTGGACGCCGACGGCGTCGGCCAACTCCCGCGCGATGGGGGCCAGCGGCACCCACCACCCGCCGCCCCGCTCGGGCTCCGGCCGGAGTCCACCGGGCCGCAACCGCCGGGACGCGGCGAGCCCGGTGTCGAGGTTGACCACGGTCAGCACCAGTTCGGCCCGCCGTCGTCCGCGTCGCGCGCAGGACAGGCAGGGCACCGCGACGCTGCCGTCGCCCTGGCAGAGCTGGCAGTCGGAGTACGGCTCGTCCGCCAGGTCGTCCCAGTCGACGATCAGCCGGTTGCCGCCGCTGGTGCACTGGCACTGCCGCACCGCGAAGGCGAGCCCGGCGCAGTCCGGGCAGGTGATCACGGGTACGCCGCTCATCGCCGTCGCACCACCCGTCGCGAACAGGCACCGTCGTGGTCGGCCCGCAGCAGGCAGCGCCGACCTTCGGGCAGCCGCCGGTCACAGAAGACCCAGTGGCGTACGTTCTGGTCGTCCTCGGCCGACACAGTGGTGCCCTCGGGGTCGAGCTGCGGCAGCACGTGCGCCCAGTGCGCCACCACCCGGGCGAGCCGCTGGGCGGACGGCAGATCCCCGGCGACCACCGGCAGGTGGATGACCCAGCGGTCACTCATCGGCCTTGACTCCAGTCGCTCTCTCTGACTGGCCCGCAGATGAAGACGTGCACGACCGACCTGCCTCTCACCGTCGAAATTGACCTGTGAAGTGGGTGAGCCCATCGACGCGCCGCGCAGGGCAGCCGCATCGGCCCGCACCGGTGAACCGATCACACAGCCGACTCGGGCCCTCACTCATCGTGCAGTGAACTCATCCCTTTACGCAACTCCCGATTTGGGATCAGGTCATTGCGTGTCGCTTCCAGTCAGTCCACACTGGTCGGCATGACTGGAAGCCCGACCGTCCGCCGACGGCGCTTGGCTGCGGCCCTCCGCCGCCTTCGTGAACAGACCGGGATGACCGCCGACCAAGCGGCGAAGGAGATCGGCATCTCGAAGTCGGCTCTCAGCCGAATCGAGAACGCCCAGGTCTCCGTGCTGCCGCCGGTTGCGCGCGGCCTCCTGGAGCTGTACGGCGTCGAGGGCGAGGAGGTCGACGCACTCGCCCAGGTGGCTCGGGACGCCCGCAAGCGTGGCTGGTGGCAGGCGTACGACGACGTGCTGCCGGACTGGTTCGAGGTCTATGTCGGTTTGGAGGCCGAGGCTTCGGAGATTCGTGCCTTCCAGCCACAGCTGATCCCCGGTCTACTTCAGACTGCTGATTACGCTCGCGCCGTGATCCGGGCCGAGCACCCGGACGCCCCCGCCGACGAGGTAGACCGCCGAGTTGAGCTGCGGTTGCGCCGTCAGGCGAGCGACAACCCGCCAAAGCTCTGGGTGGTGCTCGACGAGGCGGCTCTGCGGCGGCCGACCGGCGGGGCGGAGGCGTTCAAGGCTCAGCTACGACGGTTGATTGAGGCGGGTGAGCGCCCCGGCAACACCGTGCAGATCCTGACCTTCGCCGCGGGCGAATACGGTTCGATGGGCAGCGCGTTCAGCGTGCTCGCGTTTCCCGAGCCGGCCGACCCCGGGGTGGTCTACATCGAGACTCGCGCCGGTAGCCTCTACCTCGAAGGCCAACAGGTCAGGGAATACAGCCGAATCTTCGAACACCTGGTCGCCACGGCGGCCAGCGCTCGCAAGTCGCGCGACCTGATCCAGGGGGCGATCGACGAGCGATGAGAGGACGGCACGCGGTGGAAGAGATCGTCGCGGTCGGCGTGACCTGGCGGAAGAGCACCCGTAGCAACGGCTCCGGTGACTGCGTAGAGGTCGCCGACGACTTGTCCGGCCTCGTCGGGCTGCGCGACAGCAAGGACCCGGCCGGCCCGGTGCTGACGTTCGGCCCGGCCGCCTGGTCGACCTTCGTGGCCAGCGTCAAGCTGGAGACGTTCGCCAACTGACACCAAGCCCCGAATGGAAACCGCCCGTCGGCTCGAACTCGTTCGCCCACCGGGGTAGCAGGATCCATCCCGGCAACTAACTATCACGAGCGGTATGACACACAGTCATAATTATGACTGTGTGTCATACCGCTCGTCGGCACCGCTACCCAACGCCGCGCAGCGCGCCCTCGCGCGCCCCGCCACGGTCCCGCCTCGCGGATCATGGAATCGTGGCAGGTGACAAAAGGTCACGCAATGCCCTTTCCAGGCACCACAACCTCATGATCGCTCTCGGCAACGGCCGACGGGCGGATCGACGGGGCTGCGGGGTGTCGCTGGTGTCGGTTAGTGTTCGTCCCTCCACGGAACGTACGGCCCCAGATCGCGCCCCCACGCAGTCGACCGGGAGGACGGCATGTCCAGCATCGAGCAAGTGAAAGCCGCGCTCGCCCAGGCAGCCGACCAGAGCAACACGACGGCCAACCAGATCCGAGCTGCCATCGAGGGCACCGAGCAGGTGCTGATCCGGCTGCGCGCAGTGGCTGCCGGCACGGGCCACCCGACTCTCGCCGAAGCTATCGCGCGCGCTGAACAAAGTAAGCAGCGGTTGGTTGAAGCCGCCACCATCCTGCAAGGCAGCGGCCAAGCAGCCCGGCAGTACATGAGTGTGCTGGGCTGACCGTGAGCATCGGCGAGATCAAAGCGGCCCTCCGCGAAGCCGACTACTCGCTCGACCAGGCCGTCGCCACGATCAAAGAGATCGGCACCAAACTCGACGAGGTGACCGGCCTCGCCCTCGCCACCCTGCACGACAGCCGGCACGCCGAGGCGATCAAGGCCCGCGCTGACCTCACCTCCGCTAAACGAGAGGTGGAACTGACCCTCCGAACGATCACCGTCGTCCAGGACAACGCAGGCAGCTTCCGGGAATCGCTCGGGTGAGCGGACTCCTCGCCCAGGTCGTGGCGCAACTCAACTCCGCCATCGAGCAGTTGGACGCCCTCGCCGTCAGAGCCGGGCGTGCCCAGCAAGACGTAGCCGACGGTCAGAGACGACTTCGCCAGCTCAGCGGCGGTAGCGACAACCCGCAGCTACGCCAGGCGGTCAATCAGAGCGGCACCGCCGTCGACAAGACCGGCCGACTCAGCCGCCTGACCGGCAGAGCAGCACAACACCTGGCCAACTACGTCAACGTGATCGCCCCCGGCTCGGTCCCCGCCCGCGCCGACGGAGACCGCGGATCGCCAACGGGTGAGCGTCTGGTCGCAGAGTCAGAGGGCAGGGGCAGCCGGGCCGAAGCCTTCCTTCGGCGACACGTGAAGAAGGCGGACGAGACGGAGGGCAACCTCCAAGACGCCGAGAAGGCCACCACGGCCGGGTTTCGTGAGTTGATGCATGAGATCAAGGGCGGACCCGGCGGCAGTACGACCTCCACCACTGCTCCCCCGCCCGCCCCGCCGGCAAATCAACCACAGTTGGAGCACCCAGTCAGCTCCGTCATCATGGCAGCCGGGGCCATAGTTGTCGGCGTTAAGGGCTTGTGGAACATGATCAAAAAACATCGTGAAGGGAAGCGTCGTGACGATAAGTCCTGACATGGTCGCTTACATCCGCACCATGGTGACCGGCGACCACGCCGAGAACGACCGCATCGAGGCTCGCCTCGACAGCCAGGGCTGGGAAGGTTTCCCCACGCTGCTCGGCGCGGTTTTCTACCTCGCGGTCGACCGGCGATTCCCCAACGGCGCGGGCCCGGACGAGGTGATCCGGTTCGTCAGTCAGATGAGAAGCACGACGACCGGTGGCCCGGAGACCGATGCAACCAGTGCCGAAAGGTTGATCAACGCGGCCCTCGACCCGAGCATCGACACAGACATCGACCCCAAGGTCGCGGGCCGCATCCAGGGCCTGACCATCCTGCACACCCTCGGCGGCAGGGCGATCTCTGACGAAGATCTTGATGCGCTCCTAACCGAGGCATTGGACCTGGCCAGCCGCATCTAATGCCCGGCGACCAGGCATTCGGCGAAGGTACGCTCCCACGGACCCGGAGGAGTGCAACTCCGTGGGCAAACGCCCCTACTACTGATCCTCTCGCCTATCCAACTCGCGCACGATGAACCGCGCGCGCCTGTGCCTCAGCTTCAAGTCCTCCCAGACCCTGCCCCCGCTCACGGCAAGTAGAAGCACCAAGAACAGCAGGCAGGGCGAGGAGCACAGCAGAAGCGTGGTCATGTTTGGCGACAGTAGGGCATGAGACGCTCACAATCAGGACAGTGATGGCACGCCGCGCAGCAGCGCCAACGCGGAACGGTCGGAGCTGAGCTGGGCCAACTCGGCGTTGATGAAGTCGGTGAAGAACTCGGCCGGTGACCCGGGGTAGCCGGCCTGCTCACCCGAGTGCCATTGATGCAGCCACAGCTCGACCTCGACCAGCCCGGCGAGCAGCGGCAGCAACCGGTGCGCCGGCCACGCCTCCTGCGTCTTTCGGTCAAGGTAAACGGTGGCGAGCGCCTGCGCCTGCGCCAGGTGATCCCAACCAGCCCAGCCGAGCAGTTCGCTGCCGTCGCTGTCCCGCCCCGCCTGCGGGTACGAGATGAACCGCTCCTTCGGCACGTCGAGCTTGCCGCGCGCCTTCCAGTACGACGGCCGGACGAAATCCGCCGACGTGTACTTTGGCGGCACCTCGATGGTGACCTTCTCCCCCGCGTCCTCCCGACGCTGCAACGCCCAGGTCCGCTCCCACTGCGCACGCTTGCGCAGCCCGGCCGGCTTGTAACGCTGCGCCGGCAGGTACGGCACGTCCTCGTCGGCGAGCAACTGCCCCAGCGTGCGAGTCACGTCGTAGCTGTCGTGCCCGACCCACAGATCCAGCACCGCCCGGAAATCCTGATCACCGCTGACCCGATCGGCGAGCTGCGCCACCGACAGGGGCTTCGGCTGCCCGGCCCACAGCTCCGCGGACTCCAACCGGTCGAGCAGCCAGTCCCGCAGCGCGGCCGACTGCATCTTCTCCCACCCATCGGTGGACCAGCGCCGCTTGCACTCCGGCCGCTCGATCAACCCAATGTGCCGGTTCGCTTCGATGGTGGCGATCCGCCGCTCCACTAGCGACCGGTACTCCGCCGGCCAGTGCGGCTGCGGCCGGTCGATCGGCTTCGACCCGTGCCGGTTGAACCACTCGGTCTGCGCCCCGCTGGTGTGCAGCACGATCTCGAAGGCCCGCTCCCCCAACGCCAACTCCGGCGGGTCGGCGCAGGTAAGGTCCTCGTCGATCAGCCCGTAAAGCCGGTAGACCTCCCAGTCCAACTCCTCCTGCAACGCGATCATCCGCGCCCGCACCGAGTGATACTCCGCCTCAGCCTCCGCGAGCCGCTGCCGGGTCGGCACCCCCGAAGCGGCAACCGCCGCCGGGCTCAAGCCAGCGAGCCGCTGCGCCAGCCCATCAAGTTCCCGAGCCCGCCCCAACGGGTACGCCAACGGCAGCGGAAACTCCTCCAGCTTGGTGCCGGTGAACTCGTAGAACCGCTCCCATTCCTGACTCTTGAAACCCTCGTTGACGCCTTGGCTGCCCTTGTTGTGGCTCACCTGCTTGAGCCAGAAGCAGGCGGTAGAACTGTTCAGCACCCCGAGCAGCCGCAGGTGATCGTCCTCCGTCGCCCCCTCCGGCAACTTGATCGCTGGAGCAGTACGGTTGAAGACCTTGCCGCCTCGATCCAACACAAAGTGGTTATGAGTCGCCACGAATGGAAACGCAATCGATAGCGGCACCCGATACCGTTTCGGAAAGAACATGCTGTGATCGAACCAACGAAGTCCGCGCTGCTCAGGGGTCTGCTCAAAGTCCACACGAAGACGCAGTGCCGTTCTGTTCGGCCAGTAAAAGTGCTGTTCACCCTCCGTCAACTCGCGGGGCTGGCCCATCTGATCGTAAGGAAAAAGCGTCCACGTTTTCGCCGAGAGCGCGAAGTCACGAACGTCTTCCCCCGGGACGACTGGCAACCCGGCAGCAAGCAGGCCTCTCGTCCTGAGCGCCACATTACGTGCATAGTAGGCGTCGTCAAGTCCGGTGTGCGTCGTCCGGCCGACGACTTCGATACTTTCACCTAGCCGAAATTCCTGGTCTCTCGCCAGGCTAGTCAGCAGGTCAGCGGAACCTCCTCCTGACAGGCTCCACGGATGGGTTGCGAGTTGACTGCGGGAAAGGTTTAGGACGCTGATCCAATCAGACTCAGAACCGGCGTTGTCGATCTGCTTGACGACCGCCTGCCATACCAGCCCATCGGCGGCATATTCTGGAGCCGACGGTTCACCCCGAACGCCGAGGGCAGTACGCAGCGTGGCTGAACGGCGGCGCTTGTTCGCACGGCCGACAAGGATCACTGTGGGCGTGCCATGGCCGGGGATGTAGGCGCCGGATGTATCGATAACCTCTGTGAGTTCGACCTCGTGAGCGAAGTAGCCCTCGATCAGCTTTTTGCCGAATTCGCGCTTCATGAAGGCGTTGCCGGTGATCTGACCGACATGCCCAGCGCCATCGCCGTGTTCGTCAGACCACTTGGCCAAATCGAAAAAGCGCTTCGCAAAGGGCACGGTCAACGCATACTGCCGGTGACAGACGGTCGGATAGATGCTGCGATAGAGTTGGTTGCGGGCCGAGTCAGCCACGGTGATGTACGGCGGGTTGCCGACCACCACCGTGTACTGGTTTTCCCGCAGGTAGTCCTTGAGGAGGTCTGCGTCTTCGCTCTCGTACGCGAAAACGGCCTTGCCCTCGATCTCGGCGAGCAGGTCACCCTGCGCACGGGAGCTGAAGTCTCCCCACGGCAGCAGTGAGTCGCCGGTCGCCACCCGGACCGGAAACGCGGGCGTACGTTCCAGCTTGGTCAGGCCGCACACCTTCATGGCGGCGATCAGCAGTCGGAAGCGGGCGATGGCTACCGCGAAGCCGTTGATGTCGACGCCGGTGACCTGGCCAAGCGCCCGTTCGGCGAGCACCTTCACGTCGGTGGCCGGTTCCCGCTCCCGCCACTTACCCACCAGTCGGTGGAACGCGCCGAGCAGGAAGTGGCCGGAGCCGCAGGTCGGGTCGATGACGCTGGTGGCGGCGAGGCCGAATTCCTTGACCGCTGGCTCGAAGGTGCGGTCGAGAATGAACTCTTCGACGAACTCCGGGGTCTGCAACAGCGCGTACGTCTTCTTCGCGTGCGCGGACATGTCCTGGTAGAGGTCGCCCAGGAAGCGGGTGTTCAGATCCGGTCGACGAAGCGAGACGGCGCCAGCGCCGCGCCGGAAGAAGTCGCTCAGCTCCTCGGCGGCCGGGCCGGAGATGTGGAACCGCCACAGCGGGTTGTGCCGCCGGTCGAAGATCTTGCCGGTGGCCTTCAGTTCGGCCAGGTAGCCGAACGCCTCCCACAGCCAGTGCCGGTCGTTGTGCCGGGGGTTGGCGATCAGGTACGCCTGCCGGTGCTGCACTCCCCGCTCGGCTGGCGCGGCTGGGTCGGCACCACCGATCCACAGCTTGTCGACCAGCCCGTTGTCCTCACAGAACCGGACGAACACACAGCCGAGCACCCAGGCCACCGCCGCCTGGTCGAGCACGTCGTCAAGCCAGGTCTCGAAGCTGCCGCCGACCCGCTGGGCGGCCTGCGCCGCCGCGTACTCCTGGCGCAGTTCCGCCCGCAGGCCCGGCGCCTCCGCGACCTGCCCGCGCAGATCCTCCACCAGGCTCTTGACCTGCGCTTGCAACGCCTTCAGCTCGATCACCGCCAGATTCTAAGGCCGGACACCCCCACAGCCACTACTCCGAGTCGTCGTCGGCCACGCCTTCGAGATCATCACCCAGTCCGAGCCCGATCTCCTCGGCGAAAGCCCGCAGCCGGGCCTCCAGTTCGCGCGTACGGTCGGCAACGAAGAGCGTGCCGTTACCCTCCTTGAGCCGAAACCATGCCGACAAGGGAATGGCATGGCTCTCCAGGATCCGCCGGGCACCAGCAGATGAATACGGGCTCGTGGGATCGTGGTCGAATAGCCCGCCGCCTTCGGCAGGCAGGTCGGTCAATGACTTCTCTAACCCGAGTCCCGCGACAGTGGGAAAGACCAGCTTGTTGGCGGGCCGGGAATCCCCGGCGACTACTGAACGGTACGCCTGGGTCGCGCCTGAGGAGAGTAACCGGGCCACGTCGAACTCCTGGCCGATCCCATTCAGGCGCTTGGGCAGCTCGGTCGTCTCCCACGCGACAAAGGCCAGAGTGCGAGCACTGTTCAGGTTGAAGGAGTCGGGCATCGGCTGGACAGCCCCGGTGTCGAGGCTCAGCCTGACCCGCCGCGCGGCGAACTGTTGCATCTCCTCGAGAGCCGAACGAAGAACCGTCGAGTTGGCACCCGCGAAGGAGCCAGCCCAGGAGGTGCCCCAGAACCAGCGCCGCAGCTCGAACCACTGATCATCGTCCGGCTCCGGGCAGTGATGAAAAAACTTGGCCAGCACCACGAGTTGGTGTGCGTACGGTAGGAACCGAGCCAACGGGAGACCAACGGAAATTAGAAATTCGACCGTGCGGTGCACCGCCTGCTCCGCTGCGGGAACGGCATCGACCAACCGGTTCTGAAGTCGCTGGGCCATCGCCTCCCACCGCGGCGTCATCACGTCCGGCTCATCGGCGACCGCCAGGACGACGCGGAAAACTGCCAGGCGAGGCAGCTCACCGAAGCCGGTGGTGGCGACCGACTCGACGATGTCGTCAACGCGATTGGCCAGCGTGCGCTGACCTGGCCGGTGAGTCAGCGCCGAGATCACCTGATCGGCGTCCATGCGTACGCCTTTGCGGTTGAGCCTGGTGTAGACCTCCACAGCCTGCTCCAGGTCACCGCCCTTGATCCTTATCAGGCTGAGCTTGTAGCCCTTGATTCGCTGAACGACCCGATCCGCCTCGCGCACCAGCCGATCCGCCTTGTCCCGCCCCACGCGATATTCCAGGTTCCGCGAGAAGTTCAGGAAGTCGAGGGTGCTGGCCACTGAGCGGACGGGGAGGAAGTTGTCCGGTGCCGGAGCGGGCGGAGTGCCGGCTGCACGGTGGTGGCGATAGCGCTCAGTGTCGCTCCTGGGCGACAGGTCACGGTAGATCCGCCACTTCCATTCGCGCTGATCGTCAGGGCGAGGCGGACGACCGAGGCGACGGAGGACACCAAAGAGCGTGGAGAGTCGTTGGTGTCCGTCCAGCACATAGGACACCACCTGCCCCCCAGGTGGATCGTCGACGACGACGTCGCCAACTTGGTCGAGCGACTCGACCTGCCTAGTGGTCTCCCATAGCAACAGACTCCCAATCGGGTAGCCGCGCTCGACGCTGTCGAACAGGTCAAGCATCTGCTCAGGCCGCCACACGAATGGCCGCTGGAAGGCCGGCACCCGCAGCACGCCGGCGGCAACGTCATCCAGCACCGCGTCCAGGTGAAGGACGGCAGGCTCGAGTCGACTCTCGCCGCGCTCACTCAGCATGTTTTACCAGTGTCCTAAAGGATCTCGTGGATCATTGCCAGCACCTGCCGCAGCTCGGCCACCACGTCAGGTCCCAGCTCATGGAAGTCGGCTTCGGACAACATCAAGCCCTCCGGCATCAGCGGAGAGGGCATCTTCCCATCCCTGCCCACGAAGTGAACCTTCAGATGTTTGTATCCGCGCTGCTGCGGGACCATCCCCCGAAGTTCCTTGACCTTATCCGTGCGGTGCGGGAAGTGCTGATCCCACACCTGGAACGGCACATAGTTTTCGACCATCCGCCAGGTGAGCATGTGCACGTGCGGCACGCCGTCGCGCTGCGCCTGCCGGACCTTGGCGTCGTTCGGGCTCGGTTTGGCGACGTCGTCTCGGTCGCTGTCGAGCAGCATCGCGACCCGAATGATCAGCGAGAAGTCTCGGCACTCGTCCGCCGCCAGGGCCGGCATCTGCCCGGTGCCGCCGCTGTGGCAAAACTTCAGCCAGCGCTTTCGAAGCGCGTGGACCACCCGCTCGTCGTCGAGTGCGGCAGCCATCGCCCGAACGAAGCCGCCATCGCCGATTCTATTCTCGACCACCAGGACGGCAGGCTTGCCCAGGTCATCGGCGGCCGCCCCGACATTCTTAGCCGTCACGGTGAAAGCTCGTCGGCTTTGCGGCCGAGTGACTGCCGGTAAGCCACGGTCTGCTGCCGCCTCCACCGCCTTCGTAGCCCAAAGCTTCAGATCCGGCCCTTTGATCTTGGCTGCGTAGAGCGTCGCCACGAAGGTTGCGGCGCGTACCGCTGCCGGGCTGGTCGGCGACCAATCGTGACGTCCCCTCGCGACGAGCTTGAGGATCTCGATCACCGGGAGGTGGTCATCGCCATCGAAGACCTCAGTGTCGATGTCAAGAAGCATCGTCAAGTCGCTCCATCTGGGCGGCAGCGAGGGCTCGGACCTCGTGGTAGTCCTGCGAGAAGTAGCCATCGGGCCAGGTGTCGTCGAGGTTCCCTAGCTCATCGATATCGACCCGACGAACCACCGAGGCGCCGTCCCGCTGCTCGACTACATACACCCGCACCATCTCGGCGGAGATGTCGTTGTGCTCGGCAATCCGGCGGCGTAGTCGCAGCAGCAACGTCTCGCTGTGCGTCTCGATGAGGAACTGCGTCCCCGTCGCCCTGGCGGTGTTGAGGTATAGGTCCGCTAATTCGGCGTGCGCGGCCGGATGCAGGTGCATCTCCGGCTCCTCGATGATCTGCAATGGCGCGCGGTCCGTTGCGCCGCGCATCTCGTCGAGGGCACACTGCACCAGGATCGGCAGCACCTGAGCCAGGCCGGTACCCGCGTCGGCCAGGTTGACCCTGACCGCGCTATCCCGCCGAACCAATACGGTCGACCACAGGGTGCCGTCCGGGATCTCGGCGATCCGCCAGTCTGGCACGATCGCTTCCAAGAGTTCGTTGACCCGTACTACCAAAGCGCCACCCGCTCGCCGGGCGTCATCCGCGAGGATGCCCTGCATCCCTTCGCCCTGCACGCCCAGCAACTTCGGTGCCCCGAGCGGCAGTCGGTGCTGGCGCGCAACCCGCTCCCGATAAGGGCTGAGATACCGGATCGGGCCGGGACTCAGGTCGAAGTCGACGAGGTCGGTCAGTCCGGGCGCAGCACTCAGGTCCGGCACGAGCCCCTTGAAGGCGACCGGCCGGACAAACCGCTCTCGTCCAACCTGATCGATTTCGTACTCCAGGAGCTCGCCCTGACGAATCTGAGGCAGCGGAGTGACGGCGATCCCGTCGATGTCGGGTGTTTCGCGCCGACCGGACGCGACCAGCCGCGATGAAACGAGCATCGCCGTGATCTGGGGTGACAAGATGTCCAGGCTCGACACGATAGCGCTGTTGATGCTGTCGAGGTACTGGATCTCAGCCTCGAGGGCAAATCTCGATCCGCCCTCGACAACCAGTCCGAGCTTTATCGGCCGACCGGTGAGATGATCATGGTAAAGCTCTCTGAAGTCGTCCACGGTGTCCGGCCCGAGCCGGTCAAGGTCAAGCGGTGCCGTGCCGGTGGTGTTGAATCCGGTGGCGATAACCAGCGGCGCGCGGGTCAACACGCTCTTGCCGGAGTTGTTCTTGCCGAGGACCACCGTAACCGGGGCCAACTCGATCTCCTGCCGATCCCGGAAGCAGCGGTAGTTCTCCAACACGATCTTGCGCAGCGACATTCCTAGATTCTTACCACAGCCCGTAACAAGCCCGGTGCCCTCAATGTGGCGAAGTTGGACAGTTCGTTGACGTCCGGCTGTGCCGCTTACTCCAGCAGGCTCTTGATGTCGTTGACGGTGAGCTGCGCGGACCCGAACTCGCCCCCGTCCAGGACGCTGCTGAAGAGCTCCGCCTTACGAGCCTGCAACGCCATCACCTTCTCCTCAATGGTCTCCTTGGCGACAAGGCGGTACACCATGACGTTGCGGGTCTGGCCGATCCGGTGCGTGCGGTCGACCGCCTGATTCTCCGCGGCCGGGTTCCACCACGGGTCGAGCAGCAGGCAGTAGTCGGCCTCCGTGAGGTTGAGGCCGAAGCCGCCGGCCTTGAGGCTGATCAGGAAGACCTGTTTGTCGCCCCTCTTGAACCCGTCGATGACGGCCGCCCGGTCCCGGGTGGTCCCGTCCAGGTAGCTGCAGGTGATCCCCGCTGCCTCGAGGCGCTGCCGAGCCGCGTCGAGGAAGCGGGTGAACTGGCTGAACACCAGGCTCCGGTGCCCCTCGTCGACCAGGCCGACGATCCGTTCGGTGAGCACGTCCAGCTTCGTCGCCGGCACGTTGGCGTGCTTCGGGTCGACCAGCGCCACGTCGAGACTCGCCTGCCGGAGCAGGGTCAACGAGCGGAAGATCTCGAACCGGTTCTTCTCCAGGTCACCGAGGAGACCGAGAACCTTCTGCCGCTCCCGCTGCAGGTACGCCTGATAGACCCGGCGGTGCCGGCGGTCCAGCTCCACCTCGATGACCTGCTCCTGCTTGGCCGGCAGGTCGGCCGCCACGTCCGCCTTCCGTCGGCGCAGCATCAGCGGTCGGATCCGGCGGCGCAGCTGGGCGAGTCGCTCCGCGTCCCGCTCCTTCTCGATCGGGTTGCGGTAGTACTCGGTGAACCGTTCAGCCCGAGGCAACAGCCCAGGTGCGGTGATCGAGCAGAGCGCCCAGAGCTCGCCCAGGTGGTTCTCCATCGGCGTGCCGGTGATCGCCAGCTTGAACGGGACCGGCAGCAGCTTCGCGCAGCGGTGCGCCTGGGACTGCGAATTCTTGACGAACTGCGCCTCGTCCAGGATCAGCCCGGCCCAGCCGAGGCCGCGATAGTCGTCGTACTCCAGCCGGAACAGCGTGTAGGAGGTGACCACGACGTCCGCACCGGCCACCGCCTCGGCCAGCGTGGCGCGACGTCGCGCCGCGGTCTGGTTGATCACTCGGACGGCCAACTCCGGAGTGAACCGGGCCGCCTCGCTCGCCCAGTTGGCGACGACACTGGCCGGGGCGACCACCAGGAACGGCGCCTCGGCGCGCGCGTGGCAGATCAGTGCCAGCGTCTGCAGAGTCTTGCCGAGCCCCATGTCGTCGGCGAGTACACCGCCGAGGCCGTGGTCATGCAGGGTCGCCAACCAGCGGAAACCATCCCGCTGGTACGGGCGCAGCTGTGCCCGTACCCCGGCGGGGACCTGCTGTTCGGTGGTGGGCGTCGCCTCGCTGAGCGCGCGGACCGACCGCTGCCAGGCCGCGGCCTGGCCGGTCACCTCACCCAGCTCGGCCAGCTCGTCCCAGAGCCCGGCCTGGAACCGGCCGACCCGCAGCACACCGGACGGGGCGTCGGCGAGTGCCCGGGACTCGGCGATCAGCTCCCGCAACTGTTGGAACTCGGGGCGTTCGAGTGCGAAGTAGCTGCCGCTGGGCAGGATGAGGTACTGCTGGTCCTGCGCCAACGCGCCGAAGAGGTCGGCGAAGTCGACCTGCTCCCCACCGACGGCGACCCGCACCGACAGGTCGAACCAGTCATGCTCGCCGGGCTCGCCCCCATCCACGAAGGTGATGGTGGGCGCGGCGTGCGTCTCCTGATAGTCATCGAGCACGCCGTCCGACGCGGTGACCAGCTCCACACCGTCGAGTTCGGCCAGGCGCGGCACGACATCACTGAGGAACCGGATCAGGGCGTCGCCGGCGAGGCTCACCGAGGCCGCCAACCGGGCCCCGGCCGACGACGGCTCCAGAAGCTCGGGCGCGGCCTTGGCGACCAGGTCGACGACCCGTCGCAGCAGCTCCGCGCGGCGCTCGTCCGCGACGGCGGCCACCCCGTCCCACAGCGGCTCGGGATGACGTCGGCCACCGACGAGCCGATGCCACTCCCAGCCCACTCGGAGACGCTGATCTGGCTCGGCGGTCACCGTCGCGGTCAGGGTGGCCGGCCCAGCCGGCGGAAGCTGAACGGCCGGGTCGGCGGCGAACACCTCCACCTGGCGGAGCAGCTCTGGGTAGAAGCGGTCGAAGAACTGCTGCTCCTCGGCAGCCGGAATCCGGATCGGCGGCCCGGCGAGCGCCCGCACCATCCCCGGCAGCAGCGGCCCGGCCAGCGGCGCCAACCAGAGCGCCGGTACGCCGGGTCGGCCGTCAGACCCGCTCAGCTCCGCGCGCCCGGCGAGGCCGTGCGCCGGTTCACCGACGAGGAGTACGCGCGACACGGGGATCGGCGCGCCACCGGCCGACAACGTCGGTACCAGCACCAGCTCCCCATCGGCCCGACCGACCTGCACCGAGAGCCGGGCCGGGCGACCCACCACGACCGGCCCGGCGCGCTTGCCGGCCTGCACCAGCGGTAGCCCGGCCTCCTCCGCCTCAGCCAGCAGGTCCCAGATTCGACGGCTGGCGAACTCGTGCAGCACGATCGCCCGCCGGTGGGTGTCGTAGTAGTGGTCGAAGCCGTCGGTGCCCGTACTCGCCAGTCGGGCGATCTCGACGAGCAGTCGGCGGTGCCGCTCCGTGCGCGTCGACCGGCCGAAGTAGGTGTAGTTCAACGTCGACCAGCTGACCCCGGACCGCACCCAGCCGGTACGGCCCGGCACCACCGGCCGCAGCTCGACCCGGAAATCGGCCGCATCGTCCGGGCCCTGAGAGACGACGTCGAACTGCAGGCCGAGACCGGGCGGCTCCGACTCGACCACCGACGGTGGCGGGGCGACGTCCCGGACCAACGCAGAGAGCGCCCGCTCCCAACTCGCCGCTTCCCGCGCGCGGCGAGGCCTCCGGGGCGCGGGCGCGGCGAACGTCGCAAGTACCAGCGCGGCAGGGTGGGCACAATCGGCCTGCCCGCACGGACACAAGCCATCCAGCGCCTCGACAATGCCCTCGGCGCCCGACCGCACCGTCGCTGCCACCCATCCGGCTCCGCTGCCGCCGAGTCGACCGTGCGCCTGACCGGTCTCCGGATCCCACTGCACGTCCAGCAGCTCGCCACGCTCGAGCAACTGGCGCGCGCGTACGAAGGTCCGAGGGCCGACAAGCTCGTAAAGCGCAGCCTCGGCCTGACTCAGGGCGAGTTTTGCCACAATCGATCCCTCCACTGGCTTACCACCGCCTGGGTCGTCCTGCCCGGCACCGCTGACTGATCACGCGCTTGGTCGGGGCGTCAGGGCAGTTGCTTCGATCCAGTCGTCGGCCAGCCAGATCGACTGACTGGCCGGTGATGTCAGCGGCAACTGCACCCCGTCCAGCACCGCCGGATCAGGTCGACGGGCCGGCACCAACAGCAGCCGGGCCGCCGGCCGGGGCCGGGTCGGGTCGGCCAACTCCTGGAGCAGCACGAGCTGCCCGTACCGGGCCAGTGGCGCCGCCTCGGTGATCAGCACCGGCCCGTCGGCTGCGGCGATCGCCTCGCTGACCGCCGGCACCACCTGGTGCCGGACCAGATCCACGAGGCTGCGGAAGTCGGCATCCAGCGCCGAGCCGTTGTCCGCCGCGACGATCGCTTCCCACGGAAAGCCCAGTGAGCGCAAGCGTTCCAGCAGGATCGCCGTGACATCCACCTCGGTCACCGACAGCCGGGCCAGCAGTGCCCGCCGAGCCGGGCCGAGCCGCCGCCATGGTGCCAGCACCGCGAGGAAAGCCCGCCGCTCGATGGCCGAGGCGAGTTTCTGGCCCACCTCGTCGGTGGCGGTCGGCCCGAGCAACGGCGCGTGCGTGGTTGCCATCCGGGTGCCGGTCACCGACGCGAGGGTGCTCTCCGGGCCGTATACCCGGTCCTGCGGATGCCAGGTGAGTGGCACCTGGGCCGTCGCCAGCAGGTCGGTCAGGATGGGCCGGTCCGGCACCCGCTCCGCCCGAGGAAAGCGGCTTCGCACCCGGTCACGGATCTGCTGCGGCCCGAGCCGCTGGCCGATCAGGCCACCGACCGACAACCGCACCGCACGCTCCGCCGACATGCCCACCGGATAGAGCTGCCCCTGCGCGTTGACGTCGACCCGGTCGTTGCTCCCGACCGCCGCAAGTTGCAACAGCCGCAGGTCGGCCACCACCGGCATGCCGGCCGGCAAGGACAGCCGGCGTAGGTCCTCGACGGCGCGCTGCCGGGTCGGCAGCGGGTCAGCGTCAACCAGATCGACGGCGCGGTCGCCCAGTTTCACCACGTACCCGAGGAAATCAGCAGCGGTGACGTCGGACGCCGGGTCGTCCGGCTCCCGACCGGCCAGGACGATGCCAGAGCTACGGAACCGCTGGATGGCCAGCCTGGCGTCCCCGCCGGTGCTCAGCTCGGCCTCGACGGCGGCGCGGACCAGCCCGACGGCCTGCGGCAATCGCCTCGGCGCAGCGGTGTAGGAGCCGCGTGCCGTGATCAACGACTGGGCCAACTCCTCGGCGGACATCACCCCGCCGCGGGCGTCGAGCAACGCCACCAGCTCGTTGCGCACCGCCTCCAGTGCGGGGTTGGCCAACCAGGTCTTGGCCTGCGCGCTCAGCAGCTTGGAGATCTGCGGCTGACTCCGGCCGGTGGCTCGGGCTGCCTCGCTCTGGGCCGGCCAGCACAGGAATGCGCCGTCCTCGGCGGGTGCCTGCCCGAGCAGCACGGCCACCGTCCGATGGTTGCGCGATGTGGTGGCCGGCAGCAGGGTCACGCAGAGCGCCTCCACGCCCTGTGCCAGCGGCTGCTCGTCGGTGGGAGTCGGCTCGCTGTCGCCGGGCAGCACCGCGCGCAGCGTCCGCGCCTGGGCGAGGATCTCCTTGCGGGTGGCGTCCGGCACCCCTTTGGCCCTGGTCAGCGCCGACGGCTCGGCGTCCAGCAGGTCCCCGACGGTGTGCATGCCGAGCCGCTCCAGCGCCGAGCGGGCCCGCGCGGTGAGCTCCGTCACCTCCAGCGGTGACTCACGGGTCAGCCCCACCACCGCGGGCAGCGGCCCGACCGGCGTCACGGCCGGTTGCGGGATCTGCTGGAAGATGGCCCGCCAGGCATCGGTCATCTCGTCGACCGTGTCGAACCGGGCCGCCGCGTCCCTGGCCAGCGCCCGGCGGAAGAACTCCACCAGCCGGTCGGCCACAGCCGGGTCGAACGCCGCGGGGTCGAGGGTCACCTCATCATTGACCACCACCGGGTTGGCGTTGTCGCCCCACCGTGGCAGGGTGCCCGTCGCCATCTCGTAGAGGACGACGGCCGCCGCGAACCGCTCCGCCGCCGCGTCGTAGCGCAGCCGGCGCGGCGGGCCGAGGAACGGGTCCAGGTAGCCGACGGTCCCTGCACCGATCTGGTCGGCGGGGCTCGTCGACAGCGAGAAGTCGAAGACGCAGAGGTGTGGCTGCTTGTCCTTCGGTCGGGGCCGGGCCGCCAGGTTGGCAGGCTTCAGGTCACGGTGCCAGACACCCTGCCCGTCGAGATAGTTGACGATGTCGAGGAGGTCCCGCCCGTACCGCTCCAGCAGGTCAAGCGCCAACCGGCCCCCGCGCAGCTCCTCGGCGAGGGTGCGCGACCCGGCGCTCTCCATCAGCAGGGCGGTCCGGCCGCCGACCCGTACCGGGCCCTTCACCAACGCCGCCACCTGGGGATGTTTCAACCCTTTGAGGGTACGGGCCTCAGCGGTCAGTCGTTCCTCGTGCTGCTCGTCGCGGGCCACCTTCAACACCAGGGGGCGGGACTCCCCCTCTCGAGCAACCAACAGGGCGACGGCGGTAGCACCGGAGCCGAGCCTGTCCTTCACTTCCAGGCCGCCGTCGAGCACGTCCCCGCGATGGGCGGAGAGCGGGTCGGTGACCGGCTCCGGCTCCGGTGCGGTCAGCTTCTCCCAGACCTCTTCGAGGTCGCTGCGGAAGCGGGAAACACTGGGTAGCCGGTGCGCCGGGTCACCCCGGGTCGCGTCGTAGATCAGGGTGACCAGCCGGTCCGGCATTCCATCGACCGCGACATCCAGATGCAGACCACTGTCCCGGACCGCGTTGACCAACTCCTCCGGCGTGGCGGCCGGCACCACCCCGGCGAAGATCCGGTACGCCAGCGCTCCGAGCGCGAACACGTCGAGCTGGTGGCCCGGCAGGCGGGTGGCGTTCTCGGCCTCCGGCGCCTGATAACGACGGACCTCGTCATCGAAGAACAGCTCCAGGCTGGCCGGATCGCTCGACGGGCCCAGGCGGGTGAGCTGAGTCGTGCCGGCCAACCGGCCACCCGTCTGCCAGTCGGTGACCACCAGTGTGGGGCGCGACCCGTCCGGGTCGCCGACATAGATCGCACGGGGCGAGAGCGCCCGGTGGGCGAGCCTGCGGGAATGCGCATAGTCGACGATCTCGGCGAGATCCTGCACCAGCTGCAACCGCTGGGCCAGCGTCAACGCGTCGCCGCGCCGGAGCAGCCACTGGTCGAGGCGTACCCAGTCCTGCTGATGGTCGAAGATGACCGCCGGGCCCCACGAATGCTCAACCAGGTCGTGCGCCCGGGCCACCCCGGGGTGGTGGATGCCCTGCAGCAGGCGGAACTCCCGCTCCGCCGCCTTACGGATCGCCGGCACCTCGTGCTCGGCGGCCCGGCTGGTCAGGTAGAACCGCACCCGACGCACCAGCGAGGTGTCCAGCGCGTGCCCGGCGAGGAAGTCCTGCCAGCCGAGGCCCTCCGCGAACGGCTTCGGGTGCAGCAGCAGTTGGCCGACCTTTCGGTCCGCCACCGACGGCCGGATCTTCGCGCCGCGCACCAGCTCGACGATCTCCCGGCCGCGCGCCTCGTCCACCAGATGATCCGGATTGCGGGGCAGAGCCAGCAGCAGCTTCTTCAGACCGGGCAGACCGGAGTCGTGCCCCTCCAGCCCATAGATGTGCTGGCTGCCGATCGCATCGAGGTCGGCCCGCATCGCCCTCGCGTGGAGGAACACGGCGGCCCCGACATAGGGTGTCTCGCGCTGCCGTCCGTGCTGCTTCGCGTAGTAGCGGATCAGACTGGCCAGCCGTTTAGCCTTCCGGTTGGCCAGAATGTACGGGTTGTCCTCGGGGATGAGCCGGGAGTTCGGCGCCCGCCGCACCCACTGGGTGCCGTCGCCGCGGATCTCCCCTTGCCAATGCTTCAACTCCAGCACATAGAGCCCGCTCGGGGCGAGCACCAGAGCGTCGACCTCGTTGATCGTGCCGTCGGCGCCGACGAACTCGACGTTCGTCCAAACGTGGTACGGGTCGCCGTCGGGCAGGTAGCCTGCCAACTCACGCAGCCCGTCCTGCTCCCAGACGTACGAGCTGGAGTTGATCTGCTCCCAGCGCGGTGAATCCTCCCGCATTCGCCGACCCCTCCGCCCTGGCCATCCATGTTCCGGCTCAGTCTGCGCACTTTACCTTTTCGGCGAATGATCAGCGGCGACCCGCAGGCTGCGCACTTGGAGCGTCTGGTCAAACACCCTGGGTATCACTAGATTTCACGCGATGCCTTCCCACCCCTCCGAGACGTCGATTTCGGTCCGCTAATCGACGTGATCGAGTGCGGCCGGTCGGAGCTCGGACAGATGTTCAACCGACACCGCCGCCCGATCACACCGACCGACACACCACCTCGCCGGCTGACATGGGAACGCCACCTGCGGGTATGAGCCGGGAATGAGGGCGAGTTTCCGGCTCGGCCTGGCAGCACCCGACGAACAGCTCAACGAGCTACTCCCCCGCCTCACCGACTGCGCCGACGGCCGAGCCCTGGTGGTAACCGACAACCGCCTGGTCGGCATCGTCTCCCCCACCGACATCTCCCGAGCAGTCCAACGCACCGCCCTGCGAGCCCCCGCCAACTCCCGGTGACGGGCCGGGAGAGGCGGGAGGGAGGGGCAGGGTTCAGGAGTGGGGGCAGGTGTCCCGGTACTCCTGGATGGTTGAGGCTGCGGGAGCCGGGCAGAGGAACTGCTCGTAGCGGGTGTCGTCGTCCACGAAGCGCTTCAGCCAGGAGATGCTGTACTTGGCGACCGTCACGTTCGGCGAGGTGGGCGCGGAGTGGCTGGCGTTGTTCAACTCCAGGTACGCCTTGTCCAGTGTGGATGGCAAGCTCGTGTAGAACGGCTCGGAGTGTGACGCCACCGGCGCCACCGAGTCGTTCTCCGCGCCGACCACCAGCGTCGGCACTCGTACGCCGGACCAGTTCTTGACGCTGTGCCAGCCGGTCAGCGGAATCGCGGCCTGCAACTGCGGCCGGGTGTTCGCCGCCGACAGGCTGCCGCCGCCACCCATCGAGTGACCCATCACGGCGAGGCGGGAACGGTCGAGCCGGGTACGCACGCTGCTGGTGTTGCTCAGGTAGTCCAGGGCGGCGAGCAGCTGGGTCCCCCGGCTGGCCGGTTGGTCGTAGCGGGACAACGTGTCGATGGTGATCACCACGAAGCCCTGCGATGCGATGCGCGGCCCGAGCCAGGCCACGCTGGACTGGGTGGCGGTGTAGCCGGGCGAGATCGCCACCGCGCCGAAGGTGCCCTCGGCGGTGCTGGTCGGGTAGTAGATGGTGCCGCCGCCGAAGCCGCTCACGCTACCGGCGGAGACGGTGCTCTGGGCGATGGTGAAGTACCCCCGGGTGGCCTCGATGCTGGCCACGGTGGGGGCGGGGCCGCGCTGGTAGGGGCTGGCGGCGGCCTGGGCCGGCGGTGCGGCACCGAGGCCGGCGCCGAGCACGGCCAGGGCGACCGCCCACCGCAGGGCCCGCCGAGGGCGGCGGGTCGTCGAATGGGGGGTGGTGGTGGGTACGGGCTGCATGTCGTCGCTCCGACGGGACGAACCGACGGTCCCGGGCAGGACCGGTCGACGGCTATCCATCGACAGACGTCATCGTCCGCCCGTCTCGGTGATCGGCACCAATCCCACCCGGCACCCCCCACCGCGCTATGCCCCCGTGGGGGTTCAGCGGGGGAAGTAGTGGTCGAGCAGGTCGGTACGGAAGGTGCCGGTGGGGTCGAGCCGGGTGAGCAGGGCGGCGAAGTCGGCGTACCGGGGGTAGCGGGCGGCCAGCGTGGCCGGGTCGGTGACGAACACCTTGCCCCAGTGCGGGCGGGGCGCGAACGGCGCCAGCCGCTCCTCGACCGCGGCCACCACCGGTGCCACCGCGGCGGCGTCGTCGATCCAGGTGAAGTGCAGCACGAAGCTGTCCCGCCGATGGTTGGGGCTGAGCCACAGCTCGTCCGCCGCCACCGTACGCAGCTCACACACCAGCAGCACCGGGGCGATCAGGTGCGCCACGTCGTCCAGGGCGGCCAGCGCGTCGGCCGCGACCACACGCGGTACGTGGTACTCGGATTGGAGCTCGTCGCCACTGCTCGGTGTGAAGCCGAGCTTGAAGTGCGGCAGCCGCTCGTGCCACGGGCCCGGCTCCCCGAGCTGCGGGGTGCAGTTCTCCGCCGGCATGCCGAGCACCGGATGCCGCGGCTGGTCGGCGGCCGTGGTGCCGAGCCAGTCCGCCGGGGGCGGCGGCTGGTCCGCCCGCTGCTTGCGCCACACCTCGCGCAGCCGCGGCGTGCGCCAGTCGGTGAAGACGCTGACGCTGTACGCCGAGCCGAGCGCCTCGTCCAGCGCCTCGCGGGGCAGGTCGAGCCGGACGTACTGGCGCACCTCGAAGGTCGGCACCACGTCCAGGGTGACCCGGGTGACCAGGCCGAGCGCGCCGAGCCCGACCACCATGCCGGCGAACGTGTCCCGGTCGGTGTCGCGGTCGACGCGCAGCAGATCGCCGTCGGCGGTGACCAATTCCAGGCCGGCGACCGAGGTGGCCAGGTTGCCGTGGGTCTGACCGGAGCCGTGGGTGGCGGTGGCGATCGCCCCGGCCACCGAGATGTGTGGCAGCGAGGCGAGGTTGGCCAGCGCGTACCCCTTGGTGTGCAGGTGCCGGGCGACGTCGCCGTAGCGCAGCGCGCCGGCGACGGTGACCTGCCCGCGCGCGGCGTCCAGCTCGATCACCGGGGGCAGACCCGCCAGGGTGACCAGGTCGCCGGCGGTGTCGCCGAAGCGGTTGAAGGAGTGCCCGCTGCCCACCGCGCGGATCCGGGTGCTGCCGGCGACCAGCCGGCGCAGTTCGTCGACCGAGGTGGGCCGGTGGAATGCCCGCGCGGCGTAGCGCACGTTGCCGGCCCAGTTGCGGTGCGGCACCTCGGCTGCGGCCAACGGGCCGCCCGGTCCCGGTGCGGTCACGAGGTGGTCCGGTCGGTGGACGGGCGGTCGGCCAGCGCGGCGGCGAGGGCGTCCAGCGCGGCATCGGTCGGGAGGGTGGCGTACCCCCGCTGGGCGATCGGCAGGCCGGCGGCGCAGGCCCGTTCGATCTCGTCGCGGGCCGCCTGCCGGACCTGCGCGTCCCCGGACACCAGGGCGTCCTGGCCGAGCCGGATCAACTGGTCGACCTGATCCATCTTGTAGCCGCGCAGGCCCACCGGGAAGTCCGGGGCGGCGAAGGCGGCGCGGCGCTGCGCGGGCAGGTCCGCGTACCGCTCGCCGGCATAGCGGGTGAGCGCCGCGGACACCTGTTCCGGTTGTTCCCGGATCTGGTCGAGGATGAGCAGCTCGATGGCGGGCCGGCCGTCGACCGGATGACGGGCGGTCATCGGCGGCCCCAGGGTCACCCCCGCCGCGGGCACCAGCAGCAGCCGTGGTGGCACCGCACGGCCGTCCTGTCGGACCGGCTCGTCGAGGACCAGCGCCTCGACCTCGGCCCACCGGATCGACCGGCGCAGGCCGGGCCGCCGGACGGTCAGCCCGTCCGCGCCGATCCCGAACCGGAACGGCCGCAACGCGCTGACCAGCGCCACCACGCCGAGTGCGACGGCCCCGACCGCGACGATCGTCCGCAGCAGGGCGCCGTCGTTCGGCAATGACAGCAGAACCACCCCACCGAGTACGCAGGCCAGGGCGAGCACAAGGGCTCCCCGATTCCGGCGCAATTCCACGCTCGGACCCCCGTTCATGACCGTGGCGTCGGTCCCGACATCCTCCGCCAGACCGGGCACCAGGACCACCGGTCGATCGGGCACGGTTGTTCTCGTCATCGTCGGGGAACCTACGCCCATGAGCAGCTACCGTGATCCGGCCCCACGGGGCGACGTCTTCCCCTCCGAGGAGGAGTTGGACCCGACCGGCAGCGCGGTGGAGCCGGCCAGCGCCCCGCCCGGCGGCCGGCTGCACAGCCACCCCGCGCCCACGCCCGGCCCCCGTCCCACACCCGCCCCCGCACCCGCCCCGACGCCGGTCCCGTCGCCCGGTCCACCGCCCCGCGCCCCTGCCGCGCGGTCGATCGTGACCCGGCATCTGGACGGCTCGGTGGAGGTGGTCACCGACGTCGACGGCGACGGTGCGCCCGACATCCCGGTGCCGCTCCCGGCAGCCCGAACGGGCCCCCGCCGGCCTGCGCCGGCGAGGGCCCCACAACGGCGATCCGACGCCGCCGGGTCGGTCAGACGTACGGCGGGGTGGCGTACGCGGTTCGCAGCGCGGCCAACCCGGCCGGCTTCGGGACCAGGGTGCCCCAGCCGGAGTTGAAGTAGTTGGTCCGGGCGATCAGCGGCCCTCGCTCGGCGTTGAGCGTGGCCACCGCCGGCGGCACGGTGGCGATCCAGGCGGCCTGGTTGGGGAACTCGGCCACCCGTACCCCCCACTCGGCGATCAGCACCGGACGGGACAGCCCCACCGGGCCGAGGTCGGCCACCGCCCAGTCTTTGGTCCGCCGGAATCGCGACAGCGCGGTGTCACCGGCGTTGGTGGCGTAGACGTTCCACTGCAGGAAGTCCAGCCGGGCCATCAGCGATTCCGGGTGGATGCGCTGGAAGCAGGCCCGGTCGAAGCCGGCGATCCCGACCGAGAAGGTCGTGCCGCCCGGCAGAGTGCGCGCCTTGAACCAGGTGAGGATGTAGTTGACCGCCTGCACCGCGCGGGCGTCGGACTGGGCCCAGGTGAACGGGACGCCGGCCTCGGTGGTGCCGAACTCGTGATCGGTGTCGAACTCGGAGGCGAGCTGGATGTTCACCCCGAAGCCGAGCGTCCGATACTGCGACAGGGCGCGGGCGAAGAGCCCGTCGCACTGGCCGCTGAGCACCTGTCCGTACCCGTAGGCCTTGGGCCAGGTGGTGCCGGGACGCTGCTGGATGGTCATCGCGGGAGCCGGCACGGTGTAGGTGGTGCCGTCCACGGTGAAGGTCTGCGGCCCGTCGGTCGGGGCGCCGTAGTGCTTGAACTCCAAAATCATGTTGATCATCACCCCCGCGTCGCCCAGGGTGATCAACCAGGGGCGGTTGTAGCCGGGGAAGATGTAGCCGTCGGCGAAGCTGCGGTACTGGGTCAACGAGCGGAAGTTGCCGCCGACCATGTCGGTGGTCGGGTCGGCGTTGCCGGCGAGGTAGTAGCCGCCGAGCACCGGCTGCAGGCCGACGATGTAGTCGGCAGTCGCGGTGGCGGTGTGCCCGGCGCTGTCCCGCACCACAACGGTGACGCGGGGCATCACGCCACCGCCCGATACACGGCGACGGAACCGGTGTCGGAGACCCGGGCCCAGGTACGCCCCGAGTCGTCGGTGACGACGAGGGTGAGCGGGTCGATCACCACGTTTGCCCGAACCGGTGCGCTGCTGTTGCCCTGCGCGTCGGTGACCACGATGGTGACGGTCAGGGGCTTGGTATCGGCATCGGAGTAGGTCACGGTCAGCAGCATCTGCTCGCCCGGTGCGAACACCGCTGCGCTCAGACGTGCGATCACGGTCGGAGTGGCCATATCAGGCCCTCTCTGGTTGGGGCCGCCGGTTCCGGGCACGCCAAGAAGCGCCGCCGGACCGGCGGGGAGTGCACGATGTTCAGGGAGCAGGCGGGATACCGGCGCGGCAGCGCGGCCGGAAGGCGACGTCGTCGGTGCTGACGTCCTTGTCCCGATGGGTGGTGACACCTCTGCGGGCGCCCGCAGAGGTGTCGGCGGCAGCCACGAGCCAGGCCGAACGCGTGGGCCGGCGGGCTACGCCGTGTCCGCCGCGACGGCGGGGCCGAGCTGGGTGGAGGCGACCTCGGTGCGGACGGTGCTGGCCGCACCCGGCCGGAGGAATCGGATGTGGCTCGCCATCCGTCAGCCTCTCCACCTGCCCCAACAGTGCTCTACCAGGGGCCTCACCGTCTTGTCGGTTATGCGACAGAGACCCCCGCTGAGCTGGGAAGATGCTCGTTTCTCACGTTAGCGCGGTGCCGCGTACGGCCCAGGCCCGGGCGGTGAGCCGGATCGAGCCGTCCGACTCGATCGGCAGCCGCGCCGCGAGCAGGCTACGCAGCGCGATCCGATCCGGTTCGGCCAGCGTCGCGACGTACGCCGGCGCCGCGCCCTGTCCGCCGAGGAACGGCGTCCAGTAGTCGGCGAAGTCGGTGAAGACGGTCGGCACCTCGACCGGCCGGACCGACACCTCGCCCAGCCCGGCGTCGTTCCAGAGCTCCCGCAGGCCGTCCGGCGAGCACATCGTGAAGCGGCGCCCCTCGTCCAACTCCGCCGCGACCGGATCGAACTGCCCGGCAGCGGACCAGAAGTACCGCATCATCGCCATTCCGTCGGCATAGTCCCAGACGTACGCGGCCACCGTCCCCGCCGGCCGGACGACCCGGGCGAACTCGGCCACCGCCCGCGCCGGTTCCGGCACGAAGTTGAGCGTCAACCCACTGACCACCACGTCCGCGCTGTGGTCGGACAACGGCAGCGCACCGGCGTCGCCGACCTGGAAGGTCGCGCGCGCATCGCCGACGCGGGCCCGCGCGTTACCCACGAAGCCGGCCGAGCGGTCGACGCCGGTCACCCGAACGGGATCCGCCCCGGTGAGGATCGTCGAGGTCAGTGCGCCGGTGCCGCAACCCACGTCCAACCAGTGCCGCCCGGGTGGCGCGTCCAGCCCGGTCAGGAAGTCGGCCGCGACCAGCCGGCTCCACCGACCCACGTACGCCTCGTACGCGTCACCATCCGCCCACATCAGGCAACGATACGACGGGTCGACACCGTAGATGGTCCGGCCTGGATTCAGTCGAGGTGATCGGCGGGCGCCGTCTGGAGCAGCCAGGCCAGCGGCATCCGCGCCCGCTCCTCGTACGCGCCGTCTCCGCCGAGCCGGTGCAGGGTCACCGTCTGCGCACCGTCCCGGTCCACCACCCAGTACTGCGGAATCCCCGCCGACGCGTACTCGCGGACCTTGGTCACCGAGTCCATCGCCTCCGAGCCGGGCGAGACGATCTCCACCACGAGCACGACGTCGGCCACCGTTGCCCACACGCTTCGGGTCGGCGGCTTGTGCCACACGCTGAGATCGGGGATCCGACCGCCGTCACCGTCCGGCCCGGGGATCCGCACGCCGGCCGCCTGGAGCACCTGTTCGGCAGGCCAGCCAGCCAAGATCAGCCACGCGAAGAGACGACTGGCGATCATGGCGTGTTCCGAGTCGGGCGGCGGCATGACCGACAGGACCCCCTCGGGGCTCGTCTCGTAGCGGTGGCCGTTCGGGTCGGCGGCATTCATCGCCGCAACGTCGTCGAGCGTCACGACGGCAGGCATGTGCATGCCAACGGCCTCAGCGCTCATGAGCCTCATCCTAGGTGACGCTTTGGCGATCAACGGTCACCGCGCTCTGCCGGCGCCGATCTTCGCCTGTTGCGGCGGTCGACTCCAGGCGGGGTCGCGTGCCCCCACGCTCTTGATCGGTTACGCCACAATGCCTTCCGTGGACACCCAGACCGTGACGGTGGAGAAGGTACATCTCTGGCCTCGTGCCCTGGCGGGGGCCGCGCTGCTGTCGTCCGCCCTCTTCGGTGGCTGGGTGTACCAGACGCACGACAGCACCACGGCTTTCTGGACGGCGTGGCTACCGGTCGTACTGACGGCGATCCCCCTGTTCCTCGTACGGCGTAAGCCATTCGAGTACGCCAGCCTCGCCGCCGGCGTCCTGCTGCTCGTCCTGGCGTCCCTCCTCCCGGCGGCGCTGATTCTCCTGGCCCCGATCGCGGATCCCCGTCGGTCGCCACGCCGTGCACGGGTAGCGGTGCTCGTCGGCGCCGCGCTGGTCGTCGTCACGTGCGTGGCATCGGCCGGACCGATCCACCGGTCGCTGACGGAACCGCCGGCCGGATTCGTCGTCCACGGCCTTCCCGATCTCACCGCGACCGACTCGGCGGCGGTGAAGGCCGCGACCAGCGGGCCCGGCGTGGTGGAGACCAGCACCGTCACCCGCGCCGACGGCAAGGGCGTGACCATGACCGTCAGGTTCGGACCCGGCCTTTCGGCGGACGGGCAGGAGCAGCTCCGGCAAGCCCTGGCGAAGGCACCTGGCGTGACGAAGGTCTGCTCGTGGTACCGGGACAACCGGCTCCGCTCGGCCTGCTAACCGGGCCGTCGCAGGTGCTGGACGATCTGGATCGGGTTGCCGTCCGGGTCGGCGGTCCAGGCGATCAACAGACGGTCGAGCCAGGTGTGGGGTGCGACCAGCGCCGGGGCGCCCTGGGCGGTGAGGTGGGCGTACGCCGCGGTGGTGTCGTCGGTCCACAGGATCACCGCGGCCCGCTGGCCGTCGGGCACCGGGTCGAGGCCATGGTCGTCGCGGGTGGAGGCGACCGAGGCGATGCCGATCTTGTAGCCGTCGAGCGTCAGGTCGACGTGGATGGGCTCGCCCTCGGTCGGCACCCGGAACGTCTCGGTGAACCCGAGACCCGCGTAGAACTCCGCGGCACGCGGGATGTTCTCGCTGAACAGGATGACCTGCGGCGTACGAAACATCGAGGTCACACCCCCAGTCCCCCGGCCACGGTCAGTTCCTGACCGGTGAACTCGCCGGTGAGCATCGGCATGGCCTTGCCGATGGCGGCCCTGGTCTCGGGGAGTTGCAGGGAGGCGGCGTGGTGCTCCTTGCTCTGCCACACCTCACTGACCCAGATCGTGACGTCGTCGGTGGTCGAGACGCTCACCACGTACAGGTCGCAGCCCGCCTCGCGCAGGCCGTCGACGCCGCTGAGCAGGATGGCCACGACGTCGTCGCGGTGGCCCGGGGTCGTCTTCATCGAACCGATGTATCCGTACGGCACAGCTACTCCCTCACCTCGCGCGCTCCTCGGGCCGCCGAAGGCGCCGGTCGACGACCGGTCCGAGCCTAGAGGGACCCCGACCGCATTCGATGCCCGTCGGGCGGCGGCGGAGCCCATGCTCACCGTGTGACCGGCGGCATACCTGGTCCAGCGAACTTCCGGCCCGATGAACGCATCTGGCCGAGGTGAGCACCGATCGGGGTGCTGACCTGGAGAAAGGTGAGCGGTGTGAGCAACGACGTACAGCCCATGGAGCGACTCGCGCTCGCCGGCGGTGCCCGGCAGAGCCTTGATACCTGGATCGCCGGGGCACAGATCCTGGCGCTGTTGACCGCGGTCGACGAACAGGGCTGGACGGGCTTCCTCGCCGAGCCCCGTGACCTCGACGCACTGGCCGAGTTCTCCGGCCTCCCGCCGGCCCGCCTGCACGATCTGCTGGCCGCGCTGGAGGCGCACGGTGTCGTCCAGCAGCAGGACGGGACCGTACGACTCAGCCCGTCGTTCGAAGCCCTCGCCGCCGACGACGCGATGATCGGTCTGAGCGACGTGCTGGCCGGTGCCGCACTGATGAACCGGCAGGTCCGCACGGCCGCCGAGGCCTCCGGCGCGCTGGCGCTGACCGACGCCGACGCGCTGGTCCTCGCCCGCGCGGTGGGCGCGCGGGTCACCCCGGTCACCAGGACGGTGTACGGGAACCTCCTCACCACGCAGCTCACCGAGATGGCCGAGGCCGCCCAGACCGGGCGCTGGCTGGACGTCGGCTGCGGGATCGCCGGGGCGACCCTCACCATGGCGACTCTCTTTCCGCAGCTGCGGGCACTGGCCATCGAGCTGGTGCCGCTCGTCGCGGCCGAGGCGGTACGGCGGGCCGAGGCCCTCGGGGTCGCCGACCGGGTCGAGATCAGGCGCGCGGACGCCCGGGACATCGACGAGCAGGGCACGTTCACCGGCGCCTTCTGGGCGCAGCCGTTCTTCCCCGAGTCGGCCCGAACAGCGACGCTCGCCATGATCCGGCGCGCGCTCAAGCCCGGCGCGCTGCTGCTGGTCCAGGAGTTGGAGCCGGAACCGCAGGAGACCGACCGGCCCGCGTACGCGCTGCGGCGGCTGGTGTACCAGGGCTGGGGCGCGCCCTTCGGCCGGACCGCCGAGCAGTTGGCCGCCGAGGCCGAGTCGGCCGGCTTTGACCTGGTACGCGTCGCCTCCACCGACGTCGGCCGCTTCGTGATCCTCCGCCGACCCGCCGAGTGATCCAGAAGGGCAGGCCGAACCCTGCTGCTCACCGCCCTGCTGCCCCCTCGCCCGGACGGGGTGGGTCACCGGTTCAGGCGCTCGCGGCCACCGGCTGGGGATACGGTGAATCGCAGCCCTCGTACGTCTCGTCTTCTCTCCTTGCCGGAAGGTGTGTCGTGGCGAACGACGCTCGTCGGCCTACCCCGGCCGATCCGATGCCCCAGGTGACGCGTCGGAGTGCCATACCGAGCGAGACCGTGCGGAACCTACCGCCGGAGTTGGGGCCGGACGCGGTCGGCGTACTCGAATATCGGACGTTCATGTTCTCCAACGCGGCCGGGGACGTGCCGCCGGGTTCGATCGGCGGACTGGTGAACGACGACACCCGCCTGCTGAGTCGGTGGGAACTCACGATCTGCGGGTCGCCCCTGCTGATCCTGCGTTCCGGCACGGTCGAGGACTACTCGGCGGCGTTCTTTCTCGCCAATCCCGAGCTTCCCGGCCTGCAGGCCAACGCCATCGGGGTACGCCGGCAGCGGTTCATCGGCGGTGGCCTGCACGAACGCATCGAACTGCAGTCGTACGTCGACGAGCCGGTGACGATCCAGCTGCGGCTGGCCGCCGGTACGGACTTCGCGGATCTGTTCGAGATCAAGGAGACCGTCCGGGACCGCTCGCACCAGATCACCCGGTCCCATGCCCCGGACGGGTCGCGGCTGGACTTCGCATACCGCAACGGCACCTTCGAGGCCCGTACGCAGGTGCTGGCGGATCCGCCGGCCGACCGGGTCGACGGCGACGAGCTGGTGTGGGAACTGGACCTGGTGCCCAACCAGAAATGGCGGTGTCACCTGCGGGTCCCGCTGTACTACGACGAGAAGGAGATCGCGCCGACGGAACGCGGCTTCGGCGAGGCGTTCGACGTCGAGCAGGACGATCCCCTGGCCCGCTGGCAGAATGCCAAACCGGTCCTGGAGACAGATTCTGAGCTGCTGCGCGATGTGTACCACAAGTCGACCCTGGATCTGACCGCCCTGCGGACCGAGATACGCCTAAAGGACGAAGCTGTCGTTCTGTTGTCGGCCGGGCTGCCGTGGTTCCTCACCCTCTTCGGCCGGGACACACTGATCACCGCGTACCAGACGATGGGTGGCGGGCCGGATCTGGCGCGCGGCGCTCTGCTCGTCCTCGCCCGCTACCAGGGCAACGAGTTCGACGACTTCACCGACCAGGAGCCGGGCAAGATCCTGCACGAGTACCGGTCCGGTGAGCTGACCAAGCTCGGCCTCAAACCCCACAACCCTTACTACGGCAGCGTCGACGCCACCCAACTGTGGCTGATTCTGCTCTCCGAATACTGGCGCTGGACCGGTGACGACCAGTTCGTCCAGAGCCTGCGGGACAACGCGTACGCCGCACTGCGCTGGATCGACGAATACGGCGACAGCAACGACGACGGCTACGTCGACTACGCCACCCGCTCGACCCAGGGACTCGGCAACCAATGCTGGCGCGACTCCTGGGACGGCATCCTCTTCTCCGATGGTGCTATGCCCGTCCTGCCGATCGCGACCTGCGAAACACAGGGCTACACGTACGACGCCAAGCTGCGCCTCGCCGAACTCGCCGACGGCCCACTCGACGACCCGTCGCTCGCCAGCCGGCTCCGCAGCGCAGCCGCGGATCTGCGCGCCCGCTTCAACCAGGACTTCTGGATCGACGACCGCGGCGGCTACTACGCCCTCGGCCTCGACGGCGACAACCGGCAGATCGACTCGATGACCTCCAACATGGGCCACCTGCTGTGGAGCGGCATCGTGCCCAGCGAGCGCGCCGCGATCGTCGCCGGCCAACTCATGTCCGACCAGCTCTTCTCCGGCTGGGGCGTCCGCACCACCTCCACCGACGACCGCCCGTACAACCCGATCGGCTACCACCGGGGCACCGTCTGGCCGCACGACAACTCGCTCATCGCCCATGGCCTCGCCCGGTACGGCTTTCGGCGGGAGGCCAACCGCATCATCCTGGCGATGCTCGACGCCGCGCGGTTCTCCGAATTCCGTCTCCCGGAGGCCTTCTCCGGCTACGACCGGTCCTTCGGGCGCGCCCCGGTCCCCTATCCCACCGCCTGCAACCCGCAGGCCTGGGCCAGTGCGGCTCCGCTCCTGTTCCTGCGCACGATGCTCGGCACGGAGCCCCGTAACCGTCAGCTCACCCTCGACCCCGAGATCCCGCCCGAGATCGGCCGGATCCGGATGACGAACGTGTCGGCGTTCGAGCTGCGGTGGGACATCGAGGCGACCACAACCCAGTCCAACGTACGCCTGGCAACCTGAGCCAGGTTCACCCGTGACTGTCGGGATTGATCCGGCCGGCGGCTCTGGGCCACGGGACGGTGGGGCAGGTAGGCGCGTCGGTGGCGTTGCAACCGTTCTGCTCGCGGATCTGGCGCCACTGCTGGTGCGCGGCGAAGACGCGGCTCAGGGTACGGACCGTCGGTGAGCACTCCGTCCGTGGCCACGACGCTCGCCTTCGGCCGATCGAGCCCGCCGCCGTACACCCACACGCCAGCGTTCACGGCCTCAGCCCGCGCTCACCGAGAAGTTCCCACCTCCCGGTCGCCAGCGACATCGGCGCCCGCAGTAGGGACGTACACCGGCTCCCACAGCCGCACGACGACCGCCCCGAAGCCCCCGCCCGGCGACTTGCGCCGCCGGCACACGAAGGGCGAAGAGTGCGTCGACGGTCAATGGCTGTGCGCGCAGCGTCAATGAGACCGACGTCTCCGGAGAGCCATCATGGTTCGACCCTCCAAGCACGTCGATTGGAGTGGGTTATGTCGTCAGTCTAGGGACCCTGGGAAAACGTCCCCAAGACAACGAGCGGCGACCTGATGGAACCGCAGAGGAGAGAGCTGATGGCCAAGTCCCCGGGACCTGCGAAGCGTCAAGTCTTACAGTCCATCGTCTACACGATTCTCGCCTCCCTAGTTCTTGTCATATCCGGGACGGGACCGGCAACGGCAGCCCCCGCGCAGCGCCCAGCCTTCGCGGACCAGGCGCAGAGGGCCGGCCTGAGTTCCGCCCAGTCGCGGCAGTTGCAGGCTGAGGTCGACTCCTACCTCGCCAAACTCGGCGGAAATCAGGTGGCCGCGAACGAGATATCGCTCGGCCAGGGCGCTCGGATCCTGGTCGCCCTCCCCGGAGAACGGAAGGCCCGAAGTCTCACTTCGGCATTGCGTGAGCCAAACGGATGTCCGTACCAGTACCTCTGCGCATATCAATACCAGAACTTCGAAGGCTCGGCATACCATGTAACAAAGTGCGGTAGCACAAACGCCCCATATATCCCCTGGTCTGGGTATGGTTCGTGGCGCAACAACCAGACGTCCGGAACCCGGCCGGTCTTCTGGCGGTGCTCAGGCTATTTGGATTGGATGCCGCCCGCATACTCCAGCAATTCGTCCTATGACTGGACTCCGATCTGCTACACCCAGGCCTGTTGACCGCATTCGCAGAGACTCACCTGCCCCGATAACTCCACGCATCGCACGGCCGACCGTTCGAGCCTGGGCAGTCTGCCACCGGAACCTCGGTCTCCGGCGAGACCAACAAGGACATAGGGACGCCGTAGGCCAGCGGGCTACTCCGAAGCCCGCTGGCGTACGCGCGTGCCCGACGGCGCGGCCGTGACGCCCGTGGCCCGCATCCAAGTGACCCCGGCGACTCCATCAACTCCGGGGCATCGTCGAGAACCTGAAAGACTGTTGGCGCTGGTCGGCCAACAGGCGCTTAACGCGATGCGAACCTTTCGACTATTGCCGGTGCGGCTCGAAAAACCGCCACGCAGCCTGCTCACAGTGGATGTCGACGCGCTATTCGAAGCGGGGTGAGGCTGGCCTGGCGGGCGACGTCGTCGTGCTCCACGTCGTTGTTGGCGTCTTACGCGTGGGCGGCACGGCGACGTGGTACGACTGCTTCAGCCACAAGCAGACGACGCGGGCGGGACCGGTGACAACGAACAGAGTGGCCCACCTGCTGCGCAAGCGTGAGAGTCCGCAGCGGCCGACCTTCCTGGAACTGTTCTTCGATCTGGTGTACGTCTTCGCGCTCACCCGGATCGTGCACGAGTTCGTGCTGGACTACACCAGGGGTCACGTCGCCGAGACGTTGACGACTTCCCTCTCGGAGAACGGCGAGACTCTGCTGCTGTTCCTGGCCCTCTGGTGGATCTGGACCCAGACGGCGTGGACGACCAGCAGGTACGACCCGTTCCAGCCGGCGATCCAGTTCATTGTCCTCGCGACGATGTTCGGGAGCCTGTTGCTGGCGGTCGCGATATCCGGTGCTCTCGCCGAGACCGGGCTGCTTTTCGCGAGCACGTACGTCGCGCTCCAGGTGGGCCGTACCCTCTTTTTCGTACTCACCCTGCGGGGTCACGATCTGCGGCGCGTCAACATGCTGGCGCTCGTCTGGTTCGGCGTTTCGGCCGTGCCGTGGCTCAGCGGGGCATTCTTCGCGTCGGAGGTGGCGCGGAACTCGCTGTGGACGCTGGCCCTGGTGATCGACTACCTGGGGGGCAGACTCGGCTGGCCCGTACCGCGGCTGGGTCGTTCGCGGGTGTCCCCGTGGGCCGTCGCGGGCGAGCACCTGGCCGAACGCTACTGGCAGTTCGTCATCGTCGCGCTTGGTGAGACGATCCTGACCTCCGGAATGAGTCTTCTACGCGGCCCGATCGTGGTCGAACGAACCTTGGCCCTCGCATTGTCGTTCCTCACCACGGTGCTGCTGTGGCGAATCTACTTCTACCGGGCCGGCCAGATCCTGGGCGAGGCCATCGCGGCATCCGCCAACCCCGGCCGGCTCGGTCGATCGGTCGAGATCGCCCATCTGCTCATGGTGTCCGGCATCGTCTTTACCTCGGCCGGTTCCGAACTCGTCCTCATGGATCCAACGGGACACGCCAAACCCGCCTGGGTCGTCGCCATCCTCGGCGGTCCCGCGCTCTACCTCGCCGGGCGCTCAGTATTCGAGCACGTGGCATTCGCACGCGTGTCCCGGCCACGGCCGATCGGGATCCTCGTCCTCGCGGCCATGGCGCTGGTGCTGGTCGGCCAGCCGCCACTCGGGGTCGGTGCGGCAGCCGCCGCCGTCCTGCTCGGCATCGCCGTCTCGGACGCGATCCGCGCCCACGGACGCCCACTGGAGCAGGCCTCTCCGCCCCACTGACGCGTGCCCGCGGTCCCACCAGATCATTCGTGTGATCGGAGGCCACCCGAGCGACGAGCGCAGCTCGCGAGCCGTCTCACCCGCGGACCTGCGGATCGAGGACGGACGAATCACCGAGCACAGAGATCGCGAGGTCGCTGAGAAGGACCGCCTCACAACTTCCGCTGATCTTTCACCCTCAGCAGGGCAGCTGCGCGGATCAAGGGTGCGGCCAAGTTGGGGATCTGGTATGGGCTGTCGATTCGGCCAGGCTGGTAGGTCATCAGCTCTGTCTGGTGCAGGGCCCAGAGTGGCACGGTGCCAGCGAGGTGTTCGGCTCGTAGGGCAGGCCCGACGAGCTGCCCCACGGCTACCGGATCACCGGCCACCCGGTAGTGCTTGTCAAAGTTCTGGTCGCCGGTCACGGGCCCGGCGTCGCCGAACAGGACTTGACCAATTCGGGAGACGGCGGTGCGTGGCTGTACAGAGATCGCGGGATGAGGCTCGTCGAGGTGGACCACGATCACGACGTAGGGATGGCTGTGACTGGACGTGGTGGTGGTCGTACCGCCCATTCCATCGCCGCTGGTGGAGGTGTGCGTCTCGGTGTACGAGTATTCGGCGACGCTGACCCGGTAGCCGCCGACCGCACCGAACAGGGCCAGGGAGACACCACGTCGGTTACGGCCCGGCAGCCGGCTGCCCCAGTCGACGTTCGGTGCCGGAACGACGGTCCAGCCGTGCTGCATGGCCCATTGTTGGAACACATCGCGCCGGTCTCGCTCGCGTCTGCGGGAGTACGCGATCAACCCGACGAGCAACCCCACGAGCGCGAGGGCGAGAACGCAGCCGAGCACCGCGAGGACCGCTACGCCTTCCATACGAGTCAGCGGCGCCGGGCAGCAGGCAGGGACAGGGCCGCCAGGATCGGCGGCCCGAGCAGCAGGATGACCGAGGCGAGCGTGATGAGCCCGACCGTCGAGTCAGAGCTGATCAGATAGAAGATCCCCACCACGACCAGGGCAGCCGCGCCCACTGCGGTCAAGGCGACAGCGCCCCACAACAGACCGCGGGTTGGCCCACCGCTCCGCCCGGCCGCCAGCCGCGCGTTCGCCGCGAGTACCGCGAGCGAACCCACGAGCCCGAGACCGCTCCCGGCCACGAGAGGAACCAGCACGCTGGCCGCCTGGATCGTGGCCAGGTAGGCCACAAACACCAGCAACAGGAGGTACGCGACGGCTAGCAGCCCGGCGAGTACGGTCAGCGCTCGCGTTCCCCGCGGCACGCCGGTTGGACCGTTGGCTGCTGTCATGGCCGCAGCCGCCAGTCGGTGTCGTCCGGGACCCCCGGGTCGCGGATGTCCTGCGCTACCTCGCCGTCGTCGCCGTCGCCCTCGCTGCCACTCAGTGCGATCGGCAGCACCTTCGCCTCCGGTGCGATGCCGAGCTGCCGGTTCCGGTCGCCGCCTCGACCCGCGATCAGGCCTGCCATTGACGTGCCGTGCCCATCCTTCGTGTCCCGATCAGCCCAACCAGTCGGTGACCCCGCCGTTACGACGCTCGCGCTGCCGGCCAACTGGCCGGCGAGTGCCGGATGCTTCGCGTCGACGCCGCTGTCGATGACGGCGACGGTCACCCCGCGACCCTTGGTGATCTCGTGGGCCTGCGGGATCTTCAGCGTGTCGAGATACCACTGCAGGCCGCGTACCGTGTCGGCGGCTCGCGCCGGTGCCTGCACGCCCATCACCCCGGAGCCGACCACCGCACCAACCATCGACGCGGCGACGACAGACCTCAGCACCGACCAACGACCTTCGCCCCTACGCACGGCACTCCCCGAACCTTGATCACTCGCTACACGGTGCGGCTACGGTCCGCCTTGCCAGACCGGCGCCACGACGGACACATCGTCTCAGCCACACACCTCGGCATTGCTCATCTCGGTGGAGACCTCGGTGCGCGTGGCCCGCACGTCGCTCACGACGGTGTGCAATGTCGCTGCTTCGACCTCGAACGCCATGCTTCACACCCTTCCGTCATGTTGAGGCGGCGGCAGCTGCCGCCCCTCCCCCGCAGCAAGGCCAACATCTCACCGACGGCATTCCACATGAGACGCTAGCGGAGCGCGTTAAGATCTCGCCACCCTGTGTGACTGACGGTGCCGACGCCGCTGGGGGCCTTCGACCCGGCCGCCCATGTGGAGCTCGACCCGGTTCGCCGGCCGAAGGCGCTCGTCTGGACGGACGAGCGCGTCGCGCGTTGGCGGGCTACCGGCGAACGGCCGTCCCCGGTGATGGTGTGGACCCCTGCGCAGACGGGCTCGTTCCTCGGTGCGGCGGCGCGGTTGTTCGTTTACGTTTCCCCACGTGTTGTCCATCGTGGGAGTCTCATCGGCGGGACGGTCGGGAGGAAACCATCGAGCGTCGCATCTCGCAGATGGCGAAACGTTGCGGAGTCAACGGTTAACGGATCCGTTACGAACGTCGTAGATCAACGGGGCCGATCGGGTGATTGAGTCTGTACGAAGCCAACCTTGAAGCGGTGCGCCGGATACAGATCCTGCAGACCGTCCACATGCGTCACCACCAGCAGCGGCACACCCTCAGGCACCCCGTACTCGCGCCGCTCCTCCGGCGTCGGTGCCCGCGCCGACACCCACTCGCCGATGCCGACATACACCGGCTCCGGCTCAACAGGTGCACGGACCACCACCCCGCGGCCCCGCACCGCCTCGGCCAGGCCCTCATCGCGCAACAGCCGTACCGCCGCACGGGCAGTGATCGTGCTGACGTCGTACGACTGGCTGAGGACCCTCTCGGACGGTAGCCGGTCACCCGGTCTGAGCTGGCCGGACCTGATCTGGGCGCGCAGCAGCTCGGCCAGCTCTCGGCGGCCGACAGGCTCCTGCCCCGGGTAGATCACCGCCGCAGGGTATGAGCCGACCCGGAGTGGGGCGGTCGGGTACCTAAGTACCGCACACAGCACCAGACTGTCACCGGTGCGGTACCGTCGGCAGTGGCAGGCCCGCCGGTTGTAGCGGTCGGCGGGCCGCCACCCAGACCGCTACCTGGGAAGGACCTCCCACCATGGAGCCAACCATCGGCGACCGCGTTGCCGCCATCCGCAACGAGACCACCACGCTCACGCAAGAGCAGCTGGCCGAGCGGGCAGGCCTCAGCATCGAGACGATCCAGGCCCTGGAGCAGAACAAGCGCACCAGCGCCCGGATCTCCACCCTCAACAAGATCGCCCGGGCGCTCGGCGTGCACACCGCCGCGCTGATGGGCTCCGCCGCCCGGGCGCAGGCCATGCGCGAAGCGGACGCCGAGCCGCTCGGCCTCGTCGGAATACGACAGGCCCTAGCGCCCGTACGCGACGTCGCCGGCCACCTGGTCGGCCCACGCCAGCCGGTCGCCGACGAACTGGAGCTCGCGCAGGTTCGTGCCCTTGTCACCGACGCGAACGCGGCGTACCACGCCAACGACTACGCCACCGCCATCGGGCTGACACCGCCGATGCTCGCCGCCGCCGACGCGATCGTCGAGCAGGCCGGCACCACCGACAGCGGGCAGCCCGCCCTGGGCGTCGCCTCGTACGCCTACCAGCTGGCCGGGCGGCTGCTGATCCAGCTGCGCCAGCTCGACCTGGCGCACATCGCTTTGGACCGGGCCACCACCTACGCGCGTACCGCCGACGACCAGCTCGCCGCTGCGACCGCGACCGCGCACATGTGCTGGCTGCTGCTGCGTACTGGCCGGATCGTCGAGGTGGAGACGCTCGCCGCTCGGACCGCTGACGCCGTCGAGCCGCGGCTGTCCACCGCCACGCCTCGGGATCTGGCGGCGTGGGGTGTACTGCTGCTCAAGGGTGCGGCCGCCGCTGCCCGCAACGCCCGCGAGGACGACGCGCGGTCGATGCTGACTCTCGCGGCCGCCGGCGCGCAGCAGCTCGGCGACCGGATGGTCGGACCGGCAGACCAGGCCGATCGGTTCTTCGCGCAGGTGGGCGGCAACGACTTCCACCAGGCCGGCGTGCAGCTCATGCAGGTGGAGACGGCGGTCATCGCGGGCCAGCCCGATCGGGCGCTGGAGCTCGCCGGCGCCGTGGCCGGTGCTCCGCAGGTGACGCCGTCGTCGCGGCAGCGCCACCAGCTCGACGTGGCCTGGTCGTACCAGGAGACCGGCCACAGCGCCGACGCCACCCGGGTGCTGATGCAGCTGCGGGACACGGCACCGGAGTGGCTGCGGCAGCAGCGGTACGCCCGGGAGATCGTGCAGTCGATCGAGGACGGACACCGGCGGGCGTTGTCGGCGGAGCTCGCGGTGCTGCGGTCGTTGATGGACGGCCCGATCTGACAGCTGGTACGTGACGTACCATCGATCCGTTAAATCTGGTACGTGAGGTACCTGGGATCCTCACTTCGCGCCCGGAACTCTGAGGTCAGGACGCGGTAACTCACCGTTTACCAGCGGTGAGGCCGCGCCCCTCGGAGCGAGGGAGGCGACACCGTGCACATCGTCCCCAACTGGCTGCGGCGGCTCGCCCGCCGGCCGGACGCGCTGCCACCGGTCCCGCCGGGCACCAGCCAGCGCATTCAGACCCGCGAGCAGCAAGCGGCCCGGGCCCGGCTAATCGACCAGGCGCGCCGGCGCGCGGCCGAGACCCGCTACGACGGGCCGGCCCGGTGACCGCCCCGGCGATGCCGGAGCCCGGCTCCCGACTGTCGCTGCGGGCCGGCGAGTGGCAGATGGTGCCCGGCACCCCCGCGTACACCTACCACGACATCCGGGTGGTCTCCGTCCACCCGTCGGAGGACACCGCCTGGTCGTGGGTACGCGGGCACGGCCCGGAGTGCTCCTGGCCGTCGGCCGACTGCACCGCGCCCTGGTGCTGGGAGGTCCTCGTCAGCGTCGACGCACTGGCCGCTGCGGCCGCGGGCGAGCAGTCGTGACCGCCCGATCCATCGCCCTGCCGGCGGCACGCTGGCGGCGGACGCTCGACGAGCACCAGGCCGTCGACGGCCGCTGCCCGCGCTGCCGAAAGCAAGGCCGCTGCTGGGAGTGGGCCGAGGCATTCGGCCAGCTCGTCACTCACGACCTGCTGCTGTCCTGATGACCCTTGTAGCCCAGCCAGGAGAGACGATGCCGGCGCCCACGAGCCCCGACGACCGGGTAGACCCCGCCCAGGACCGCCTGGAGGTCGCCATAGACGGTGACCTGAACCGGATCCTGCGCAACTCGCTACGGCCCGACGTGCAGATCCGCGTCAGCCGGCAGGGGTGGGCGGCGTTCATCGCCAGCATCCGCTCGGGCCAGGACTACTGACCGATGCGCCGGTCGATCCAGACTCCGCTCGCTGGGATCCGGCGCGTACAGGCCGGTGACCTGTTGTACCTGACGCGCCTGGCAAGTCCACAGTTCACCCGGCCGATCACGGTCCGGGTGATCCGGCCACTGACCGACCGGCGCACCTGCAGCGGCTGGCTGTGGATCGAGGCATACGAGCTGAGCCCCACCGGGGGCGTCGGCGAGGCGCGGGAGCTGTACGTGTGCGGTGAGGGGTTGCGGTGGGCGACTGCTCCTGCCCTGGCGGTCTGGAGTACCTACCGATGATCAACGGTCCGATTGATACCTCGCCGCCTCGGCCACGCCCGCAGGGTCCGTCCCGGTGTATGGGCTGCGCCGACTCGATCCTTCCGCTCCCGCACGACTGCGGCGGCGACAAGATCCCGGCCCAGGGCCTGGGCTGGTGGTGCGACTGCCCCAAGCCGATGTGCCGCGAGCGGCAGCAGGGCATCTGGCCCGCCAAACCCGCCGGCGCCTCGAACCTCACGGGCCGGCGACCGCGCCGGCCGACATGAGACAACGGAAGGACGCCATGCGCCACCCCAACCGAAGCCGCATCGTCAAGGCCGCAGCGGTCACCATGGCCCTCGCCGCGCTCGCCTGCGAAGGCGAAGGCGGCGTCAAGAGCGACCGGCCCGCCACCGACCGGGTCGCCGACCCGCGCGCCGAACGCGTCGTCACGATCGAGATCACCGAGGCCACCGGCCCGTACGACGTGTACGTCCGCGCGGCAAAGTTCGGCGAGGCCCTGGGTGACCACACCCGCGACAAGATCGCGGGCGGCAAGTACAAGCAGACCCTCGACTACACGTCCGGGCTGAAGATCGAGATCACCATCACCGCGACCGGGCACCGCACTGACATGTTCCGCTGCCAGATCAGCGACGGGGAGAAACGGGCCCAGGAACGCGCCGCCGGTCAGGTGCAGTGCAAACTCACGACCTCGCGGTGAGCTGCCGAGTGAGCCGCGACCAGGTCAGGCGGACGCGCTGCCACCAGCTCGCCGCACGGAACGGCTCCGGCGGGTTCAGTCTCCAGCCACCACTCATACGGCAAGTATGAGCCACCAAAGCGCACGACGAAACGCCCCCTCTCACCGTGTCGGTGAGCGGGGGCGTTTCGGTCGTGACTACTACTCGGGCTCGCCAGCCTTCGCCAACACGGCGCTACGGCGCAGCTGGTAGGTGCCCCGGGTCGACAGCGGCTTGTACCGCCAGCCGGTGCCCTCCGGACCCCACTCTCGGGCGCGCTGCTCTGCATCGGCAAGGGATCGCTGCACGGTGCGCGGGTGCACGACGCCCGGCACACGGCGGCCACGCTGATGATCGCGCAGGGCGTGCCGATCGAGGTCGTTCAGGAGGTGCTGCGGCACTCGGCGATCCAGGTGACCCGCGGCTACGTGCACGTCGTGTCGGAGCTGGCGAAGACGGCTACGGATCGTATGGGTGCAACGTTGCTCCGGAGGCCGAGTACACCCTGAAATACACCCTTGATCTTGCACCCATAGATACGGATCGACCCGGGCACTCTGACCGTCAAGTCAGGTGCCCGGGTCGTTTTCGCTGGTGGGGCGGACGGGGCTCGAACCCGTGGCCGATGGATTATGAGTCCACTGCTCTAACCAGCTGAGCTACCGCCCCCTGCTGTGTCGAGGGTTTATGAGTCCCCTGCTCTAACCGGCTGAGCTACCGCCCCGTACACCGCGCCGGATCTTATCCCGTCCGGTGGATCACCGGCCAGCAGTGATCCGACCCCGCCATCATCGCCGCCGTCGCCGTAGCAGCACGATGGGCAACGCGAGGATAACAGTGAGCAGCCAGCCCACCACGACGGCTCCCCAGAGCCACTCGTCGCCCGGCTCGGTCTCGGTGGTGAGCATGCCGAGGGTGAACAGCAGGAAGAAACCGCCCACCAACACGACGGCGACCCAGCTGACCACCAGCACCGGGACCTCCCACCAGGAGCGGACGTGGGGTTCCCTGGGGGGCCGTCCCGCGGTTTTCGGCTGGGGGATCGCCTCGGGTGCGCGGGCCGGCATGGCGACCTGCCGGTCGGCCGGCACCTTGGCGTCGAGGATCGGGAGCGCCGCCGAGTGCAGGTTGAACATCGTGGGCTCGATGTGCAGCACGATGGCGTCCGAGCCGATCAGTTGCCGCGCGCCGTCCGGCCAGGCCAGCATGGCGGCGCATTCGTCGTACCGGATGGTCAGCACGCCGTCGGACCCGAGGTAGCTGACACCGTCGTCGCCGATGCGCAGCGCGCCGCTGCCCTCCCGTGAGGTGTACGTGGTGCCGTACACGGCGCTGGTGGAGTGGGTTGGTGCCGCGACGAAGCCGGCCCAGTCGGCGGTGAGCCGGCCGGGCACCATCAGCAGCGCCGATGCCATCACCTCGCCGGCCACCTCGTGCAGCGCGGCGAGGTCGACGGCCTTGAGCTCGGCCCGGTACTCGTCGACGCCGAGGTTCGGCTCTCCGGTCAGCACGTTGAGGGCGTACGACGGCAGCCGTGCGGCGTCGATCTCCGCGATGCCGAGGAAGTCTTCCCGCTTGGCGATGGTGGCGTCCAGGTCGGCCTGGTCGATCCGCCCGACCCGCAGCTTGGCGAGCACGTCGACGAAGCCGCCGAGTACGGCGCCCTGCTTCTCGGCCAGCGCGTCGGCGAGTGCCCGCAGCGAGGCGTACCCGTCGCCGCGCGGCTCGTACCCGGTGGTGGTGGTGTAGGAGAGGCCGGCGTCCTGGCGCAGCGAGCGGTACAGCTCACGCTCCAGTACCCCGGCGAAGACGCTGGCCGCGGTACGGCGCCGCACCACCGAGTCGAGCACCACGGCCCGCGAGCCGCCGACGAAGTACGCCGGTGTCCGCGGCAGTGCCGACGAGGCCACCGGTACCGGCTGGCGGGTGCCGGCGGGCAGGGCCAGGCGCAGCCCGGCGGGCACCTGGCCGCCGGCGATCCAGAGCACCGCGTTCTCCCGGGTGAACCACCGGGCGGCCCACTGACGCAGGTCGTCGGCGGTGAGTGCGCCCAGTCCCCATTCCGGGTAGCTGGTCAGCCCGTAGTCGCGGGCACCGTACCGCCACAGTGGGATGTCGTCGGTCGCGGCGGCGCCCCGGCTGCTCCACTCGGTCCGCAGGATCTCCTTCTCGACGTCGAGCCTCGCCAACGGCAGGTCGCTCAGGTGCCCGCAGACGGCGGTGAGGAAGGCCGCGATGTCGGCCCCCGAGCCCTGGGTGTGGAACGTGGTGAACACCTGGGCGGTCGAACCGTTGACGTGGTAGTCGGCCAGGCCGAGCGGGGCCAGCGCCAGGTGCTCGAGCAGGTGGGTGATGCCGGCACGGCCGAGCGTCTCGTCGGCGGTGCCGACCCGGAAGGTCAGCCCGGCGTGCATCGGCCCGCCGGTGGGGGCGAGCAGCGTGGGCACCCCGTCCACGTCCAGGTGCTGGATCATGACTGACCACCCTTCGCGTACGCCATGGTGCGGTACTTCGTGTAGCCCTCGGCGCCGCCGACGTAGCCCCAGGGGCTCGTCGTGCCGAGGTTGCCGAGGGCGGTGAACTGGCGGGCGGCGGCGGGCCACTGTTCGATCAGGCTGAACATCACCGCGAACGTCGAGCGGACCCAGACCCAGTCCGCCCGGTCGACGTAGTCCGGGTGCAGTACGGATCGTTGCCCGGCCCGCATGATCTCGTCGACCACCGACGCGCTGTGCAGATAGTCCGCGCTCTCCCGGTCGCTGTCGAAGTCGAGCCAGCGTTCCATGTGCGCCTCGGCGACCAGCACGGCGTTGGGTGCACCCTCGGGCGCGGCCTGCGCACGCTCGCGGGCGAAGGCGAACATCCGGTCCCAGTCGCCGCTCCACTTTGGGCAGAGCTGCTGCAGCAGGCTCGCCTGCGCGGGCAGGTGGTGTGGGTGCTGGTGGGCGAGGCGGTCGTAGCGGCGGCGGGCCTCGGCCTGCCCCAGCTCCAGACCCCGGGCGATGGTGACCCGCTGGGTCCAGGCGGCGGCGTCGTCCGGGTGCCGGGCGGTGACGTCGATGAGCACCTGCTCGGCGCGACGCAGGTGGTCGTGGAAGTGGTCGAACTGCTCCCGGCTGACGTTCTGGGCACGGGCTGCGCTGCGGATCCGCCAGCCGGTACGGACCAGGCTGTTGCCGAGCAGCGTGCCGGCGAGGGCGTCGGCGGGGTCGGCGTCGTACACCTGCCGCAGGAACGGCTCGGTCCCCTCCTGGTCGCCGGCCATCCCCACCAGCTTCGTCCGGTCGTCGTGGTCGCGGTCGGCGAACACCGCCTGGACGGCGGGCCAGTCGGCGGCGGTCAACGCCTTGCGCAGGTCGTTGACCTCGGGGTAAGCGACACCGGCGTCGAAGGTGGGGGCCGGGAGAGGGGCGGGCATGGCGGGGATCATAAGTGATCAACTGCGACGGCGACGTCCCCCTTCGAGGTACCCGGAACGGGGCCGACCAGTTGATCACGGCGACGGATCAGGTACGCCGCCGCCTCGATCCGACCGGCTCGGCTCAGCCCGCCCGCAGCTCCGCCAGGACCGCCCCGGCGGTACGCCAGCCGCTGGCCAGCGCGCCCTGAATGGACGGGCTGTCCCGGTGGTCACCGGCCACGAACAGTCCCTCGGCCAGCGCGACCGGCTTGCGCAGCTGCCCCTGCGGCGGCGGCGCGGCCGGTAGCGCGTTCGGTACGGGCGCGGTGGTGAGGTGGCTCCAGTCGGCGGTGGACCGGCCGTACAGCCGGGTCAGCTCGGCCCGTACGGCCGGCTCGGTCGGGGCCGGGCCGACCACCGAGGTGGCCACCAGGTGCCGCCCGGCCGGCGCGTAGGTCGGGGCGGCGTTGCTGACCACCACGGTGTTGGCGACGATTTCCCGCCGGTCGCCGTCGAGGAGCAGGATCGGCTCGGTCAGCGGCGGCTCGGGTGCGCTGTGGTAGTAGGTGGTGTAGCTGTGCATCCGTACGGTCGCCAGGGTCGGCAGCAGCGCGGCCGCGCCGGGCGGGTCGACGGCGACCACGACGGCCCGGCAGTGGATCTCGCCGGCCCGGGTGCGGACCCGGCCGGGCGCGACCTCGTCGACCGGGCAGTTCAGCTCGATGAGGTCGGCCGGCAGCGGGTCGGCGATGGTTCGGGGCAGCGCGGCCATCCCCTCGGCGGGCAGGCCGATCCGGCCGCGGGCGAAGGAGCGCAGCACCATCGCCAGCACGCGGCTGGAGGTCGCCAACTCGCGGTCGATGAGGACGCCGGACAGGAACGGCCGCAGCAACTCCTCGATGATCGCGTCGGAGAGGCCGGCCCGGCGCAGGGCCGCCTCGGCGCTGGTCTCCGGCGCGGCGAGCAGCCGGGACGTGGGCAGGGTGGCGCAGCCGGCGGCGAGTGCGGCGAAGCGCAGCCGGTCGAGCAGGGAGCCGACCCCGGCCAGCGCGGTACGCGGCCCACCGGTCGGCTCCCGCAGCGGGTTGACCAGCCGCAGCAGGTCGTCGCCCTTGCGCACCAGCACCCCGGAGGTGAAGTAGCGCAGGTCGAGCCGGTCGGTGTCCAGCAGTGTGCCGAGCCTCGGGTAGGCGGTGTTGAGCACCTGGAAGCCGCGATCCAGCAGGTACCCGTCGACGGCGTCGGTGGCGACCCGGCCGCCGAGCCGGCCGTCGGCCTCCAGCAGCCGCCAGGGCACGCCGGCGCGGTGCAGCCGCCGGGCCGCTGCGAGGCCGGCCAGGCCGCCGCCGACGATGACCACGTCGGCCTCAACGCGCATCGCGCGCCGCCCGCTCACCGTTCGCCCGATACAGCCGGCCCGGCCACCAGATCTTGGGCCCGATGTCGTACGCGAGTGCCGGCACCAGCAGCGACCGGACGACGATGGTGTCGATCAGGACTCCGACCGCGACGGCGGTGCCCAGCTCCACGAGCACCACCAGCGGCAGGACGGCCAGTGCGGAGAACGTCGCGGCGAGCACGATTCCGGCCGAGGTGATCACCCCGCCGGTGACGGCGAGGCCGGCGAGCACACCGGCACGGGTGCCGCGTTTGACCGACTCCTCGCGGACCCGGCTCATCAGGAAGATGTTGTAGTCGATGCCGAGCGCGACCAGGAAGACGAACGCGAACAGCGGGAACGACGAGTCCACCCCGGGGAAGTCGAAGACGTGCCGGAACAGCAGCGCGCACAGGCCGAGGGTGGCCGCGAAGCTGAGCAGCACGGTGGCGATCAGCAGCAGCGGGGCGAGCAGTGCCCGCAGCAGCAGGGCCAGGATGACCGCGATGACCACCAGCACCACCGGGATGATGACGTTCTGGTCGCGCTCGGCGGCGTCCGAGGTGTCCACGTTGATCGCGGTGAAGCCGCCCACCACCGCGTCCGCGTCGGGCACCCGGTGTACGGCCACCCGCAGGTCGCGGATGGCCCGCTCGGCGCGGTCGCTGTCCGGTGCGTCGGCCAGCGTCGCCTCCAGTTGGACCCGCCCGTCGACGACCTTGGGTGCCGCGTTCGGGTCGGGCGGGCCGGTCTGCTGCCCACCGGTGAGCGGGCGGACGGCGGCGACACCGGGCACGCCCCGCGCCACCTGGGTGACCTGCCGGGCGGTCCGCTCGGTGGTGAAGATGGTGGCCGGGCTGCCGGTGCCGGCCGGGTAGTGCCGGGCGATCACCTCCTGGCCGTCCACCGAGTCGGTGCGCTGGGTGAACAGGTCGGACTGGCCGAGGGTGGTGGCGCCGAGCTGGGTGAGGCCGAGGGTGAGCACGGCCAGGACGACCGCGGTGCTCAGCCAGATCGGTCGGGCGTGCCGGGCCACGAAGCCGGCGATCCGGCTCCAGATGCCGTGCTCGGTCTGCGGGTCGGCCTGGTCGACGCGGGGGCGTCGCGGCCAGAACGCCCACCGGCCGCCGAGCACCAGCAGGGCCGGCAGGAAGGTGAGCATCACCAGCAGCGTGGCGGCGATGCCGAGGGCGGCGACCGGGCCCAACGCCCGGTTGGAGTTGAGGCTGGACACCAGCAGGCAGAGCAGGCTGACGATGACCGTGCCGCCGGAGGCGATGATGGCCGGCGCGGCGCCCCTCCAGGCCGTACGCATGGCGTCCCAGGGGCGGTCGTGGCGGTGCAGTTCCTCCCGGTACCGCGCGATCATCAGTAGCGCGTAGTCGGTGCCGGCCCCGAAGACCAGCACGGTGAGGATGCCCTGGGCCTGCCCGTTGAGCTTGACCACGCCGGCGTCGGCGAGCAGGTAGACGAAGACCGAGGCCAGCGCGTACGACATGCCGGCGGCCAGCAGCGGGAAGACCCACAGCACCGGGCTGCGATAGACGATCAGCAGGATGATCAGCACCACGACCAGGGTGACCAGCAGCAGGGGCCCGTCGATGGCGGAGAACACCTCGATCAGGTCGGCGAGCAGGCCGGCCGGTCCGGCGATGTCCACGCTGAGGCCGTCCCGGTCGCCGCCGGCGATGTCGCGCAACTTCTCGACGACCGTGCCGATCTCCTCGCCCTCGGCGTCGTCCACCGGAACGACGACCTGGAGCGCCTGGCCGTCCTCGCTGGGGATCGGTGGGGGCAGCGGGGTGATCACTCCGGACACCTGGGCGAACCGGGCCGCGTCGGCGCTCACCCGTTGCCGGTCCGCGTCGGTGATCCCGGCGGGCCGCTCGTAGACGACCAACGCCGGAATGGTCTGCCGGTCGACGAACTCGCCGGCGAGGTCCTGGGCCCGGGTCGCCTCGGCGTCGGTGGGCAGGAAGGCGGCGTTGTCGTTGGTGGCGACCTCACCGAGGCGCCCGGAGTACGGCCCGGCAACGCCGCCGATCACCAGCCAGGCCAGCACGACCACGACTGCGATCAGCGTGGCCTTGCCGCCTCGTCCGGACATCCGCTCTCACCCCATGAATCGACGCATCAATCGACGCAATAGCAGCTTAGGTCGACATGGACCATCCTGCCGGGCGAGCACGGCACGGGGAGGCGAAACAGGACCGACGGGTGGCGCGGACACGAAAACGCCCGTCGGCATACCGCCGACGGGCGCTGGGTGGAGAAGCTCCCCCGATTGGACTCGAACCAATAACCTGCCGGTTAACAGCCGGCTGCTCTGCCAATTGAGCTACAGGGGATCGAACACCGCCCGACTCCGGATCTTTCCGGTGCCGTGCGACGGGACAAGAGTACAGGACATGCGGGGGTGTCGGTCCAGTGGGTTCCGCCCCGTCGGGCCCCCTCGACAATTCGGGTAAATCGTCATCCCGGCACAACCAGGCATGAGCGGAGAGCAGGATGGGTAGTTAGCTGCGGACAGAGGACGCAGGCGCGAACAGGTCGCTGCGACGGGGCAACCCGGCGGGGCGACGGCGCGTCAGGTACGGAAGGAGCCGCCATGCGCGGAAAGATCATGTTTCTTGGCGGGCTGGCTGCGGGATTCGTCCTGGGCGCCCGTGCCGGCCGGGAGAAGTACGAAGAGCTCGTCGTCCGGGGCCGCAAGGTGCTCGATCACCCGACCGTCCAGGAGGCGGCCGGAGTCGCGCAGGCCCAGGCCAACCGGCTCTACAGCGAGGGCAAGGACAAGCTCGGCCAGACAAAGCTGGGCGAGAAGCTGGGCACCGGCAACGGCAGCTCCGGCAAGCAGGAGCTGACCGCCGCCGACGACGCGTTCGCCGGCACGCCCGCCACCGTGGGCGCCAAGGCGGGCACCAGCACGGTCGGCACGACCTCCGGGTCGCCGTCGGCCAGCGCCACCCCCCGCACCAAGCCGTCCGGCTCGGGCACCAACGCCAGCACGCTCTGACCCATCGCACGTCGACGGGCCGGTCGCCGCAGGGCGACCGGCCCGTGGTCTGTCCGGGAGCAGGTCAGTCCTTGCTGCTGAACGCCGCGTCGAAGGCGGCGCTCGGGGCGTCGAAGGCGAGCCGGCGGACGAACTGCAACGCCTCCGGGGCACCGACCAGGCGGTCCATCCCGGCGTCCTCCCACTCGATGGAGATCGGGCCGGTGTAGCCGATCGCGTTCAACGCCCGGAAGCAGTCCTCCCAGGGCACGTCGCCGTGGCCGGTGGAGACGAAGTCCCAGCCGCGGCGCAGATCCGCCCAGGGCAGGTGCGAGGCGAGCCGGCCACGCCGGCCGTCCCCGGTGCGCACCTTCGCGTCCTTGCAGTCGACGTGGTAGATCCGGTCGGCGAAGTCGAAGATGAAGTTCACCGGGTCCAGTTCCTGCCAGACGAAGTGCGACGGGTCCCAGTTCAGCCCGAACGCGGGCCGGTTGCCGATCGCCTCCAGCGTTCGCTTCGTCGTCCAGTAGTCGTACGCGATCTCGCTGGGGTGCACCTCGTGCGCGAACCGCACACCCACCTCGTCGAACACGTCGAGGATCGGGTTCCACCGGTCGGCGAAGTCCTGGTAGCCGCGCTCGATCATCGACGGCGGCACCGGCGGGAACATCGCCAGGGTGTGCCAGATCGACGAGCCGGTGAAACCGACGACCGTCTTCACCCCGAGCTTCGCCGCCGCCCGCGCGGTGTCCTTGATCTCCTCGGCGGCCCGCTGGCGGACGCCCTCGGGCTCCCCGTCGCCCCAGATCCGGCCGGGCAGGATGTCCTGGTGCCGCTCGTCGATCGGGTGGTCACAGACCGCCTGACCGACCAGGTGGTTCGAGATCGTGAAGACCTCGAGGTTGTGCTTCGCGAGGGTCTCCCGCTTGCGCTCGACGTACGAGTCGTCGGCGAGCGCCTTGTCGACCTCGAAGTGGTCGCCCCAGCAGGCGATCTCCAGACCGTCGTAGCCCCACTCGGAGGCGAGCCGACAGACCTCCTCGAACGGCAGGTCGGCCCACTGGCCGGTGAAGAGCGTGATGGGTCGCGCCATTGTCCTTCTCCCCTGTTGTGATGGGGATTCCTTGTGCGGACCAGGGCGAGGGTGACCGGTCGGGCCGGTGCGCGGCGTCGGGACGAATCACCGGTGGGTGCGGAGCACACCTGGGCCCCGGCGGGTTGCGCCTCCCACCAGGGTCACCGGCCACCGTCACGGTCGCCGACACCACCCTATTTCCGCCGTACCCGATCGCGGAAGCCCACCGACGCAGGATGTTCCGGCCGACGGCCGTCGGTCGTCACTCGGCCAGTTCCTCGGGCGCGGGCAGGACGGCCCGGACGGTGAATCCGCCCCCGGCCCGCGGGCCGGCGGAGAAGGTGCCGCCGAGCTTCTCGGCTCGCCCACGGACGCGGAGCAGGCCACGCCCGGCGCGCGGGTGCTCGGGCGGCGGCCCGGGCGGGGCGCCCTCGTCGCGTACCTCGATGGTGACGCCCCTGGTGTCGTAGCGCAGCCGGACCGCGACCGGCGCGCCCGGGGCGTGCTGGCGCGCGTTGGTCAAGGACTCTTCGATGATCCGGTACGCCGCCACGTCGACCACGCCGGGCAGTGGTCGGGGCTGACCAGCCAGCGTCCAACGCACCGGCTGACCTGCGGCGAAGCCCTCCACCAGCGCGTCGAGACGGTTCAGGCTGGGCGCCGGGTCAGCCGTGTCGTCCGGCTCCTCGACACGGCGCAGCAGCACGCTCCCGCGCGCCCACACCAGCCGGCGCCACCGCGCCCAACGCCCCATCCCGGTCAAGGTACGGCAGTTCCCTGTGCACCACCCCGCGGCACCCACATCCACCAAGCCCACCCCCACACGCGACACCACCCCGCCGGCGGGGCACGCCCGGCGGGGTGGGTCAGGTGCCGCTCAGCCGGTCAGGGCAGGGTCCACTTCTGGTTGGCCGCACCGTTGCAGGTCCAGAGGTGCACGATCGTGCTGTCCGCGGAGTTGTTCCCGGAGACGTCGAGGCACTTGCTCGACGCGGCGTTGCGCAGGCTGCCGTCGGCCTGGGCCGCCCAGTTCTGCGCGCCGGTGCCGTTGCAGGTCCAAAGCTGGATCTTGGTGCCGTCGGCGGTGCCGCTGCCGGACACGTCCAGGCACTTGCCGAGCGCCTTGATCGTCGAGTTCGGCGTCACGGTCCAGGTCTGCGCGGTGCTGCCGTTGCAGGTGTAGATCTGGATCTGGGTGCCGTCGGCGGTGCCGCTGGACCGTACGTCCAGGCACTTGCCGCCCAGGCCCTTGATCGGGCCGACCCCCGGGGTGCCGGTGCCACCGCCCCGGACCAGGGTGAAGTCGTCCACGTCGAAGAGCCCGGTGCCGCTGCCGGTGAAGGTCAGGTAGAGGTTCTGGGTGCCGGACGGGACGTTGGACAGGGTGGTGGTGACGTTGGCGTAGGTGTCCCAACTGCCGGTGTTCGGCACCGCGACCGAGCCGAGCACCGGACCGGTGGCCGAGCCGGTACGCACCTGGATGGTGCCGCCCGCGCCGCCGGAGACGACCCGGGACGTGAACGAGGTGACCCCGGTCAGGCTCACGCCGTTGTACGCCGCCCAGTCACCCGGGTCGATGTAGCCGAGAGTCTGGCCGCCGTTGGCGCCGGCCTTGGTGAACGGGGTGGCCCCGTTCACCGAGCTGAACGACTCGGCCTGGATGGTGGTGTTCCCGGTCGGCGGCGGGGTGGTGCCCAGCTCCTTGATCCGGATGTTACGGAAGTAGGCGTCATCGCCGGTGCCGTGGTTCTGGATGCCGATGTGGCCGGCCAGCGACCGTACCGGATTGGTGTTGGTGAAGTCGTTGATCTTCACCCCGTTGAGGAAGACCTGCAGCCGCTCGCCCTCGACCAGCAGCTCGTAGGTGTTCCACTCCCCCGGCGCGTTGAGCGCCGCGTCGCGGGCCGCGATGTCGGCGGACTTGAACGTGTAGACCGCTCCGGTGGTGCGGTCCACCGCGTCGGTGGCGTCGATCTGGATCTCGTAGCCGTTGTCCACCGCCGACCACGGGTCACTGGACGGCGGGAAGCCGATGAACACGCCGGAGTTGTCGTCGCCGGCCAGCTTCCAGTCCATCTTCAGCGAGTAGTTGGTGAACTGCTTGGCGCTGTACCAGAACAGCCCCATCCCGCCGGTGGTGGTGAGGGTGGCGTCGGAGTTGGTCAGGCTGCCCGGGCCGGCCTGCGACCAGCCGGTGGTCGAGCCGTTGTAGAGCGGGGTGTAGCCGGTCTCGGGCCGGCAGTCGGCCTTGCTCCGGCCGGCCGCGTACCGGATGCCACCGAGCAGGTGGGCCCGGAACGCCGGCTCCGCATACGACGCCTGGGTGTGCCCACCGCCGGTGTAGAAGGACCGGCCGCCGCTGTAGCCCTTGCACCAGGAGTGCGGGTGGTCGGAGCCCATGCCGCCGCCGGAGTACGACGACTCGTCCAGAGTGGCCAGCACGTGTGCGGTGGACCGGGCGTTGGTCCGGTAGTTGTACCACTCGTCGGTGCGGGTCCAGGTCTGCGGCAGGTGCGCGGTGGCCGCCTGGCCCCGGTCCTCCACCTTGACGTTGGCCTGCTGGATGGCCGGGTGCGAGGCGAACCACGCGCCGACCAGGTTGCCGTAGAACGGCCAGTCGTACTCGGTGTCGGCGGCGGCGTGCACGCCCACGTACCCGCGGCCGGAGCCGATGTACGACTCGAAGGCGGTCTGCTGGGTGGCGTTGAGCACGTCGCCGGTGGTGTTGAGGAAGACCACGGCCTCGTACTGGGCGAGGTTCGCCGTGGTGAACGCGGCGGCGTCCTCGGTGGCGGTGACGGTGAAGTTGTTCGCCGCGCCCAGGTCCCGGATGGTCTGGATGCCGACCGGGATGGCGTCGTGCCGGAAGCCGGCGGTCTTGGAGAAGACCAGCACGTCGTACGGGGCGTCGGCGGCGCTGGCGGGGGTGGCCGGTGCGGTACAGGCGATGACGGCGAGGGCGGCGGTGACCGCGCCGAGGACGGGTCGCAGGAGTCTGCGCATGTCGCTCTCCTAAGAACGGTTAGGAGGGGCCCCTTGTACAACGATAGGCGTTAACAAGGGGCCCTTCCTTTCAACTCAGGGCAGGATCCACTTCTGGTTCGCGGCTGCGGTGCAGGTCCACAGGTGCACCACCGTGCTGTCGGCGGAGCTGCTCCCGGAGACGTCGAGGCACTTGCTGGACTGCGCGTTGCGCAGCGTGCCGTCGGCCTGGGCGGACCAGTTCTGCGCACCGGTGCCGTTACAGGTCCAGAGCTGGATCTTGGTGCCGTCGGCCGAACCGCCACCAGAGACGTCGAGGCACTTGCCCAACGCCTTGATCGTCGAGTTCGGGGTGACCGTCCAGGTCTGTGCCGTACTGGCGTTGCAGGTGTAGATCTGGATCTGGGTGCCGTCCGCGGTGGCGCCGGCCCGCACGTCCAGGCACTTGCCGCCCAGACCCTTGATCGCACCGGCCCCGCCGGTGGGCGGCGTCCCGGTGGTGAGGGTGAACGCGTCCACGTCGTAGAGCGCGCCGGTGCCCGACCCTGCGAAGGTCAGGTAGAGCGTCGTGGTGCCGGTCGGCGGGTTGGTGATCGCCCCGGTCACGTTGGTGAAGGTCTCCCAACCGCCGGTCACCGGGACCGTGGCCGAGCCGAGCACCGTGCCGGTGGCCGAGCCGGCGCGGACCTGGATGGTGCCGCCGGCGCCGGCCGACGAGACCCGGGCGCTGAACGAGGTCACGTTGCCCAACCGGTACGGCTGGAACGCGATCCAGTCGCCGTTGTTGATGTCACCGACGGTCTTGCCGCCCTCGGCCGGGGTCTTGCTGAACACGTTGATCCCGGACGAGGTGCCGAAGAACTCGGCCTGGCGGTGCCGCGGCGGCAGCGTGTGCTGGGTGTGCGTGGTGAGGCCGCCGTTGTCGGTGTACTCGGCGTCGAAGATGGCGAAGATGTTCGCGGCGTCGTCGTGCTCACCGTCCACCGGGATGGTGATCGAGCCGGAGCAGCCGTTCTTCGAGGTGATCTGGTGACCGTGCTGGTCGTGGCCCAGCACGTAGGTCATCTTGACCCGCGTGCAGTCGATCGTGCCGTCCTCGGGGTCGGTCACCGTGATGCTGTACGGCACCGTGTCGCCGAAGCTGAACACCTGACCGTTGCCGGGGCTGTTGATGGTCACCGTGGGCGCGGTGTTGCCGACGCTGATCGTCACGCTGGCGGTGCCGGTGGCGCCCTGCGGGTCCCGCACGGTCAGCGTCGCGGTGTAGGTGCCGTTGGTGCTGTAGGTCTTCGACGGGTTGGCGGCCGTCGAGGTGGTGCCGTCACCGAAAGCCCACGAGTAGGTCAGCGCGCCGCCCTCGGGGTCGGACGAGCCGGCCGAGGAGAACGCCACGGTGAGCGGTGCCGCACCGGAGGTCCTGTTGGCGCTCGCCACGGCGTTGGGGGCCCGGTTGCCGCCCGCGACGTAGTCGAAGCGGTAGAGCGCCGAGTTGGCGTCCCCGTTGAAGTAGCCGGTGCCGTAGTCGAGCACGTAGTACGCGCCGTCCGGGCCGAAGGCCGAGTCCATCACCTGCTTGCCCACCCAGGGGAAGGTGTCGATGGTGCCCGGCGAGCCGTCGCCGTTGACGTGGATCGGCTTGATCCAGCCGCGGCCGAACTCGGTGGCGAAGAACTGCCCGTCGAAGGACTGCGGGAACTTCGTGGTGGAGGTCGACGACGCGTTGTACCGGTAGACCGGGCCACCCATCGGCGACTCGGAGCCGCCGCCGAACTCCGGCGGGGTGCCGGCGTCACCGGCGTACCGGATCCAGGCCGGCCGGGCCGCCGGCAGCGTGGGCAGGCCGGTGTTGCGGAACGAGTTGTTGGTCGGCCCGCCGGTGCAGTTGTACTTCGCACCGCCGGTGCCGGACGCGAAGTCCCACTCGTTGTACGTCTCGGTGCTGGTGTTGGTGCCGGTGCAGTACGGCCAGCCGTAGTTGCCCGCCGAGGTCACCCGGTTGAACTCCACCTGGCCGGACGGCCCACGGGTGGCACTGGTGGAGCCGGCGTCCGGCCCGTAGTCACCGACGTAGACGACGCCGGTGGCCTTGTCCACGCTCATCCGGAACGGGTTGCGGAAGCCCATCGCGTAGATCTCCGGGCGGGTCCGGGCCGTGCCGGGCGCGAATAGGTTGCCCGACGGGATGGCGTACGTGCCGTTCGCGTTCACCTTGATCCGCAGGATCTTGCCCCGCAGGTCGTTGGTGTTGCCGGCGCTGCGCTGCGCGTCGTACGCCGGGTTGCGGTTGGTCCGCTCGTCCAGCGGGGAGTAGCCGGCGGAGTCGAACGGGTTGCTGTCGTCGCCGGTGGAGAGGTAGAGGTTGCCGGCGGCGTCGAAGTCGATGTCGCCGCCCACGTGGCAGCAGAACCCGCGATCGGCCGGTACGTCGAGGACGTCGACCTTGCTGACCTGGTTGATCGTGAAGTCGGCGTTGAGGGTGAACCGGGAGAGCCGGTTGACGCCCTGCCAGGCCGAGAAGTCGGTGCCGGTGGCGGGCGCGTCACCGGCCGGGGTGGAGAGCGGCGGCGCGTAGTAGAGGAAGATCTGCCGGTTGCTGGCGAAGTTCGGGTCGACCCCGACGCCCTGCAACCCCTCCTCGTCGTGCGTGTAGACGGCCAGGGTGCCGATCACCGAGGTGGTGCCGGCGGCATCGGTGCGACGCAGGGTGCCGTTGCGGGCGGTGTGCAGGACCGAGCGGTCCGGCAGCACCGCCAACGACATCGGCTCGCCCATGTCGGCCACGCCGCGGGCGAGCTCGACCTGCTGGAAGTCGGTGGCGTTGATCGGGTGCGCCTGGGCCGGAGCCGCGGCACCGAGCGCGGCTGTGCCAGCCGCGGTGGCAACCAGCAAGAGTGCCGATCCGGCGGAGAACCATCGTCGGGACCGGTGTGTGGGAGCGTCCTTCATGGACATCGTTGTGCTGTCCCTTCCTGACGAGTGACTGCCAGGCCGGGCGCGCGCCGTCGCGCCGGATGCCGTAGCGGTGGTGGGGTGTCGATGGGTTACCGCGCCGCCGGTTCACCTCGACGAAACATTGTCGTGTTGGCCCCGACACTAAATTGCACGTGTCGATGTGTCTATACCTTCCGGCGAACCAACATGAACTTTTGTCGATTCAATCGAAAGTCGGCCGGGCAACAAGAGGTCCCCGGACACCACCCCGCGATGTCCGGCGACCGGGCGTCCGGCGAGCGCCGGCGGACACCCGGTGGATCAGGCCCGGCGGTCGATCGCCTGGGCGGCCAGCGCGACCAGCGCGGCACGGGCCTGCTCGGCCACCGGCGCGTTCTCCAGCGCGGCCAGCGCGGCCTCGGTCCGGACCCGGATCATCTGCTCGATCCGCTCCCGGGCACCGGTCGCCTCGATGATCTCGCGCAGCTCGGCCGCGCCATCGGCGTCCAGTGCCGGATTGCCGAACAACTCTCGCAGCCGGGTAGTCTGCGGCCGGTCGGCGGAGCTGCGGGCCAGCGCCATCATCACCGTGGGCTTGCCCTCGCGCAGGTCGTCCAGGACTGACTTACCGGTGACCGCCGGGTCACCGAAGACACCCAGCACGTCGTCGCGGAGCTGGAACGCGTCACCCAGCGGGTCGCCGAACTCACCCAGGACGGAGATCAGCTCCGGCTCCGCACCGGCCAGTGCCGCCCCGATCTGCAACGGTCGGGTCACCGTGTAGCGGGCCGCCTTCATCCGGATCACCGTGAGCGCGCTGGCCACCGAGCCGTCGCCCACCCCGGAGACCAGGTCCAGGTACTCCCCCGCGATCACCTCGGTACGCATCAGGGCGAACACCCCGTACCCCCGGTGCACCTGGTCGGTGCCCAGGCCGCACTCGTGGAACATCTGGTCCGACCAGGCCGCGCAGAGATCCCCGCAGAGCAGCGCGGTGTTCCGCCCGTACGCCTCGGGGTCGCCCCGCCACGACGAGCGGGCGTGCAGGTCAGCGAAGAGCCGGTGCACCGACGGCTCCCCCCGGCGGCGGTCGCTGCCGTCCAGGATGTCGTCATGGATCAGCGCGAACGCGTGGAACAGCTCCAGCGCCGCCGCGGCCACCACGATCGGGGTGCCGTCGGCCGCACCGGCACCGCGCCAACCCCAGTAGCAGAACAGCGGGCGCAGCCGCTTGCCCCCGGCCAGTACAAACCGGTGCAGCGCGGTGAACACCCCGCGCGGCGCCCCGTCCGGCCAGTCCGGCCCCTGCCGGTCGAGGAACGCGGCGAGCTCGGCGTCGAAACGCGCCCGCAGCCCGCTGGTGTCGGTGGGCGCGACGGTGACCGTCATATTTTCTCCCCCGGCCGGGCTGTTGCCGCGGCACCGCTGGGTGTCAGCCCGGCCAGCTCCAGCAGCAGCGCCTTGACCTCGGTGGCCGCGATCCGGTCCCGGGCGGCGGCCGGATCGGAGCAGAGCAGCACCGGAGCGTCCGCCGGATCGGTCGGCAGGCGCCCGTGCGAGCCGCGTACCGCCCGCGCCCCGGCGTCCAGACCGACCGCGCTCATCAGGTAGCGCATGCCGAGCTTCTTGCGCGCCAGCGCCACCCCGGCGCGGCGTTTGGCCGCACCCGGTGCGGCCGGGTCGAAGAACAACTCGGCGGGGTCGTACCCCGGCTTGCGGTGGATCTCCACCAGCCGGGCGAAGTCGGGCGCGTGGTCGTCGTCCAGCCAGTAGTAGTAGGTGAACCACGCGTCCGGCTCGGCCACCAGCACCAACTCGCCGGCGCGAGGGTGGTCCAGTCCGTACGCGGCCTTACCCTCCGCGTCCAGCACCTCGGCCACCCCCGGTAGCCCGGCGCAGAGCTTCGCCACCGCCGGCAGGTCGGCCGGATCCCGCACGTAGACGTGTGCGACCTGGTGGTCGGCGACCGCGAACGCCCGGGACGTCCACGGGTCGAGGTACTCCATACCGGCCTGGGTGTGCACCCGCAGCAGCCCCTCGGCGCGCAGCAGCCGGTTGACGTCCACCGGCCGGGACACGTCGGTGATGCCGTACTCCGACAGCACCACCACGGTCGCGTCGCGGGCCCGGGCGGCGTCCAGCAACGGCCCGAGCACCGCGTCCAGTTCGGCTGCCGCGGCTGCCGCCTGTGCCGACGACGGGCCGTACCGTTGCAGGTCGTAGTCCAGGTGCGGGACGTAGACCAGGGTCAGATCGGGTGACACGTCGGCCAGGATCTGCTCGGCCGCCTGGCAGATCCACCGGGACGAGGGCAGCCCGGCCGTCGGTCCCCAGTAGGTGAACAGCGGGAACGTGCCCAGCCGGCCGGTGAGCGCGTCGTGCAGCTCCGGCGGGTCGGTGTAGCAGTCCGGTTCCTTGCGCCCGTCGGCGTAGTACACCGGGCGCGGAGTGACCGTCCAGTTCACGTCCGCGCCCATCGCGTACCACCAGCAGACGTTGGCCACGGTGTAGCCGGGCTCGGCCCGACGGGCCGTCTGCCACAGCTTGTCCCCACCGACCAGCGCGTTGTGCTGCCGCCACAGCAGCACCTCGCCCAGCTCCCGGAAGTACCACCCGTTGCCGACGATCCCGTGCCCGCTCGGCGGTTCCCCGGTGAGGAAGGTGGACTGCACCGAGCAGGTCACCGCGGGCAGCACGGTGCCCAGCTCGGCCCGGAAGCCGCCGTCGGCGACCCCCCGCAGCCGGGGCATGTGCGCCAGCAGTCGCGGGGTCAGCCCGACCACGTCGAGCACCACCAGTCGCCGGCTCATCGGGACACCTCCATGGTTGCCGACGCGGTCCGCGCCGGGGTCAGGCCCAGGTCCACCAGCTCGTCGCGGGCGAAGGCCAGCTCGGCGGCGATCCCGGCGGCCAGCTCCGCGTCGGTGCGCGGCCGCCGCGCCTCCGGCAGAACCCCCCAGGTGTACGTCTCCACGTCGAGGTGGTCGCAGCCGGCCGCCGGGCCGGTGTAGAGCGCGGCCAGCGCGGCGCGCAGCACCGGCAGGGTGGAGCCGAGCGGTTCCTCGGGTGGGGCGTGCAGCGGCACGTGGTAGTGCACCCGCCACGGGCCGGGCAGCGTCGCGTCCAGGGCGGCGTCCAGGTCGTCGGCGGCCCAGGCCGGGTCGGCCGGGTCGGCCGCACCGGCGCAGCCGACGCCCCGGGTCTGGTGCAGGAAGCGCGGCTCCACCCAGCGACGCAGCGCGTCGGCACCGCCGGCCGGGTCGGCCGCCTCGACGGCGGCCGAGACCTGCACCTTCACCACCGGCAGGCCGGCCGTACGCAGCCGGTCCAGCGCCTCGGCCGGCTCCTCCCAGGCACACGCCAGATGGGCCAGATCGAGACAGACACCCAGTCGTTCGGTATCCATTCCGGACAGCAGTGCGGCGGCCTGGCCGGTGCTCTCGACCACGCAGCCCGGCTCCGGCTCGAAGCCGACCCGCACCACGCGGCCGGTGTCCCGCTGCACCGCGGCCAGCCCGGTGGCCAACTGGTCCAACCGGCGTCGGGCGGCGTCGGCCCGGTCGGTGTCCCACGGCTGCCGCCAGGCCAGCGGCAGGGTCGAGATCGAGCCACGGGCCGCGTCCTCGGGCAGCAGGTCGGCCAGCACCCGGGCCAGATTCAGGGTGTACGCCAGTCGCTGCTCGGTGGTCCAGTCCGGCCGGTACACGTCGTGCTTGACCACCGGGGCCTGAAAGGCCGCGTACGGGAAGCCGTTGAGGGTGACCACCTCCAGGCCGCGCGCGTCCAGCTCGACGCGCAGCCGGCGGCGCAGCGCCGGGTCGGCGGCCAGCTCGGCGGCGACCGGGGCGGCCAGCCACAGGCCGAGGCCGAGCACGTCGGAGCCGAGGGCCGCGCGGACCGGCACGGCGTAGGTGTCCAGTTGGGCGAGGATGCCGGCGAACTGCTCGGCGGGATGCACGTTGGTGCAGTAGCCGAGGTGGATGGTGTCGCCGCTGGCGTGCCGCAGCCGCATCAGCTGCCGCCGCGCAGGATCGAGTTGCCGGTCTGCGGATCGACCGCCGTGACCGCCAGGTCGCTCAGGTCGAGCCGGCCCGACTGCCCGTAGAAGTCCACCGGGTTACGCCACAGCACCCGGTCGATGTCGTCGTCGGTGAACCCGGCCTGGCGCATCGCCTCGCCGGTGGCCCGGGTCAGCAACGGGTCGGACCGACCCCAGTCGGCGGCCGAGTTGACCAGCATCCGTTCCGTCCCGTACTCCAGCAGCAGCTCCACCATCCGGGGTGGCGACATCTTCGTGTCCGGATAGATGGAGAAGCCCAGCCAGCAGCCGCTGTCCTGGACCAGCTTGACGGTGACCTCGTTGAGGTGGTCGACCACCACCCGGCCCGGATCGATACCGGACTCGGCGACCACGGCGAGAGTCCGTTCGACGCCCCGCGCCTTGTCCCGGTGCGGGGTATGCACCAGCGCCGGCAGGTCGTACGCCACCGCCAGCGCGAGCTGCGCGGCGAACGCCTCGTCCTCCTCCGGGGTCATCGAGTCGTACCCGATCTCGCCGACCGCCACCACCGCGTCCTTGTCCAGGTAGCGGGGCAGCAGGTCGAGGACCGGGCGGCAGCGCGGGTCGTTCGCCTCCTTGGGGTTGAGCGCCACGGTGGCGTGGTGCCGCACCCCGAACTGCCCGGCCCGGAACGGCTCCCAGCCGATCAACGAGTCGAAGTAGTCGGCGAACGAGGCGGCGCTGGTACGCGGCTGGCCCAGCCAGAACGCCGGCTCCACCACCGCCAGGACCCCGGCGGCAGCCATCCGCTCGTAGTCGTCGGTGGTACGCGAGGTCATGTGGATGTGCGGGTCGAAGATGCGCATGTCACGCCTCCGTGGGGGTGCGGGCGGTGAGCCGGTCGAGCAGGTCGGTGGCGTCAGCGGGGAGCACCCGGCCGGCGGCGTACCGCTCGGCGGCCAGCGCGGCCAACATCACGCCCAGCTCCTCGTCGGCACGGGTGTCCAGGTCGGCCACCACGGCCAGCGGTACGCCACTGAACACGCACTTGAGCACCGCCTGCCGCCAGGCCGCCGGGTCGAGGTGCCGCGCGTACGGGCCGAGGGCCGCGGCGACCAGCCGGGTGTCGTTGGTCCGGATCGCGTCGTGCAGCAGCGGCACCCCGGCGGCACCGATCGGCAGCAACGGCAGGGCGCGCAGCACGGCCCGCCGCTCGGCCGCGTCGCCGTGCCGGTAGAGGGCGTCGGCATGGGCGACGTGGTCGCTGGGCAGCGCGGTGAGCAGCAGCACCCGGGCCGCGTCGTCGGCGGTCCAGCCGGCAGCGTCGGGCAGCGCGGCCCGGCCGCAGTGCCGGCCGGCGGCGGGGAAGAGCCGGGTGATCGCGGTGGGTTCGGCCGCGACCCGGCGCAGCGCCGTGGCCAGCCAGTCAGGATCGGGTACGCCCCGCAGCGCGGCCCGTAGTGAATCCGGTGTCATCCCGTCTCCTCCCTCGTGCTGCTGTGCAGGTACCCGAGTGCGTCCTGTGCTCCGCTTCACCCCACGGCTTGGGGCACCGCCGCGCGCAGGAAGTCGATGGACCGGGCGGCCACGGCCGGCGCGGCGTGTGAGTCCCGGGGCAGCTCGACGGCGACCAGACCGCGGTAGCCGGCCTCGGTCAGGGCCGCCAGCACGGGCGGGAAGTCGATCTCGCCCTGGCCGAACTCCAGGTGCTCGTGCACGCCCCGGCGCATGTCGTCGATCTGCACGTTGACCAGGTGCCCGGCCACCTCGGCGACGCACTGCGGCACCGGCTGCGGCTCCAGACAGCGGCAGTGCCCGATGTCGAGGGTGAGGCCGAAGCGGGCCGGCTCGCCGAGCGCGGCGCGCAGCCGCCGCCAGCCGGCGATGTCCTCGACCAGCATCCCGGGCTCCGGCTCGAAGCCGAGCGTGACATTCGCGGTGTCGGCAGCGTCGACCACGGTGGCGCAGCCGGCCACCAGGCGGTCCCAGGCGGTCTGCGGCGGCACGGTGTCGGGGCGTACGCCGGCCCAGAAGGAGACCGCCTCCGCGCCGAGGTCGGCGCCGATCCGGACGGCCCGGCGCAGGAACTCGATCCGGCGGGTCGGGTCGTCGTGCAGCAGCGTCGGGGCGTGTTTGTGCCACGGGTCGAGCAGGTAGCGGGCGCCAGTCTCGATCACGACCGCGAGGCCCAGCGCGCTGAGCCGCTGGCCGACCGCCGCCACCCGGCGGGTGAGCCCGGGCGCGAACGGGTCGAGGTGATCGTGGTCCAGGGTGAGCGCCACCCCGACGTAGCCGAGGTCGGCGATGACCGCGAGCGCGTCGTCGAGCCGGTGGTTGGCGAAGCCGTTGGTGCCGTAGCCGAAGCGCGGCGTCGGGCTGCCCGGGGCCGGCGACTCCGACCGGGGCCGGGGGGCGGTCATGTCGGGGAGACCTTCCGGGCCAGCCGACGGCCCAGCGGCGCGGCCGCCGCGACGGCCAACCCGAGCAGGCCGGCCCCGCCCCGTGCGGTGAGTGCCCCCTGGAGGGCGGGCAGGCCGGTGATCCCGGCGCCGACCGCCGCGCGTACCCGCCCAGCGGACGGGTCCCGAACCACCTGGGCCTGGGCCGCGCCGTACCGGGCGGCGTACCAGCCGGCCAGCACGGCGGGCAGGGCGGCGGCGAACCGGGCCGACCGCGCCCGGCCGCTCAGGGTCGGATCGACGGTCAGGGTCGGATCGGCACGCCGGGTGGCGGCACCGGGTCGGGTGCCCGGGGCGGCGACGGCGGCGCTGGCGGCCACCAGGGCGGTGCCGGCCAACGTGCGCAGCGGCAGGGCGGCGTCGGCGCCGGTGACCTCCCGACGGGACAGCGCCGTGACGGTCCAGGTGTGCGCGGCGACGGTCGCCGCCGCGGGCAGGGCCCGGACCAGCTTGCCGCCGGACGCGCCGAGCAGCACATCCAGCCCCCGGCAGGCGGCCATCACGGCCGGCCCGGCGGCGGTGTTCTTGGCCAGCAGGTCGTACCCCCAGATGGTGGCGGCCAGCGGCACGGCGAGCGCGGCGGCGCGGCGACCGCCCACGGCGGCGGCCAGGCCCACGCCGGCGACGGTGAGGCCGGCGGCGAGCCCGACCGCGGCGGCCGGTGCGACCCGGCCGCTGGGGATCGGCCGCTCGGGCCGTTCCACGGCGTCGAGCCGCCGGTCGGCCCAGTCGTTGGCGGCCATGCCGGCCCAGTAGAGCAGGACCGACGCGCCGGCCAGGGCGGGTGTACGCGGGCTCAGCGCGCCGGCCGCCGCCGCACCGGCGACCACGTCGCCGGGTACCGAGAGCGCGGCTGGCGCCCGGACCAGCTCGGCGAGGTCAGCCAGCGTGGCCATGGGCACCGTCCCGGCCGGCGTGCAGCCGCTGGGTGAAGTCGGTCAGCCGGGCCCACTGCTCGGCCAGCGAGTGGGTCGGCGCGCCGATCGGGTCCTTGAAGAAGAAGCCCAGCTCGGCCAGGGGCCCGACGTGCCCGGCGGCGTGCGCGGCGGCGGTGAGCCGGGCCAGGTCGAGCACCAGCGGCGCGGCGAGTGCGGAGTCGCAGCCGTGCCAGGTGAACTCCATCCGCATCCCGGTGCCGAGGAAGCCGGCGAAGGTGATCAGATCCCAGGCGGTCTTGAAGTCGCCCAGCTCCTCGACGTACTCGATCCGGCTGCCGCCCTGCGGCAGGTAGCCCAGCGTCTCGCCGAGCACCCGCTGCTTGCTCTGCACCTTGGCCGCGTTGGCGGCCGGGTCGGCGAGGGTCGCGCCGTCGCCGCCGCCGAGCAGGTTGACGCCGGACCAGGATCGTACGGCGAGGTTGCGCATCGCGAACATCGGCGCGAGCACCGACTTGACCAGGGTCTCCCCGGTCTTGCCGTCGTGCCCGGCGTACGGCAGCCGGGCCTCTTGGGCCAACGTTGTCAACGCCGGCAGTCGCAGCCCGATGGACGGGGTGAAGTCGACGTACGGGCAGCCGGCCAGCAGCGCCGCGTATCCGTAGAGGGAGCTGGGCGGCAGCACCTCGTCCGGGCCGGCCAGGGCGGCGCGCAGCGCGGCCGGATCGGCGTGGCCGGGGTGCGGTCGGGGGGCCGGTTCGGTGGCCGAGACGTTCACCACCACCACCCGGTCCAGCCCGTGCCGCTCGCGGAAGGTGGTGAGGTCGCGGACCACGGCGGCGGCCCGATCGGCCTGGGTGTCGCCGACCGGCGCGGGGCGCAGCTCCTGCTCGACGGCGGCCAGCTCGTCGGGGAGCGCGGCCACCAGCCGCCAGGGGACGACACCGGCGTCGGCCAGGGCCTCGGCGCGCTTGCACAGTGGTGTGGTGGCCACGTCGTGCCCGCCGAAGACCAGGTCGGCGAAGGACGGCAGGGCCGGCCCGCGTAGCTCGGGCAGTTCGGTGACGCAGCCGGTCGACCCGGCCAGGCCGGCCCGCAGCGCGAGCCCTCCGACGATGCTGGTGGTCGCGACGGAACCGCGCGCTCCTACCAGCCAGACACCCGTTCGCATGGTGCTCCTTCCCGTTCAGGAGGAACCGTCGGTACAGCTAAATATAGGAATATCAGAATATTCTTCGGAAAGATACGCCCTGAGTGGATGGGCCCCGTCCGCCCGCCCGCACCGGGATGGCACCGGGTTCCGACGTCGGCGTCGGCGGCGACGACGCCGGACCGGCTCCCGGTACGGGTGCAGGCAGACGGGGCTGGCAGGCAGGGTCGGGTCGGCGTCTCGACCCTGCCTCCCCCGCATCCGGCCGACCGGGGCGTTGGCACGCCCCGAGCGGACGTCTCAGGCCGGCGCACTTGCACAGTCGCCGGGGTGGTGGCGGTCCTCCGGTGCGGCCGGGGAATCCCGGTCCGGTCGCACCGGACGACCGTCCTGCTCGTGCGCCACCGGGCCGTACGGCTCGGCTGCACGCCCTCCGGTGCCGACCTCGTCCCGGCCGCGGGGCGCAAACCGCGGCCGGTCCCTCGCCGGTCGGCTCCGGAAAGCCGGTCGGGCGGTGGTGGCAGGCGCACCGCCACCGCGGATGAACATGGGTCAGACGGCCACCGCGGTCAGCGCCGGTTCCACCTCGGTCCAGGAGGAGCCGAGCTCCGCCGAACGGGCCACCGCGTCCAGCACCAGCTGGACCTGCAACGCGTCGGCGAACGAGGGAGCCGGGTCGGCGCCGGTGGCGACCGCCTCGATGAAGTCCCGCATCTGGTGGGTGAAGGAGTGCTCGTAGCCGATGATGTGGCCGGGCGGCCACCACGCCGACATGTACGGGTGCTCACCCTCGGTCACCAGGATGCGGTTGAAGCCCTGTTCCACGGTGGGCCGGGTGGCGTCGTAGAACTCCAGCTCGTTGAGACGCTCCAGGTCGAAGACCACGCTGCCGAGTGAGCCGTTGATCTCGACCCGCAGGGCGTTCTTGCGACCGGTGGCGAACCGACTCGCCTCGTACGTGGCCAGCGCGCCACCGTCCAGCCGGGCCACGAAGACCGCGGCGTCGTCGACGGTGACCGCCCCGGTGGCGGAGCCGTTGCCGTCGACCGGCCCGGCACCGTCCACAGAGGCCGCCAGGCCGCTCGACTCGGCCGGCAGCGGCCGTTCCTTGATGAAGGTCTCGGTCACCGCGCTGACGCCGGTGATCCGCTGGCCGGTGACGAACTGCGTCAGGTCGATGATGTGCGCACCGATGTCACCGAGCGCGCCGGAGCCCGCCCTGTCCTTCTGCAACCGCCAAACCAGCGGGAACTGCGGGTCCACGATCCAGTCCTGCAGGTACACCGCTCGGACGTGCCGGATCACCCCGAGCCGTCCGTCGGCGACCATCTGGCGCATCATCGTGACCGCGGGGACCCGGCGGTAGTTGAACCCGCACATCGACCGCACCCCGGCGACCCGGGCGGCGTCCGCCGCGGCGGTCATCGCCCGCGCCTCGGCCACCGTGTTGGCCAGCGGCTTCTCGCACAGGACGTGCTTGCCGGCGGCCAACGCGGCGAGAGCGATCTCGGCGTGACTGTCGCCCGGGGTGCAGACGTCGACCACGTCGATGTCGTCCCGGTTGATCAGATCTCGCCAGTCCGTGGTGTACGCGTCCCAGCCGAGCCGATCGGCGGCGTCAGCCACCTTCGGTGCGTCCCGGCCGCAGATCAGCGCCATCCGAGCCCGCGCTGGCAGGTCGTACACGCGGTTCACGGTGCGCCACGCCTGTGAGTGCGCGGCGCCCATGAACGCGTAGCCGACCATGCCGACCCGCAGTTCTCTGTCTGTCGTGGACAAGGTGGGTCTCCCCCCGTGTGTCAGAACCCGAGCTTGTCGTAGCTGCTCGCGTTCTCCTTGGTGATCGTCTCGGAGGTGAGCGTCACTTCCTTGGGCACCTGCAGCTCGGTCAGGTCGCCCAGGCCGCGGCCCTGCGCGATGAGCCGGGCCAGCGAGATCGCCGACGAGGCCATCGACGGGTTGTAGGTGACCGTCGCCTTGAGCACGGTGTTGTCGGCCTTGATGGCGTCGATCGCGAGCTTCGAGCCCGCGCCGCCGACCATGAAGAACTCCGAGCGGTTGGCCTGCTTGACGGCGGCGAGCACGCCGATGCCCTGGTCGTCGTCGTGGTTCCAGATGGCGTCGATCTTGGGCAGCGCCTGGAGCAGCTGGGCCGCCTCGCGCTGGCCGCTGTCCGAGGTGAACTCGGCCGAGCGGCGGTTGGTCACCTTGAAGCCGTAGGTCGCCAGGGCAGCCGCGAAGCCGTTGCTGCGCTCGACGGTCAGCGGGATCTCCAGACCGGCGATCTCGCCGATCACCGGGTTGGCGACGCCCTTGTCCTTGAGCTGCTTGCCGATGAAGTGCCCGGCCGAGACGCCCATGCCGTAGTTGTCGCCCTTGATGACCAGCCGCGAGGCCAGCGCGTCCGGGAAGGCCCGGTCCAGGTTGACGATCAGGATGCCGGCCTGCATCGCCTGCAGGGCGACCGCGTTGACCTCCTTGCCGTCGTGCGGCAGCACGACGATGATGTCCGGCTTCTGGGCGATCAGCGTGCCGAGGGTCGAGCGCTGGGCCTCCGAGTTCGCCCCGCCGTCGACCTCCTTCAGCTCCACGTCCGAGTAGGCGGCGGCCTGGGCCTTGGCGTTGGCGTGGATCGCGCCCATCCACCCGTGGTCCGCGGCGGGAGCCGAGAAGCCGATGACGACCTTCTTGCCGGGGGCGTTGTTGCCGGCACCATCTCCGGCGGCCTTGGTCTGGGTGCTGGCCGGCGGGGTGTCGTTGCTGGTGCAGGCGGTGAGCAGGGTGGCGGCGCCGACGGCGGCCCCGCCGAACAGCAGCCGACGGCGCGACACGTCGGGACTGTGCTGGGTCATGACGACCTCCTGGGATACAGGGTGGGGTTGGTGAGGGTGTGAAAGGTCCGGCCACTGTCGAAGAGATCGACGTCGCCAGGAACAACGTGCGGTGCGTCAGGTTGTGGTGGTGAGCCTGTTCCGCGCGAGGAGCCGAGTGAAGGACTTGAACTGGAACTGCTGGACCAGGACGGCGGCGACGATGATGCCGCCCTTGACCATGTTCTGCGCCTCGATGGAGAGGCCGTTGATCGCGAAGAGGTTCGTGATGGTGGCGAAGATGATGACGCCGAGCAGTGAGCCGACGACCGTGCCCCGGCCACCACTGAGCAGCGTCCCACCGATGATCGCGGCGGCGATCGCGTCCAACTCGTAGAGGTTGGCCATGGCCGCCTGGGCCGAGGTGGCCTGGGAGGTGAGCATGATGGCGGCGATACCGCAGCAGAGGCCGGAGAGCGCGTAGAGCAGCATCGTGTGCCGGCGGACGTTGATGCCGGCCAGCCGCGCCGCCTCCGGGTTGCCGCCGACCGCGATGGTGCGTCGGCCGAAAGTCGTCCGGTTGAGCAGGACCCACCCGGCCAGCACCACCGCGCCGAGGATGTAGACGAGGATCGGAATCCCCAGCACCTTGCGCGCGGCGATGTCGTTGATGAAGGTGCTGCTGGAGACCTGGGTCTGCTTGTTCGAGATCGACGCCGCGAGCCCGCGTGCGGCCACCAACATCGCGAGCGTGGCGATGAACGGCACCAGTCGCCCGTACGAGATGAGTACGCCGTTGACGAGACCCACGCAGATGCCGACCACGATGGCCGCGAAGATCATGCCGCCGGCACCGTAGCTCTGGGTGGCCACCGTGGTGCACCAGACCCCGGCCAGGGCGACGATCGCCCCGACCGACAGATCGATGCCACCGCCGATGATCACGAACGTCATGCCGACCGTGACCACGCCGACGACCGAGGCGAGCTGCAGGATGGCCAGGACGTTGTTCCAGACCCAGTGCGGATCGCCGTAGAGGTCGGGCTTGGTGACCGCACCCACCACGATCAGTGCGGCCAGCACACCGATCAGGCCGAGGTTGCGCTTGGCGCCCTCGCCGGCGTCCCCCCGCCACCAGGAGAGCCGACCCGCGGACGTCTCCGCCCGGTCGCTGGCCGCCGCGGTCTCGGCCGGATCCACCGGAGGCGACTGCGCCGGAAGCTGCGCGGCGCGCTCCGGCGTCGCGGTGGGAGCGGGTACCTCACTCATGCCGGTGCGCCTTCCATCAGGGACCCCGCCATGACGAGGTCGAGCACGGTGTTTTCGTCGAGATCCTCGGCGGGGGCCTCGCGGACGACCCGCCCTTCCCGCATCACCAGGACCCGGTCGGCCAGGCCCAGCACCTCGGGCACCTCACTGGAGACCAGCAGCACCCCGACACCCTGGGCGGCCAGCGCCCGGATGACCTGGTAAAGCTCGGCCCGCGCGCCCACGTCCACACCCCGGGTGGGCTCGTCGAGCAGCAGCAGCTTGGTGCCGCCGAGCAGCCAGCGCCCGACCACCACCTTCTGCTGGTTGCCACCGGAGAGGGTGCGTACCGGCCGGTTGACGTCCCGGGGCCGCAACTCCAGACTCTCGGCGATCCGATCCGCCTCGGCCCGTTCCTTGCCGGCGTCGGTGAAGCCGAACCGCGCGTACCGGCCGAAGGTGGCCAGCGTGACGTTGCGGTAGATCGGCTCACCGAGCAGCAGCGCCTGACTCTTGCGCTCCTCCGGCGCCATCCCCAGCCCGGCCCGTACCGCCGCGCCGACGCTGCCCGGACGCAGCGCGCGGCCGGCCATCCGGATCGAGCCGGCATCCGCCTGGCGGGCGCCGTAGATGGTCTCCAGCAACTCGGAGCGGCCGGAGCCGACCAGGCCGGCGATCCCGACGATCTCGCCGGCGTGGACGTCGAGTGAGACGTCGGCGAACTCGCCCGCGCGGGTCAGCCCCTCGACCTGCAGCAGCTCGGCGCCGACGGTGGACTCGGTGGGGCGGTCCGGGAAGACGTACTCGATGGTGCGGCCGGTCATCCGGCTGACCAGGTCGCGGGTCGGGGTGTCGCGCGCCGGCAGGTTCGCCGCCGTGGTCCGGCCGTCCTTGAGTACGGTCACCCGGTCGCCGATCTCGCGGATCTCCTCCAACCGGTGCGAGATGTAGATGACCGCGATGCCCTGGCTGGTCAGCTCGCGGATGATCCGGAACAGGTTGCCGACCTCGTCGTGGGCCAGCACCGCGCTCGGCTCGTCCATGATGATCAGTCGGGCCTCGTGCGAGAGCGCGCGGGCCATGCTGACGATCTGCTTCCCGGCGGCGGGCAGCGAGCGGACCATCCGTCGCGGCGGGATCTCGCCGTGACCGAGTCGACCGAGGATCTGCCGGGTCCGCCGGGCCATCTGCCCGCGCCGGACGAAGCCGAGGCTGCGGGGCTCGTGACCGAGGAAGGCGTTCTCCGCCACCGACAGGTGCTCCACCAGGTCGAGCTCCTGGTAGATGGTGGCGATGCCGGCGCGCATGGCGGCCTGCGGGTTGGCGAAGCTGGCCGGCTCACCACGCCACTCGACCTGACCGGAATCCGGTTGGTGCACCCCGGCCAGCACCTTGATCAGAGTGGACTTGCCGGCGCCGTTCTGGCCCAGCAGACAGTGCACCTCACCGGCGCGCACCTCCAGCTGCACGCCGTCCAGCGCGCGTACGCCGGGGAAGGTCTTGACCACGTCGGTGAGGCGCAGAACCACCTCGCCCGGGACGGTGTCGGCGGGGGCCTCGACCAGCGGCGCGTCGGCGCCGTCGTCGGTCGGCCCGGTGGCGGTGTTCCCCTCCGGCTGGACCACGGTCCCCTCCTCACTCACAGTGCTTCCTCGGCTCGCGACTGCGGGGCTCGCCAACCCGGCTCACTCCTCGCGCTCACGACGCCTCCCCGAAGGCGACGTCGCTGGCGAGCACGGCCGCGCCGGCGACACCGGCGCGACCGCCGAGCTCGGACAGCACGACGGGCAGGTTGCCGGTGGCCAGCGGCAGCGACCGGCGGTAGACGACACTGCGGATCTCGGCGAGCAGGATGTGCCCGAGCTGGGCGAGCCCGCCACCGATCACGATCATCGACGGGTTGGTGAAGCTGACCAGGCCGGCGAGCACACCGCCGACCCGCCGTCCGCCGTCGCGGATCAGCTGGATGCAGGTCACGTCCCCCTCGACGGCGCCCTCGGCGACGTCCAGCGCGGTCACCAGACCACGGGCGGACATCCGCTCGGCCAACGCCGGCGACACCCCGGTACGGGCGGCGGCGCTGGCCTCCTTGGCCAGTGCGGCACCGCTGAACAACGCTTCCAGGCAGCCGACGTTGCCGCAGGAGCACATCGGACCGTGCGAGTCGACCTGGATGTGGCCGATGTCCCCGGCGCAGCCGTCGGTCCCCCGGTAGACCTCACCGCTGAGGTAGATGCCGCACCCTATTCCGGTGCCGATCTTCACGAAGAGGAAGTCGTCCACCGAGTGGGCGACGCCGCCGTGCCGCTCGCCGATCGCCATGATGTTGACGTCGTTGTCGACGACCGCCGGGCAGCCGTGCTCCCGGGTGAGCAGCTCGCGCACCGGAAAGCGGTCCCAACCGGGCATGATCGGGGGAGAGACCGGAACGCCGTCGCGGAAGCTGACCGGGCCGGGCACCCCGATGCCCACCGCGTCCAGTCGCTCGTACGCGCCGTCGACTCGGGCCTTGTGCAGCAGCTCGTTGACCCGTTGCAGGGTCACCTTCGGCCCGTTGCGGATGTCGGCCGGCTCGGCGTAGTGGGCCACCGGTTCGAGCCGGCCGTTGACCACCTCGACGTCCATCGAGCTGGCGCCCAGGTCGACGGCGGCGAACCGCAGCTTCGGGTTCAGCTCGACCAACGTGGAGCGACGTCCACCCCGGGAGGCGGCGAGCCCGGCCTCGGCGACGTAACCCAGTGCCACCAGGCGATCCAGCTCGGCCAGCAGGCGCGGTCGCGGCATCTGCAACCGGTCGCCCAGCTCGGCCCGGGACACCGCACCCTCGTCGCGGAGCAACCGCAACAGCCGGACGTGCAGGGGGTCGACGGTCCGCACGAGGGCTCACCTCTTCATCGCACTCGTTCACATCGACGAAATGCCGAGGTGTTGTGTCCGACACAGTAGGAGCGTTCCGCGTCACCTGTCCAGAGCTTCAGCCATTCCGATCCCAACTTTTGTCCGAAAGAACAAAAGCTACTAGTCGATCAAGGAAAGGTTCACTGGTCGCCCGCGTCCGCTCGCCCGGCGTACCGGCCCGGACAGCAAGATGCCCCGCCACCCACGGATCGGTGGCGGGGCGGTAGCGGACGGTCAGCGACCGGCCTTCTTCCTGAGCTTGCGGTCGTCGCGCAGCTCGACGTACGGCTCGTCGTCGACGGGGTGGCCGGCCGCGATGGCCCGACCCCGTTCCAGTTCCGCGTCGAACTCGGCACCCAGCAGGATCGCGATGTTGCTCAGCCAGAGCCAGACCAAAAAGATGATCACCCCGGCCAGCGCCCCGTAGGTCTTGTTGTACGAGCCGAAGTTGCTCACGTAGAAGGCGAACAGCCCGGAGATCACCAGCCAGATCACCATGGCCAGTACGCCGCCCGGGCTGACCCAGCGGAACCCGCCGTGCCGAGCGTTGGGCGAGGCCCAGTAGAGGATGGCGAACATCAGGATGACCAGCAGCAGCAGTACCGGCCACTTGGCGATGTCCCACACCGTGACCGCGGTGGCGCCCACCCCGATGACGTCCCCGGCCGCCTCGGCGAGCCGTCCGGTGAAGACCACGATCACCGCCGAGGCCAGCAGCAGCACGCCGATCAGGGCGGTAACGCCGGCCCGGATCGGCACCGTCTTCCAGATCGGCCGTCCCTCCGGCACGTCGTAGATGCTGTTCGAGGCGCGCATGAACGCGCCGATGTAGCCGGAGGCGGACCAGAACGCGGCCAGCAGACCGATGATCGCCGCGACGCTGGCCAGCCCGCCGCTGTCTCGGGCCTGGTTGATCGCGTCCTCGATGATCTTCTGGACGCTGTCGTTCGGCACCGCCTGGTTGACGGTGTCCTGGACACCCTGGGTGGCGCTGTCGCCGAGCAGGCCGAGCAGGGAGATCAGCACCAGCAGGCCGGGGAAGATGGACAGCACCCCGTAGTAGGTGAGGGCCGCCGCCCAGTCGGTCAGGCTGTCGTCCTGGAACTCGCTGACCGTCCGGCGCAGCGCCGCCACCCAGCCGGCACCGGACAGGTCGGTGGGGCTGTCCGGCCCCGCGTCGGGCCCGACGGGCGCGGTGGCGGAGCCACGCTCACGCCCGCTGTGGGCGGAAGACTCGTCTGAGGCCATCGCCCCTCCTCATCGTCGGTGGTGTCACCTCCGACATGCCCCGCCGACGGCCGTGGGTAACCCCTACCGGTAGAGCAACCTGCCCATCCGGCGCGAGGCGACCAGCAGGCCGAACGCCATCATCGCCAGCAGGTAGAGCACGTCGAGCACCCAGGCCCAGCCGTCGACGCCCAGCGCGACACCGCGGATCAGGTGCACCGACCGGTAGAGCGGGGTCACCTCGACCAGCCAGCGCAGCAGGACCGGGTAGGCCTGTGCCGGCACGAACGTGCCGGAGAAGAGGAAGAGGGTGAACTGGGCGGAGCCCATCAGGTCGAAATCCTGCCAGCTGCGCATGAAGGTCGACAGGGCCATGCCGAGCGCGCCGAACGCGAACCCGACAAGCACGGCGGCCGGGAGGGCGGTCAGTGCCCGGGCGACAGTGGTCAGGTCCATCGCGACCATCACGCCGAGGAACGCCGCGGAGTAGGCGCTGCCCCGCAGCATCGCCCAGCCCAGCTCACCGACGGCGATCTCGAACGGCCGCACCGGGGTGGCGATCACCCCGTCGTACAGCTTCAGGTATTTCATCTTGCCGAAGAAATTGAAAGTGGTCTCCGCCAGCGCACCGGTCATCGCCGAGGAGGCCAGCATCGCCGGGGCCACGAATTCGGCGTACGAGACCAGCCGCCCGTCGGGCAACGGCAGGTCACCGACCAGCGTGCCGACGCCCACCCCGATGGAGAGCAGGTAGAGCAGCGGCTCCACGAAGCCGGAGAGCAACAGCAGCCAGTAGACCGACTTGAGCACCGCGACGTTGCGCTCGATGACCGACGCCGAACGCCGGGACGCGGCGGACACGTCGACCAGCCGCGGCAGGACCAGCGTGAGCACGAACCCTCCCTAGACGATGAGCTTGCGACGGAAGGCGCGCAGCGCCAGCAGCCAGCCGCCGACCGACCAGGCCGCCAGGTAGAGCAGGTGACCGGCGACCGACCACTGCGGAGCGACGCCGAGCGTGGCGGCGCGGCAGAGGTCGACGGCGTGCCACAGCGGCGTTGCGTACGCCAGCCAACGCAAAACCTCGGGCAGCGACTCGACCGGGAAGAACACCCCGGCGAACAGCGTCATCGGGATGATCGCGAACCGGAACAGCATCGCCAACCAACTGTCGCTGGACACGACCGCGGCGTACGCGAAGGTCGGCGCGGCCACCGCCAGCCCGAGCAGCATGACCACCGGCAGGGCGACCACGGCCCAGGGCGAACGCAACGCCCCGAACAACCCGGTGACCAGCAGGAACGCCGCGATACTGGTGAACACCCGGAACACCACGAAGGCCAGGTGCCCACCCAGGATGTCGGCGACCCGCAGCGGTGCCGCGCTCTGTGCGAAGTACGTCTTGATCCACTGGAAGTTGCTGAACACCGGCCAGGTGGAGTCGCCGATGGCCACCTGGAGAGCGGTCGAGGCGATCAGCCCGGGGACCAACCAGTCGAGGTAGCGCACCCCATCGACACCCTGGTCGATGTAGGCGCCGACACCCAGCCCGAAGCCGAGCACGGTCAGCACCGGCAGCAGGAACGAGGAGAACACCCCGGCCCGCCAGGTGCGGCGGTAGCCCACCAGGAAATAGCCGAACACGGCGAGCGCCGGCACCCGTGGCAACGCCGGACGAGCCCGCTCCCGCGCCGAACCCGCCGCACTCACCACGACCACCCCCGCCACACCAGGCCAACCACCACGACCTTCCTACCTTCGGGGTACGACAGGTCGCCGGTCACCCTACGACGCCCCCACCGACCTGTCCCCCGGGTTTCGCCGCGCTGATCGACTCGACTTCCTGGATGCCGACTGCCCATGTGCGCCGTCAGTCGACCAGGGTTCGGCCGGTCAGATGCAGGAAGACGTCCTCCAGGCCGCTGCGCCGCACCAGCACGTTGACCGGGTTGAGCCCGAGCGCGGCCACCTCGGCGACCGCGGCGTCACCGTCGGGCACATAGAGCAGGATGCGGTCCGGCAGCACCTCGACCCGCTCCCCCAGCCCGTCGAGCTTGCCGGCGAACGGCTCCTGCGACTCGGCGGCGAAGCGCAACTCGACCACCTCGCGGGTGGAGTGCTGCTCGATCAACGCCCGGGGAGAGCCCTCGGCAACGATCCGCCCGCCGTCCATCACCACCAGCCGGTCGCAGAGCTGCTCGGCCTCGTCCATGTAGTGCGTCGTCAGCACCAGCGTCACGCCCTGCTGCTTGAGCCGGAACAACCGCTCCCACACCAGGTGTCGAGCCTGCGGGTCGAGCCCGGTGGTCGGCTCGTCGAGCAGCACCAACTCCGGCTCGTTGACCAGGGCGCGGGCGATGGTCAGTCGACGCTTCATGCCGCCGGACAGCGGCTCGACCTTGCTGTCGGCCCGCTCGGTGAGCTGGACGAAGTCGAGCAGCTCGGCGGCCCGAGCCCGGGCCACCCGACGCGAGATGCCGAAGTAGCGGGCGTAGACGGTGAGGTTTTCCCGGACGGTCAGCTCGGGGTCGAGGTTGTCCAACTGTGGACAGACGCCGAGCCGGGCCCGGATCGCCGGCCCCTCGCGGACCGGGTCCATGCCGAGGATGCGCAGCTCGCCGCCGCTCGGTGGAGAGATGCAGCCGACCATCCGCATGGTCGAGGACTTGCCTGCGCCGTTGGGCCCGAGGAAGCCGAACGCCTCACCCGGGCGCACCTCGACGTCGATGCCGTCCACGGCGGTGAAGTCGCCGAACCGCTTCACCAACCCGCGGGCCTGAATCAGTGGTCGCCCCGAAGTCACCGCCCGACCCTAACGGCCAGGTCCGACAGCTCTCCACGGAATTCGAGTCGCGGGAGGCGACTCAGAGCCGCCCGACACGCAGAAGGCCCTGATCGGATGCTGAGCATCGAGGGCCTTCCGGGGGTGGGTCGGTCAGTCGGCGTTCTTCGCCATCGCGACGAAGCCGCGCCACGACGCGGGGCTGAAGCTCAGCGTGCCCCCGTCGCGGTCCTTGGTATCGCGAACCAGGACGACACCGGTCAGGTTGTCGGCGACCTCGACACAGTTGCCGCCGCTGGTGCCGCTGCGAGTGGACTTTCTCCACCGCGCATCAGGTTGATCCATTGGTCAGCCGCTCCTTGATCAGGTCTTGGGACTGCCGTCGCGGCAGCGCCTCGTTGCGGACGCTCTCCCACCGCTCGAAGAGCGTATCCAGGTCGCCCGGCCGGTCCACCACCTCGCCGCCCAGTTGGGTTTCGAGGTGACCTACCCAGCCGCCATCCAGCAGGTGCGCCAGCGATAGCGGGCCGGACAGCCCGGCGTAGACGCCCACGTCGGCAGGCACAACGTGCACGCTGACGTTAGGCCTTTCCGCGCAGGCTACAAGGTGCTCTAGCTGCTCATCCATCATTTTTTCGGCACCCAGGCCCGAGCGCCGAATGGCACCTTCGTCGACGACCACGACGAGGGTAGGGGGTGCCTCCCGGTGCAGGATTGATTGACGCTCGACTCGGGCTTTCACTCGTCGCTCGACCTCCTCGCCGGTCAACCGCGGATCGAGTCGCAGTACGTCACGCGCATACGCCTCGGTCTGCAACAGCCCCGGGATGAGATTCGGCTCGAAGTAGCGGAGTTGGGTCGCCGCCCGCTCGGCGTCCAACCACGGCAAGAACCATGATGGCGCACCAAACGTCGCCGCCAGGCGCTCGAAGAGGCCGCCACTGGTCAGCGCCCGGTCAGTCCCCTTGATGAAGTCAATCGTCAGCGCCCGCGTGCCGCCCTCCACGGCGCTGACGTGCGAGGCGCTGAAACCCGCAGCGCGACCGAACGTCTCCTGTGTCATGCCCGCCGCGCCCCGGGCGCGGCGCATCTCACCAACGATGAACGCCGCCAACGGGCCTGGTAGGTCTGCCATCCAAGACTCCCCAAACTGAAGGTCGATTACCCGGGCCGCCACCTGCCGGGAGGCCGAACTGCCAGCTCAGCCCGGACACCGAAGGTGCCTTCCGAGAGTAACGGCCTCCACATCAGAGTGTCACCAGACGGCGCGGCCGGCAGGGACACGAATCCGGCGGACGCGCTCGTAGCGGGGGCCCGGCCGACCCGACGGCGAGCACCGAGGCCGGGCCCCTTCCCAACGGCAGCAAGGAAAAGCACCATGCCGGACGAGAAGCCGAATCCCGCCGAGCCCGACACACCACCGCCCACCACACCGACCGCGCGCCCGGCCGCCCAGAACTCGAACCGCGTGCCGGGCCGGAGCGTCTACCCCAACCGCGTTCCGGCGCACCGTTGGGTGACCTGATGAGCGCGCGGGAGGTACGGGCCGGCGACGTCCTGCACCTGACCCGTGCCGCGAGCCCGCAGTTCCTCCGCCCGATCTTCGTTCGCGCGATTCGCGAGATGGTCGACCGGCATCCGCCCTACGGCTGGACGTGGATTGAGGCTTACGAACTGGCAGGCCCCGGCGGCCAGGCGACGGCAAGGCGGGAGTTGTTCGTGCTGCGTACGGGAATCAGGTGGCAGGACGAACCCGCGCCGCAGGCCCGCCGAACCGCCCCCCGACGACCGGCGAGGGTCGGCTGATGCCGCGTCCCGCTCCGCCACACCACCCGGGTACCCCACACTGGCGCTGCACCCGCTGCGGGGCTCACTGGCCGTGCTCCGCCGCCCGGCTGTCCCTGCTGTCCCGTTGGCACGGCGACCGGATCGGCATGGTCCTCATGCTGACGACGCTTCTGAATGAGGCGTACGCCGACGCGGTGCAGTTGGGCCTGAAGCCCGACCCGGCGGCCTACGTCGAGCGGTTCCTCGCCTGGGTTCGCCCGCGCTCGGGGCGAGATCCCGAGAAGATCTGAAACCCGAAACCCTCTGGTGTACGAGCCGAGCTCCCTGACGACGGACACGAAACGCCCATCGATGCCCCGCCTGTTGTTCAATCGACGTGTATCGTCCGATCGTGTCGCCCATCCGTTCACCTGACGGTTCGTCACCACCCGGACGACCAGCCAACTCCCCCGCCGGCGAACCCGACCCGACCGCCGGCGGCGCGCCACCCCGACCGAGAGCGGCCGAGCCCGACAAGGCCGACATCGCCCGGCCAGCCGACACGGCCGGCACCGCCGAACGAGCCGACACGGCCGAGCAAGCCGGCACCGCCGAGCAAGCCGGCACCGCCGAGCAAGCCGGCACCGCCGAGCAAGCCGGCACCGCCGAGCAAGCCGGCAGCGCCCAGAGACAGGCGGAGCTCGTCGACGATGCCCGTACCGTCGATGCCGAACGTGCGACACGGGACCTCGCCGCCCAGTTCGAGGACGAGAAGCCGGGCCGGGTGCTGGCCGGGCCGGCCGGTCTGCTCCTGACCGTGGCGGCGCTCGCGGTCGGCGGGCTCGCCCTGTGGCAGGTGTTCCGTCCACTGGCGCAGGGCAGCAAATATTATTTGATCATCTTCCTGGCTGGCGTACTGCCGCTGGTCTTCCTGGTCTACCCGGCCGGCCTGCGGCTGCCGGCCCGGCTGCGGCGCAGCGGAGGCACGGCCCGGCCGCGCCCCAGCGAGGCCACGGCCGGGCCGCGCGGCACCGACCAGCTGGCCGACCCGGGCCTGCCGCTGGCGGTTTCGACGCGTCCCACCGTGGTCGACTGGGCGCTCGTCGTCGTGGCGGTGGCGGCCTGCCTCTATCCCGTGCTGCCGATCTCGTTCGGCACGGGCGGCGGAGGCTACAACGCCTTCCTCGACCGGCAGGGCCTGCTCGTACCGCTGGATCTGGTGATGGGCACCCTCCTGCTGCTCCTGCTGCTCGAAGCGTGCCGGCGTGCCACCGGGTGGATCCTGCCCGCGGTCTGCCTGCTGTTCCTGGGTTACGGCTACTACGGCGGGCTGTTGCCGCAGGCGTGGCCGGTGGCGCACGCCGGGCTCGACTTCAGCCAGTTGGTCGACGCGTTCTACAACTCCGACAGCGGCTTCTACGGCACTCCGCTGGATGTGGCCGCCTCGTACATCGTGCTGTTCACCATCTATGGCGCGGTGCTGGAGCTCTCCGGGGCCGGGCGGTTCTTCGTCGACCTGTCGGCGGCGGCGTTTCGCCGCTCGCGTACCGCCGCCGGGCGGACGGCGGTGGCCTCCGGCTTCCTGCTCGGCACCGTCTCCGGGTCCGGTGCCGCGACGACGGTGAGCATCGGTGCGGTCACCTGGCCGCTGCTGCGCCGGGCCGGGTATCCACCGGAACGGGCCGGCGGCATGCTGGCGGCGGCCGGCGTGGGCGCGATCCTCTCGCCGCCCACGTTGGGCGCGGCGGCGTTCATCATCGCCGAATACCTGGGCGTCTCCTATCTCCAGGTGCTGGGCTGGGCCACCGTGCCGACGGTGCTCTACTACCTCGGCATCCTGCTCTCGGTGGAGATCGACGCACGGCGCTCCGGCGTACGCCCGGTGGCGATCGACGTCAGCTCGCCCTGGCGTCTGCTGGCCCGGTTCGGCTACCACTTCGCCTCGCTGATCGCCATCATCGCGTTCCTCGCCGTGGGCATGTCCGCGACCAGAGCGGTCGTCTACGCGACCGTCCTGGCGGTCGTACTCTCCTTTCTGGACCGCGCCAACCGGCTCACCCCGGCGCGCCTGACGGCCGCGCTCGTCACCGGGGTCCGCGGCGTTCTCGCGGTGGCCGCCGTCTGCGCCGCCGCCGGCATCATCACGGCGACCACGACCAAGACCGGCCTCGGGCCACAGGCCGCGGCGCTGCTGGTCAGCGGAGCCGAGGCGGCCACCTCCGACCCGACACTCGTGCTGGTGCTCACCGCGCTGCTCGCGGCCGTCGCACTGACCCTGCTGGGCCTGGCCGTACCGGTCACCGCCTCGTTCGTGATCGGTTGGGTGATCGTCGGCCCGGCGCTGCTCGACCTGGGCGTGACTGCGCCCGCCGCGGCGATGTTCGTCTTCTACTTCGCCGTCCTGTCCGAGGTGTCACCACCCACCGCGCTCGCCGCGGTGGCCGCCGCCGCGGTCACCGGCGGCCGGCTGGTGCCGACCATGTGGCAGACCCTGCGGTACGCGCTGCCGGCCTACCTGACCCCGATCGCTTTCGTGATCACGCCGGCCGGGCTCGGCCTGCTCGGCATCGGCGGGGTGCAGCGGATCGCCTTCGCCGGCGCGGTCAGCGCGCTCAGCGTGACCGTGCTGGCCGTCGCGGCCGGCGGCTGGCTGCCCGGTGTGGGCCCCGTCGGCATCCCGGAACGCGTACTCGGCGCGCTGTCCGGCGTCATCCTGCTCTGGCTCGAACCCGTACCGGTCACGGTCGGCGCGGTACTGGCCGCCGTCGCGGTGGCGGGAGTGCTCGTACGACACGGATCCGTCGGCCGGACCGGCGGCCCGCGAGCCGAATCACCAGCGAACCTCCGGGAGGAGAAACCGTGAGACGAATCGACGTACGGCTCGTGGCGGGCCTGAGCGTGATCGCCCTCGTCGCGGTCGGCGCCGCCGGTTGCGGAGGCCAACAGGGCGGCGCGGCCAAGGACGACGCGTCCAGCGACGTCACGTGTGAGGTGACCAAGGAGACCCGGGTCGGCATCGCCACCGGCAACGCGACCGGCGTCTACTACGTGGTCGGCAACGCCCTGGCCGGGCAGCTCTCCGGGGCGACCGGCGGCAAGCTCACCGGCACCGCCGCCGAGACCGGCGCCTCGGTGCAGAACGTCGAACAGCTGGTCAGCGGCCAGTACGACGTGGCCTTCTCGCTCTTCGACACAGCTGTCAACGCGGTGCAGGGCAAGGGCAGCTTCACCGCCCCGCAGCCCGTGGAGGCGCTCGCGCGGATCTACGACAACTACACCCAGGTCGTGGTACGCAACGACTCCGGGATCGGCTCGGTGGCCGACATGCGGGGCAAGCGGATCTCCACCGGGTCGCCGAAGTCCGGTACCGAGGTGATCGCCAACCGGCTGCTGGAGGCCGCCGGCCTCGATCCGGCCAAGGACATCAAGGCGCAGCGGCTCGACCTCGCCAAGACGGTCGAGGGGGTCAAGGACGGCAGCATCGACGGCTTCTTCTGGTCCGGCGGCCTGCCGACCGGGGGCCTGACCGACCTGTTCACCACCACCGGCGACAAGGTCAAGTTCATCGACATCGCACCGTTGCTGCCGAAGATGGCCGAGTTGAGCCCCGCCTACCAGGCCGGAACGATCGGCCGGGACGCGTACCGGACGGCAGCCGACACCCCGACGATCGTCGTGCCGAACGTACTGCTGGTCCGCAAGGACCTGGACGCCAACGTCGCATGCGCGATCACCCGGACCGTCTTCGACAAGCGCGACGCCCTGACCCAGGCGAACGCGGCAGCCAAGGGCATCTCCCTGGAAACCGCCCGCAAGACCGAACCGGTCCCCCTACACCGAGGCGCCACCAAAGCCCTACAAGACCTAGGCGCCCGCTAACCCCCTGTTGCCCCACCCCACCCCACCCCCGCCCACAGCCCCGCCCACAGCCCCGCCCACGCCCCCTCCCTCGCCCACGCCCACAGCCCCGTCGATCTAGGGCATATCGTCGCTAGTTGATCTACCCGAGCGACGATATGCCCTAGATCGACAGGGCTGGGCGGCGCACGGAGCGGGCGCACGGGCGGCTAGGGGTTCCGGGGTGTTGGCGCACGCTAACCTCGCCCCGCCTCCTCCCCCCCTCCGTCCCCGCCCAGCCCGCGTCGATCTAGGGCATATCACTGCTAGTGTAGATCAACTAGCGACGATATGCCCTAGATCGACGGGGCCGCGGGGCGGCGGCGCACGGGGCGGGGCGGGGCCGCGGGGCGCGAGGGGCGCGGCGGCGCGGGGTGGGGTTACGGGGTGGGGGTGGTGGTGGTGCGGGCTGCTGTTACTAGGCGGTCGGTTTCCGCTAGTAGGGCCTCGTTGTCCGGCGGGGTGCCGGGGTCTAGGCGGACGGTCCAGGTCAGACCGTCCACGCCGGGCTCGCGGCGGGCCGCGACCCGGGCCGCGCCGCCGGGCACCGGGTGGTGTTCGGTGTACGCGACCGAGCGGGTCACCCGGGTCCGTACCTGCTCCGGCAACTCCCCCGGGTCGAGCAGCAGGTACGTCTCGGCGGTGCCGTCGGTGACCAGCGCGTACCCGTCGCGCTCGGCGAGGGCCTCGGCGGGTGTGACGGTCAGTTCCCGGCCGGACCAGACCGCCTTGAGGATGTGGTGCCAGCCGAGCCGGTGCCCGCGCCCGGGCAGCCACAGCCCGAGGTTGCTGGCGACCACCACCCCGTCGCCCTCCCCGTTGCCCGACGCCGCCCAGGCCAGCACCCGCTCCTCGGCGGCGAGTGGTGGGCGGTCGGCCGGGGGGAGCTTCGGCTTGCGGCTGAACAGTCCCATCTCAGAGGCCTCCCGCGGCCTGCTCACGCAGCGCTCGGGCGTGCTGCTCCAGCGACAGCAGTTCGCCGAAGGCGGCGAAGTACTCGTCCTTGTTGTTGACCGGGTTGATCCGCTGGATCCGCGACTTGAGGTCCCGGATCCGGGCCGTCACCGACCCGAACTGCACCCGGGCCATCGTGATCGACACGTAGCGCGGGTCTGGTTCACCGTCGATCCGCAGCGGCTCCACCGCCAGCTCGCCGACCAGCGCCGCGGCGGCCAGGTCGTCGCACGTGTCGCGGACCGACTCGATCCAGACCGCGCCGCCGGTCGCCGACGCGGCCCCGCCGGCCGCCGCGATGGCCGCGCGTACGGCGACGTGCACCGGGTGCCGGTATTCGGTGGCCTCGACCGCGTCGAACATCGGCCCGGCCAGCACCGGCTGCTGGAGGGCGAGCTTCAGTGACTCCCGCTCGACCATCGACTGCGGGTTGTCCAGGGCCGGCTCGGCGCGGGTCGGCGTGGGGCGGGCGGCGGGTGCGGCGTCCCGGGTGGCGGGCGGCGGGGCGTTGGCGGCGGCGAGCACCGCCCGCTGCACCGGCTCGATCTCCATGCCGAGGTCCATGGCGAGCTTGCGGACGTACTCTGGGCGCTTCTCCCGGTCCTTGAGTTGCGCGACCAGCGGCGCGGCCCGGCGCATCGCCTCGACCCGGCCGTCGACGGTGTCCAGGTCGTAGCGGCTGATCACGTGCCGCAGCGCGAAGTCGACCAGGGGCTCGCGCCGGGCGACGAGGTCGCGCACCGCCAGGTCACCCTTGGCCAGCCGCAGCTCGCACGGGTCCATGTTGTCCGGGCTGACCGCGATGAACGTCCGGCCCACGAAACGCTGGTCGTCGGAGAAGGCGCGCAGCGCCGCCTTCTGCCCGGCGGCGTCCCCGTCGAAGGTGAAGATGATCTCGCCGGCCACCGAGTCGGTGTCCAGCAGGAGGCGGCGCAGCACCCCGATGTGGTCGGCGCCGAACGCGGTGCCGCAGGTCGCCACCGCCGTGGTCACCCCGGCCAGGTGGCAGGCCATCACATCGGTGTAGCCCTCGACGATCACCGCCCGCCCCTGCTTGGCGATCTCCCGCTTGGCCTGGTCGATGCCGTAGAGCACGTGCGACTTCTTGTAGATCGGCGTCTCGGGGGTGTTCAGGTATTTCGGGCCGTCATCGTCGTCGAAGAGCTTGCGGGCACCGAAGCCGATCACGTCGCCGGCCAGGTCACGGATCGGCCAGAGCAGCCGGCGGCGGAACCGGTCGATCAGCGTGCCCGAGCGGGACTCCCGGGAGAGCCCGGCGGTGACCAACTCCTGATGGGTGAAGCCCTGCTGGCGCAGGTGCTTGGTGAGCGGGTCCCAGCCCTCCGGCGCGAAGCCGCAGCCGTAGCGCTCGGCGGCGGCCCGGTCGAAGCCCCGTTGAGCGAGGAACTCGCGGGCCGGCCGGGCCCCGGCGGTGGTGAGCTGCGCCCGGTAGAACTCGACGGCGGCGGCGTGCGCGGCGACCAGGCGCTGACGCTGGCCCTGCTGCGGGCGGGGGCGCGGGGTGCCCTTGTCGTCCTCGATGTAGCGCAGCTGGAGGCCGGCGCGGGCCGCCAGCCGCTCGACGGACTCGACGAAGCTGAGGTGCTCCGCGTCCATCAGGAACTTGATCGCGTCGCCACCCGCCCCGCAGCCGAAGCAGTACCAGACGTTGCGTGCCGGGGACACGTTGAACGACGGGCTCTTCTCGTCGTGAAACGGGCACAGACCCTTGAGATTTCCGCCGCCGGCGGACTTCAGGGTGACCGTCTCGGAGATCACGTCCCCGATCGAGGTGCGTTCCCGGACCAGTGCGATGTCCTCGTCCCGGATCCGCCCAGCCATGCGCCACCCCCTCCGCGTACATCCTGCCCTGCGGGACCCACGACGCGCCGGCCGGGGGACGCCGGTGTGGCGGCGACCGCTGCCGGGTGGGCGGTTCCAGCCCCGGGGCCGGGCCCCGCACCGTCAGGCCAGGCCAGCGCAGGCGGTCTGGACGGCCGCGCTGAGGCCCGTGTCGCCGCAGTCGGTGGCTGCCGAGGTACGCGCCACGACCCGCCAGCCCTTCGCATCCTGGTGCAGGAACACCTGGCCGTCGGGAATCTCCGCCGACTGCGGGGCGACAGCCATCAGCCGGGCGTAGCCGTTGCGGCAGGCGAACACCGCCACGTCCTGCACAGTCTGCCCGCTCAGGGCCGCTCTGGTGGCCGGGAGCAGTGCCTCCGGGCGGCAGGACGGGGTGTTGTCGGTGACGTGTTGGTCGTCGAGACGTTTCGGCCTGGTCGTGGTCGGGGCAGGGTCGACCGCCCGACCGGCTCCCGCACCGGGGCGAGCCGAGGCGGAAGCCGGTGGCGCGGGGACGCCGGCGGTCGTCGCGGTCGCCTGCGGTCCGGAAGGGGTGGGCTGCGGTACGGCGACCGGCCCGGACGACGTCGGCGCGGGGGCACTCGCCGCGCCGCCGGTGCGCTCGTCGTGCGCGCATCCGGCAACCGACAGGGCCAGCGCCACCGCCACCACCAGGTAGGCACCACTGCGTCGGATCGTCATGATCGTTTCTCCCTCTCGTCGGAGCTGCCGCAAGCTGCGGTGCCCGTCCGACGCTAGGGAGACGACCTGCGGTTGATCTTTACAGAACCTGGAAGCACAGGTCGCCGGCTTCTCAGACCAGGTGCGCACCGGGCACGATCCGACCCGCAAGGGATGTCGTGGCGCACCCGCACCCCCACCGTTCGTGCCAGCCCGGTGCCTCATCGGCCTCCCGGGTACCGAGCCGTCGAAAGGTCGCCGCAGCGGTCTCCCACACCTCGTGCGCCGACGCGACGTCGCCCAGCGCGGCATGCGCCGCGCCGAGGTCGCGCAGGGTACGCGCAGCGCCGAGATCATGGTGCAGCTCGATCCAGCCGTCGTACGCCAGCCGGAGTGCTCCCAGGGCCGCCTCCGGGCGCCCGGCCGCCAGGTGCAGCTCACCGACGGTTCGCTGAACCAGCGCCGTGCCGAACCGGTCATTCAGCCGGCGGCAGGTCGCCAGGCTGCGCTCCAACGGTGCCCTCGCCCTACCCACGCCCCCCTGCCGGAGCCACACCTTCGCCAACGCCTGCGTTGTGTAACAGGCGAGCAGCTCGTCACCGGTCGCCACGATCAGCTCATGGGCCTGGACGCACCAGCGGTGCGCCTCGTCTAGCTCGCCCCGGGCCCGGTGCACCAGGCCGATACCCCGAGCAGCGATGGCCTCGCCCCGGACATGACCCAGCTCACGATAGGCGTCCATGGCTCGGCCGATGTAGCGCATCGCCTCTTCGTCGTCGCCGAGTTCGCGTAGGCAGTGTCCGATCCCGTAGACCGCGTGCGCCGCGGCGTTGTCGCCATCGATCCGGTTCAACACGTCAGCCGCCGCGGTCAGCAGCGGGACGGCCTCCCGGTGCCGGCCGATCTCGCGAAGCACGGTGCCGAGACCGTTGCGCGCCGCGGCCGACCCGTGCTCGTGGCCGGCCGCTTCGAACAGTTCGATGGCGGTACGGAAGTTCTCCTCGGCCTCGCCGAAGCGGTCCTCCTTGTACCGCAGCATCGCGATGCCACACGCGATCACCGCCTCACCGACGGCGTTCCCGGCCGCGCGTGCCGCCGCGGACGCCGCTGCGTGCGTGCGCCCCCATCCGACGAAGTCGTTCCGGACCGCGAAGGACGCGTAGACCAACGCGTCCGCCAGCGCACACGCCGCCACGTCCATGCCGAGCTCCGCGACCCGCTCCACCGTGACGATCAGTGTCGACGCCTCAACCTCCAGCCAGCCGGGTAGCTGATGGTCCGGCGGGAGCGGAACCGCCGGCACGTCCACCGGCAGCGGCGTCTGTCGGTAGAGCGGCGGGATGGCGTACGGCTGCCGCTGGTTGAGCCGCTCCCCCAGGTCGGTGGCCGTCGCCAGGACCCTGGCCACGGCAACGCGCAACGCAGCGTCGGCGTCCTCCTCGACGGCGCGTTCCCTGGCGAACAGCCGGACCAGGTCGTGCATGTGGTAGCGGAGCAGCCGGTGCGTCGGGTCGGGCAGGGCGGTCACCAGCCGGGCGTCGGTCAGCTGTTCCAGCAGCTCTTCCGCATCGTCCACCGAGCCCCCGATGAGCGCCGCCACCAGCCACTCCGCGAAGTTTGGCACCCCGAGGAAGCCGAGCAGCCGGAACGCCCGCCGGGCCGCCGGGTCGAGCGCCTGGTAGCCGACCCCGACACTGACCCGCACGGCCAACCCGTCCGCGGCCATCTCGTCGAGCCGCCCGCGCTCGTCCCGCATCCGCTCCGCGAGGCGGGCGATCCGCCGGTGCGGTCGCGCTGCGATCCGCGCGCCGACGATGCGCAGGGCGAGTGGCAGCCCGGCGCACATCTCGACCAGCGCGTCGGTCGCCTCCGGTTCCGCCGCACCCCGGCCCGGCCCGATGATGCGATCCAACAGCTGGATCGAGTCGGCCCCATCCAGCAGCGGCACCTCGATGTGTTCGGCACCGGGGACGGTGGTCAGCAGGGCACGGCTGGACACGATCAGGGCGCTGCCCGGCCCGCCGGGGACCAGGGGCCGAACCTCCTCGGCACTGGCCGCCGAGTCGAGCACGATGAGAAAGCGCCGCCCGCTCAGCATGGCCCGGTACTGCCCGAGCTTGTCCTCCAGCGTGGGGAGCTGGTGGATGTTGGTGGCGCCGAGGGCCCGCAGCACCCGATCGACCGCCTCCCCCGGGTCGCGACCGTGGCCGCTGAGGGTGACGAAGATCTGACCATCCGGGTACGCGCGCCGCAGCAGGTATGCCAGCCGGATGCTGAGCGCCGTCTTCCCGACCCCACCCGGACCGGAGAGGATCAGCACGGGTGCGGCGGTGCCCTCGGCGGGCCTGCCGTCGGGTTGCAACACGCTCAGCGCGCGGGAGATCTGCGGTTCGCATCCGACGTGGTCGGGCAGGTCGGCCGGGAGCTGGCACCCAGGCCCTCCGCTGATGCGCTGCGGTAGCTCCGGGTCGGCCTCAACCGGCGCCGGAACGGCGGCCGTCGGCTGCGCCGCCCGGGACGTGCTCGCGAGCGCCGCCAGCGGCGGCCGCAGGGTGCCGCGCAGAATCTCCCGGTGCAGGTCCTGGAGTTCCGTGCCCGGATCGATGCTGAGGTCGTCGGCGAGCCGGACGCGGGTTCGGGCGTACAGGTCGAGCGCCTCGGCCCGGCGTCCGTTGAAGTAGAGGGCCCGCATCAGGCTCACCACCAGCGGCTCGATGAGCGGGCTTCGGTCCACGGCCAGGGTGAGCCGCTCGGTGACCGGGCCGGGCCGGCCATGGGCGATCTCGCAGTCGGCCCAGTCGAGCAGGACCCGGATGAGCTGCTGACGCAGCCCCTCCCGGACCCGGGACGCCCAGTCGCCGGGCAACCCGTCGAGGGGCTCCCCGCGCCACAGGTCGATCGCCGCCCGGAGTAGATCCGGCCGGTCCGGATGCTCCACCGGCAGGCCCTGCGCCTGCTCGGCGAGGCGGCGCAGTCGGTGCAGGTCCACCCGGTCCGGATCGGCGGCGAGGAGATAGCCGGTCTGACTTCGAACCACGCTGATCGGCACCGTCTCCGCGGACCGAGCGGTGGCCAGGATCCGCCGGATGCGGGTCAGGTAGGTGTACAGGACGCCGCGTGCGTCGGCTGGCGGCGTCTCGTCCCAGACCCGATCGACAAGTGCCTCGATGGGCACGCTTCGACCCACGTCGACGGCGAGCGCGGCGAACACCAGTCGCTGCTTCGGCGGACCTAGCTCCACCGCTCGCCCATCGACCACAACCTGCAGGTCACCCAATATGCGTAGTTCCACGGCTTCGCCCCCGCGCCCGTAGTGCCTACACGGCCCAGGAACAGGCCGTCCATGTTGTCAAGGATCAATTCAGGTTCGCTACCGGATCCGGCTGCGAGGGTCTCCCCAGCCAGCCATCGCCGACAGCACGCGACACCGCTCAGCGAGGCGCCACGGCTCTTGTGTCCTTGTCCGAAGGGATGGTTGCCGACCCACAACCGCAGAGCAGGACCAACAGGGACCGGTCACTGAGGACAGGTCCCGCGATGAAGCCTGCGCCGCGGATCTTAACCGGCCGCGTCAGCTCCAGCCAAGGGTCTTGATGCAATCCGGGTCGGCACTATGACTCTCCCGCTCATCCACCTCGAAGGGAAAATTGTGCAGTCACGATTCCGCCGTGCTCGCCGAGCGGGCAGCATCATCGGCGCCCTAGCCATGATCGCCACCGGACTTGTCGGCCTGTCACCGGCCCCCGCCCAGGCCTCCACGATCAACGGCCCCATCAGCCGCAACGAGATCCTGCTCCGGGCCCAGGACTGGGTCGACCGGGGCATCACGTACACCCAGGAACAGAACGTCGCGGCGTCCGACGAGGAGGGTTCCCACACGTACCGCCGGGACTGCTCCGGACTGGTCTCCATGGCCTGGCACCTGAACAAGAAGTCGACCGGTTGGGACTACAACACCGAGGACTTCCAGGGGTCCAACCCGATGTGGTTCACGCTGGGCAGCAGGGACGACTGGCAGCCCGGCGACGCGATGGTGCGCGAAGGCCACATGGAACTGTTCGCCTTCTGGGCCGACCGGAACGACCACAGCAAGGGCGCCTACGTCTATTCGTTCAACGAGCGAGGTGAGACGGTCCAGAACCCCTACAAGAGGAGCAATTTCGACAACCTGGGCTTCAACAACGCGGGCGACCTGTCGAGCTTCCAGCCGATCCGGCGCACCGGTCTGATCGCCCCCCCGTCGACTCCGGCGAAGCCGCTGGCCACGAAGCTGTCGGTCGGGTTGAACGCGGACGGGCGGATGCAGGCGTTCCAGACCCGCGGTTCCGGCGCGGTGCACAGCACCTGGCAGTCCGCCCCGAACAGCGTCTTCGGCGACTGGGCCAGCCTCGGCGGCACCGACCTGAAATCCCCGACGGCGGTGACGAAGGCGGACGGCCGGATCGAACTGTTCGCCATCGGCGGTGACGGCAAGCTCTACCACAAGTGGCAGAGCACGGTGAATGGCCCGTTCGGCGCCTGGACCAGCCTCGGCGGCAGCGCGCTCAGCAGCGACCTCAACGTCACCAGCAACGCCGATGGACGTCTCCAGATCTTCGTCATCGGCGGCAACGGCTCCCTTTACAGCATCTGGCAGACCACCACCAGCGGCCCCTGGTCGGCCTGGGCCAACCTCGGCGGCACCGACCTGCGCTCACTGACGGCCGTGAAGAAGCCGGACGGCCGGATCGAACTGTTCGCCGTCGGCGGTAACGGCAAGCTCTACGACAAGTGGCAGAGCACGGCCAACGGTCCCTTCTCGGACTGGGCCAGCCTCGGCGGCAACGACCTCACCACCGACCTCAACGTCGCCACCAACGCCGACGGACGTCTCCAGATCTTCGTCATCGGCGGCAACGGCGCCCTCTACAGCATCTGGCAGACCACCACCAGCGGGCCCTGGTCGGACTGGAGCAGCCTCGACGGCACCGGTCTGCGCGCCGTCAAGGCCGTCACCAAGTCCGACGGCCGGATGGAACTGTTCGCCATCGGCGGCGACTCGAAGCTCTACCACAAGTGGCAGACCACCCCGAACGGGGTGTTCTCCAACTGGGCCGGCCTCGGCGGCAACGACCTGACCACCGACCTCGCCGTCTCCGCCAACGCCGACGGACGCCTGCAGGCCTTCGTCATCGGCGGCAACGGCGCCCTCTACAGCACCTGGCAGACCACCACCAGCGGCCCTTGGTCCGCCTGGACCAACCTCGGCTGACCCGGCACCGCCGCGGGGGTCACCGGCCGCGCCGGTGACCCCCGCTCCCCCGCCGACAACTCTCCCGCAGATTCCCGGCCCGTCCCCGGCGGAGCCGCGTCCTCCTACGCCCCGGTAGCCCTCGGAAAGGAACTTCTCCCATGCGTGTCCCCTCCGCACCGCACCTGCCCCACCAGATCTCCCGACGCAGCGTGCTGGCTGGTCTGGCCGCCGTCGCCGCGGGCGGCGTCACCGGCCTGGCCTTCGGGTCCCCGGCGGCCGCGACCGTCGTACGCAAGGGCGTCGACTACTCGTGGGGTCGCCCGAGCATCAGCGCCCTCCAGGCCGGCGGTTACACCTTCGCCTGTCGATACCTGAGCGACAGCACCACTGGCAAGAACCTCACCCCGGGCGAGGCGGACGCCCTCATCGCCGCCGGTATCGACATCGTCTCCAATTGGGAGTACACCGCCGGCGAGGCGCTGCAGGGGTACGCGAAGGGGGTGGAGAACGCCACCAAGGCGCAGAGCCAGGCGCTGGCCTGCGGCATGCCGGCGGGAAAGCCGATCTACTTCAGCGTGGACTTCGACGCCTCGGCGTCCCAGCAGACCGTCATCAACGCGTACTTCGACGGGGTGGCCTCGGTGCTGGGCCGGGCCCGGGTCGGCGCCTACGGCGGCTACTACGTGATCAAGCGGCTCTTCGACGCCGGCAAGATTCGGTGGGGCTGGCAGACGTACGCGTGGTCGTCCGGCCAGTGGGACTCCCGCGCACAGCTCCGACAGGTCAAGAACGGCGTGACCATCGGCGGGGCCGACTGTGACCTTGACGAGGCATGGGCCATCGACTTCGGCCAGTGGGGCTCCCGGCCATCCGCCCGGTCGTTGGCGGTGGCGTTGAATGCCGACGGGCGGTTGCAGGCATTCCAGACCCGCGGTTCCGGCGCGGTGTACAGCACCTGGCAGTCCGCCCCCAATGGCGTCTTCGGCGACTGGGCCAACCTCGGCGGCACCCACCTGCAAGCCCCCACGGCGGTGTCCAAGCCGGACGGCCGGATCGAGTTGCTCGCCATCGGCGGAGACTCGAAGCTCTACGACAAGTGGCAGGGCACCCCGAACGGACCGTTCTCCGACTGGGCCGGCCTCGGCGGCACCGATCTCACCACCGACCTCACCACGGCCACCAACGCCGACGGACGGCTGCAAGCCTTCGTCATCGGCGGCAACGGCGCCCTCTACAGCATCTGGCAGACCACCACCAGCGGCCCCTGGTCCACCTGGGCCAACCTCGGCGGCACCGACCTACGCTCGCTCAGCGCCGTGAAGAAAAAAGACGGCCGGATCGAGCTGTTCGCGATCGGCGGCGACTCGAAGCTCTACCACAAGTGGCAGAGCACGGTTAACGGTCCCTTCGCGGACTGGACCAGCCTCGGCGGCAACGACCTCACCACCGATCTGACCATCGCCACCAACGCCGACGGCCGCCTGCAAGCCTTCGTCATCGGCGGCAACGGCGCCCTCTACAGCATCTGGCAGACCACCACCAGCGGCCCCTGGTCGGCCTGGACCAACCTCGACGGCACCGACCTGCACGCCATCAAGGCGGTCACCAAGACCGACGGCCGGATCGAGCTGTTCGCCATCGGCGGCGACGGCAAGCTCTACCACAAGTGGCAGACCACCCCGAACGGGGTGTTCGCCGACTGGACCAGCCTCGGCGGCAACGGCCTCAGCACCGACCTGGCCGTCGCCGCCAACGCCGACGGACGCCTCCAGGTCTTCGTCGTCGGCGGCAACGGCAGCCTCTACAGCATGTGGCAGACCACCACGAGCGGTCCCTGGTCCAGCTGGGCCAACCTCGGCTGAAGCCGGCACCGTTGCGGGGGTCACCGGCGCGGCCGGCGACCCCGCAACCGACCGGCTCGCCGGTTCCGGCCCGCAGGCCCGGCCCGCGCGGGGACCATGACCAGATGCGCAGGGTACGGCCCGACGGCGCCCGCCGGCCCGGATGGCTGGCGGGCCGACTCGGCCTGCGCGGGGCCGAACCCTCGGCGGACGAGGCCGGACACCGGCACGCCACCTGGCTGGAACTCTTCCTCGACCTCATCTTCGTGTACGCGCTGGCGGCGGTGGTGGCCCGGCTGGGCAACGGTCCGACCCCGTCACCGACCGCCGTGCTGGCCGTGCTCGGGCTCTTCGTGGTGATCCAGTGGGCCTGGATGGGTCAGGTCTACTACGACACCCGCTTCGATCCGGACGACGCGCCGCACCGGATGCTGGTGCTGGTGGCGCTGGTCGGGGCCGGTGCGATGACGCTCGGCGTCGACGAGGTGCCGGAGAGCGTGCTCCTGCCGGTCGGGTACCTGATCGTGCGGGGCGTGCTGCTCCTGCTGTACCTGCGGGCACGGCCCACCAGCCCGATGGCCTGTACGGTCACCACGATCTATCTGACCGGCTTCGGAGCGGGCTGGCTGATCTGGCTGGTGTCACTGACCGCGCCGATCTCGACGCGCCCGGCGCTGTGGACCGGCGCGATGGTCATCGAGCTGGCCACACCCTGGGTCGGCAAGCGCTGGCTCAACCGCTTCCCCGTCGACAATCAGCACCTGCCAGAACGGATCGGGCAGTTCACCATCATCGTCCTGGGCAGCGCGCTGGCCAGCCTGCTCTTCGCGGTGCCCGATCATCCTCGGCCGAACATGATCGTCACGGCGGGGCTGGCCTTCCTGGTGCCGGCGGCCGTCTGGTGGGTCTACGTCACATTCGTCACCACCCGTCTCTCGCAGCGGCGGCTACGTGGCGGGCAGACGTACGGCTACCTGCACATTCCGCTCGGCGGTTCGCTGCTGCTGCTCGGCTGGGCGCTCGGACAGGTGGTGCGGCTGGCCGACCACGACGCGGCCCACCTGCCACTGGAGCTGCGGCTCCTGCTGGCCGCCTCGGTCGTGGCCTGGATGCTCTGCGGACTGTCCCTGCACTGGGTGTGGAACCGGCCGAGCGTCGGCCGGTTCGGGGTCACCTTCTACGGGGTGGGCTCGGCCGTGCTGATCACCGCGACCGTGCACGAGCCCAGGTTGATGCTGTCCCTGCTCTCGGTGGCGATCGTCGGGTACGCCGTGCTGCTCACCCGACGACTGATCAGTGCGAGCCAGGCGTTGGACGACTGAGCGGGGCGTTGGACGGCTGAGCGGGGCTCACGCGGCGGCCGGCTCATCGGCGGCCACCTGCCGGTTCCAGTCGGCCTTGGTGGAGCGCCAGCCCTCGTCGTCCATGCCACGGCGCCAGTAGCCGGAGATGGACAGCCGGTCGGCGGGCACGCCGCGGTCGACGCGCAGCAGTCGGCGCAACTCCCGCACGAACGTCGCCTCACCGTGCACGAAGGCATGCACCACACCCGGCGGGAACTCCAACTCCCGCACCGCCGCCACCAGCGCGTCGCCCACCGGGCGGTCGCCCCGGTGCAGCCAGGTGAGCTGCACCGCGCCCGCGCTGACCAGCTGCTGCTCGTCCGCCGGGTCGGCGATCTCCACGAACACGTGGGCCGGGGCGCCCAGCGGCAGCCGTTCCAGGGCTGCGCCGATCGCCGGCAGCGCGCTCTCGTCGCCGACCAGCAGGTGCCAGTCCGCATCCGGGCTCGGCGCGTACGCACCGCCGGGGCCGACGAAGTGCACCGGGTCACCCGGACGCAGCGCGGCCGCCCACGGCCCGGCCAGCCCCTCGTCACCGTGGTGCACCACGTCCACCGTCAGCTCCCCGACCAACGGATCCCACCGACGCACGGTGTACGCGCGCAGCCGGGGCCACTGCTCCCGGGGCATGTCCCGGCGGATCGCGGCGAGGTCCAGCGGCTGCGGATAGTCGACGCCGGCGTACGGGAAGACCAGCTTGATGTAGTGGTCCGTGAACTCACCCACCGGAAGCCCGACCAGCTCATCCCCACCGAGGACGAGCCGGATCAGATGCGGGGTGGGCCGCTCGGTGCGCAGCACCCGGACCGAGGTGACGTTCCTGGGGCGTTCCGTCATGCACTTAGGCTAACCTAAGTGACCACGGTGCCCACCGGCGGTGCGCTGTCGGCCACCAGACGCGTGTGCCAGGTCACCGCCGCCGGGTCGGTGAGCGAGGCGACCTGGTCGATCACCACCCGCAACCGCGCGGCGTCGTCCGGCGCGGCACGCCACAGCGGCGCGAAGACCGGGTCGAGCCCGTCCGGCGCCCGCCGGACCAGGGCGGCCACCAACTCGGCCAGCATCGTCCGCTGCCGCTCGTAGCGGCCCCGGAAACCCGAGCGACGCATCACGTAGCGCAGGGCGATGCCCTTGAGCAGCGCGCACTGGGCCCGGACCAGCCCCGGCACCACCAGATCGGCGGCGTAGCGGCGGTGCGGGCCCGGACCGGCCCGCTCCTCCGTGGCGGCCACCGCCGCCGAGACGAACCGGCCGGTCAGGCCACTGGTCGTGGCCTTCAGCGCGACCTGGGCCCGATGGCTGCCGTCGTAACCGACAAGCGGAGCGAGCAGCGGATCGGCAAGCAACTCGACAAGCACCTCCGCCAGGTCGGCAGCGGACTCCCCGGAGTAGCTCTCCGCCACGTCGGCGCAGAGCGCGGCCCGCTCGTCGGCGTCGGCGAGCAGCGGGCGCAGCGTGACGTACCCGCCGTGGATGCCGTCCTCGACGTCGTGCACCGAGTACGCGACGTCGTCGGCCCAGTCCATCACCTGCGCCTCCAGGCAGCGGCGGTCCCCGGGCGCACCGGCCCGGATCCAGCCGAAGACGGCCACGTCGTCGGCGTACACCCCGAACTTGCGCTGCCCGGGGCGGCGCGGCCAGGGGTACTTGCCGATCGCGTCGAGCGAGGCCCGGGTCAGGTTCAGCCCGGCGGAGGTGCCGTCCGGGGCGAGCACCTTCGCCTCCAGTCGGGTCAGCACCCGCAGCGTCTGCGCGTTGCCCTCGAAGCCGCCGCAGGGTGACGCGAGCAGGTCCAGTGCCGCCTCGCCGTTGTGCCCGAACGGCGGGTGCCCGAGGTCGTGGGCGAGCCCGGCGACGTCCACCACGTCCGGGTCGCAGCCCAGCCGGGCACCCATCTCCCGGGCGATCTGGGCCACTTCCAGCGAGTGCGTCAGCCGCGTACGCAGGAAGTCGTCGGTGCCGGCGGTGTGCACCTGGGTCTTGGTGGCCAGCCGGCGGAACGCCGCCGAGTGCAGCACCCGGGCGCGGTCGCGCTCGTAGGGTGACCGGCGGTGGCCGGTGTCCTTTGGCGACTCCTCGACGAGCCGGGCGTCCGCCGCGGCGGACGGTGGAGCGGTCAACTCACTCCTCACGCTCACGAAGAACACAGAACTCGTTGCCCTCCGGGTCGGCCAGCACCGTCCACTCGACATCGCCCTGGCCGATGTCGACGTGCCGGGCGCCCATGTCGACCAACCGCTCGACCTCGGCCTCCTGGTTGGTCGGGCGCAGATCGAGGTGCAGCCGGTTCTTCCGCTCCTTGACGTCGGTCACCGGCACGAAGACCAGGCCGGGCAGCCGGTCCGCGGACTGGCGGATCTCCACCTCGTCCGAGGTCTCGGTGACGACCTGGTAGCCGAGCGCCTCGGCCCACCAACGGGCCAGTCGGGCCGGATCGCGGGCATCGACGGTCAGGTTCTCCCAGACGCTGGTCATGCAGTCACCCTTCCCCCTCGACGGCGTGCGCAATCGGCGGTGTACGAGCGAGCCAAGGTTACGCCCGCCGGGCCCACTCGACCCGCCGACGACGCCTCGTCCGTAGGTCCACAACAGCCGATCGGTCTGGAGTTGTCGACCGATTGCCGAGGGTTACGGGCTCGCGAGCGGAGATGGCCAGCGGTAGCGTTCCCAGCGCGGAACGTGACCAGCCGACCCAACGCAGAGCCCGACCGAACGCAGAGCCCGACCGGTAGGAGACGCTCGTGGACGCAGACACGGTGGTGGGAACGGAACTACGTTGGCTCCGCCGGCGCCGCCCGGAGGTCGCCGGGACCGTCCTGGCCGGCACCGACGGGCTGCTCATCTCCAGCGATCTACCCAGCACCGACGCCACCCACCTGGCCGCGCTCGCGGCGGCCAGCTTCGGGCTCGGCAACCGGGTGGCCGACACCGTCCGCCGGGGCGAGTTCCGGGAGTCGGTGGTACGCACCACCGCCGGTTGCGTGGTGACCTACCCGGCCGGGCGCACCGCCCTGCTGACCCTGGTCACCGTCGCGATGCCCGAGGAACTGGAGTCGCTGCACGAGGAGGCCCGGGCGGTGGCCCGCCGGGCCGGCTCGATGCTGGACATCCGCGGCGGCGGGATCGGCGCCACCGCCCTACCGGACGCGAACGCGCCGCTGGCCGTGCGTACCCCGATGGCCACTCTGCCGGCGCAACTGCACCGCTCGACCCGACCCACCTGGCGTCGCCCGCCGATCTGAGCCGTCGCCGACGGCGGGCCCGGGAGCCGGGCCCGCCGTCGGCGTGCGGTCAGCGGCTGTCCGACCCGCCGGTCTCCACCACCGCGCGCCCGGCCTCCAGACGGGCCACCGGCACCCGGAACGGTGAGCAGGAGACGTAGTCCAGGCCGACCTCGTGGAAGAAGTGCACCGAGTCGGGGTCGCCGCCGTGCTCACCGCAGACACCGAGCTTCAGCCCGGGTCGGGCGGCCCGGCCCTCCTCGGCGGCGATCCGCACCAGCCGGCCGACGCCGTCGCGGTCGATCGACTCGAACGGTGAGATGCCGAAGATGCCCAGCTCCAGGTAGCGCCAGAAGAACGCGCCCTCGACGTCGTCGCGGGAGAAGCCCCAGCCCATCTGGGTCAGGTCGTTGGTGCCGAACGAGAAGAACTGCGCCGCCTCGGCGATCTGCCCGGCGGTGAGCGCGGCCCGGGGCACCTCGATCATGGTGCCGATCAGCACTTCGACCGCCTTCTCCCGGGTCACCTCCTCGATGATCTTCTCGGCCTCGGCGCGTACCGTCTCCAGTTCCTGCACCGCGCCGACCAGCGGGACCATGATCTCCGGCTTGGGATCGCCGCCGCGTTGGGCGCACTCGACCGCGGCCTCGACGATGGCCCGGACCTGCATCGCGAACAGGCCGGGGATGACCAGGCCGAGACGGACGCCGCGCAGGCCGAGCATCGGGTTCTCCTCGTGCATCCGCCGGACGGCGGCGAGCAGCGCCTCCTCCTTGGCCACGTCCTCGCCGCGCTCCTGCGCGACCGCGACGTTGACGGCGAGCTGCTCCAACGGCGGCAGGAACTCGTGCAGCGGCGGGTCGATGAGCCGGACGGTGACCGGCAGCCCGTCCATCTCGCGGAAGATCTCCACGAAGTCGGCCCGCTGCAACGGCAGCAGCGCCTCCAGGGCCGCCTCCCGCTCGTCCGCGGCGCGCGCCAGGATCAGCCGCTCGACCAGCTCGCGCCGATCGCCGAGGAACATGTGCTCGGTGCGGCACAACCCGATGCCCTCGGCGCCGAAGCGCCGGGCACGGGCCGCGTCCGCGCCGGTGTCGGCGTTCGTGCGGACCGCGAGCCGCCGCTTCCCGTCGGCGTGCGTCATGATCCGGTGTACGGCCCGGACCAGCGCGTTGTCGATGTGCTCGGGGTCGAGGCTGCCCTCGAAGTACTGCACCACCTCGGACGGCATGACCGGCACCTCGCCCAGGTAGACCCTGCCGGTGGTGCCGTCGATGGAGACGACGTCGCCCTCGCCGACGGTCTGCCCGGCCACGGTGAACCGCTTGGCCGGCACGTTCACCTCGATCTCGTCCGCGCCGGAGACACAGGTCTTGCCCATCCCCCGGGCCACCACGGCCGCGTGGCTGGTCTTGCCACCGCGCGAGGTGAGGATGCCCTTGGCGGCGATCATGCCGTTCAGGTCGTCCGGGTTGGTCTCCCGACGGACCAGGATCACCGACTCGCCCTCGGCCGCCAGCTCGACGGCCCGGGCGGAGGTGAAGACCACCGTGCCGGACGCCGCGCCGGGCGAGGCGCCGATGCCCTTGGCGACCGGCTGGAACTCGTGGTCGAGCTGGAAGCGGGGGAACATCAGCTGGGCCAACTGCGCGCCGTTGACCCGGTGCAGCGCCTCGTCCAGGTCGATCAGACCCTCGTCGACGAGTTGTCCGGCGATGACGAACGCGGCGGCGGCGGTGCGCTTGCCGACCCGGGTCTGCAGCATCCACAGCTTGCCGCGCTCGATGGTGAACTCGATGTCGCAGAGGTCCTTGTAGTGCCCCTCCAACCGGGCCATGATCCCGATCAGCTCGTCGTAGGACGCCTTGTCGAGCTGCTCCAACTCCTGCAACGGCACGGTGTTGCGGATGCCGGCGACCACGTCCTCGCCCTGGGCGTTGGCCAGGTAGTCGCCGTAGATCCCCTGCGCGCCGCTGGCCGGGTCGCGGGTGAACGCGACGCCGGTGCCGGAGTCCGGACCGAGGTTGCCGAAGACCATGGCCACCACGTTGACCGCGGTGCCCAGGTCGGCCGGGATGCGCTCCTGTCGGCGGTAGAGCACCGCGCGCTCGGCGTTCCACGACTCGAAGACCGCGCGGATGGCCAGATCCAACTGCTCGCGCGGCTGCTGCGGGAACTCCCGACCGGTGTGCTTCAAGAAGATCTTCTTGTACGCGTCGACCAGCCCGCGCAGATCGTCCGCGTCCAGGTCCAGATCGTCACGGGTGCCCTTGGCGCGCTTGGCGTCGTCGAGCGCGTGCTCGAACTCGTCGCCGGGCACGTCGCAGACGGTCTTGCCGAACATCTGGATGAGGCGCCGGTACGAGTCCCAGGCGAACCGGTCCGCGCCGCCGGAGGCGGCCCGGTCGGCCGAGCCGCCGGCCTGGGCGGAGAGCCCCTCGACGCTCTGGTCGTTGAGGCCGACGTTCAGGACGGTCTCCATCATGCCGGGCATGGAGAACTTGGCCCCGGATCGGACGGAGACCAGCAGCGGGTCCTGCGGGTCGCCGAGGCGCTTGCCCATCGCCCGTTCCAGCGACTCCAGGTGCGCCTCGATCTGACCGGCGAGCCCGTCCGGTTCCGCACCGGTGGCCAGGTACGCCTTGCAGGCCTCGGTGGTGATGGTGAAGCCGGGCGGAACGGGCAGACCGAGATTCGTCATCTCGGCCAGGTTCGCCCCCTTGCCTCCGAGCAGGTCCTTGAGGTCCTTGTTGCCCTCGGAGAAGTCGTAGACGTACTTGTCTTCCACCGTCTCTTGCGCTGCCACCTGGAGCCTCCCACGCGCCGGTCCGACACTTAACGAAGGTTCAGTTGCCCTCATACCCCGAGGTGGCCCGCCGGTAATCCGGTCATCGCCGCCGATCGGTGGGCGAAGGTTAAGCGAACATCGGGTGGCCTGGGACCGTTCGGTGACAATAGGCACAGCCATCACGACTATCCGCGTTCGTACCGGTTTTTGGGAACGCTTCCACGCGCAGGATCACGCATCTCGGCCGGCCGTCGTACCCTTGACGCCACCCCTGTCGGTGAACCTCACTTTTGCCATAACCGACGCGAATAACCCCCGGAGCCGCCGCCGTGTCCACCCCTTCCGCCACCTCCCCGAGCGCGGCCGGCCCCAGCGGCCCGGTGCCGCTGTCGGCCCAGGAACCGGACGCCGCCACGCTGACCCAGGCGGCCGACCGAGCGGCGGCCGACCTGCTGGCCCCGCCAGCGCCGATCCGGCTGGCCGACGTCGTGCCCGCCCCGCAGCAGGTCGAGCCGGACCCGGCCGAGGACTGGCTGCTGCCGGCCGAGGCGGTCATCGTGGCCAGCACCGATTCCGCCGCGCTGGCGGTCGCCGAGCAGCTCGCCGAGTTGCTGCGACCCGCCACCGGCTACCCGCTGCCGGTCACCAACGCCACCGAACCGGCCCCGGCCGGTGGCATCGCGCTGGCGCTGGCCGACGACAACGACCTGGGCACCGAGGGCTACCGGCTCCGCGTGACCCGGGCCGGGGTCACCATCACCGCGGGCACCGCCACCGGCCTCTTTTACGGCGTGCAGACCCTGCGCCAACTGCTGCCAGCGGCGATCGAGAGCCCGGTCCCGGTCACCGCACGCTGGGTGCTGCCCGGCGGCTCGATCGTCGATCAACCCCGGTTCCCGTACCGGGGCGCGATGCTCGACGTGGCGCGGCACTTCTTCGCCGTCGAGGACGTGTTGCGCGTCGTCGACCACCTCGCCCGCTACAAGCTCAACCACCTGCACCTGCACCTCACCGACGACCAGGGCTGGCGGATCGCCATCGACTCCTGGCCGAGGCTCGCCACCGTCGGCGGAGCGACCGAGGTCGGCGGCGGCCCCGGCGGGCACTACACCAAGGCCGACTACCGGCGGATCGTCTCCTACGCCGCCGCCCGGCACGTCACCGTCGTCCCGGAGATCGACCTGCCCGGGCACACCAACACCGCGCTGGTCGCCTACCCGGAGCTGGCACCGGACAAGATCGCACCGCCGCCGTACACCGGCACCGAGGTCGGCTTCAGCTACGTCGACCCGGCCGACGAGCGGACGTACGACTTCATCGCCGACGTGCTGGGCGAGTTGGCCGACCTCACCCCCGGGCCGTGGCTGCACATCGGCGGCGATGAGGCGTTCAAGGTCAAGGGCGAGGTGTACACCGGTTTCGTCGAGCGGACGCAGCAGATCGTCGCCGGCACCGGCAAGACCGTGGTCGGCTGGCACCAGCTCGCGCCGGCCGGGCACGTCGACGGGCGGGTCCTGCAGTGGTGGGGCACCACCGCCGAGGACCCGACCACGCGCGAGGCGGTTCAGCGGGGCGCCCGCCTGATCCTCTCTCCCGGCAACCACGCCTACCTGGACATGAAGTACGCCCCGGACACCCCGATCGGGCACGACTGGGCCGGCCTCATCGACGTCCGGCGGTCGTACGACTGGGATCCGGGGACACACGTGCCGGGCGTACCCGAAGCCGCCGTGATCGGCGTGGAGGCACCGCTCTGGACCGAATCGGTCACCTCGCTGGCCGAGATCGAGTTCATGCTGCTGCCCCGCCTGCCCGCCATCGCCGAGCTGGGCTGGTCACCCCGCGCGACGCACGACTGGGACGACTTCCGTACCCGGCTGGCCGGCCACGGGCCGCGCTGGGCAACCGCCGACATCGCCTTCCACCGTGCACCGGAGATCCCCTGGCCGGCGACACCGACCATCCCCACCCAGCTCGACAGGACCCAGGCCGACACCGAGGCATCCTGACACCGCCCGCCTCTTCCCGTTGGGCCGCAGGAACTCCGGTATCGCCGGCACCACCACACACAGCCGACCCCCACACAGCCCAAGGTCCACGCCCGCCACACCGGCCAAGATCTGCGCTCACACCGCCCACCATCCGCCCCCGCCCACACCAGCCAAGATCTGCCCCGTCACCCCCCCAGATCTGCGCAACTACAGGGAAAGTGCTGCCTGCGGTGGGCGGGAGGCAGCACTTTCGGTGATGTTGCGCGGATCTCGCGACCGGGCAACGGCGAGCGGCGAGCGGCCCACGGGCACGCGGCGAGCGGCCCACGGGCACGCGGCGTGAGCGGGCGGGCATGGTGTCGGGTTTGTGGTTGATCGTCCCGTGGGCGGGGCCACCCCGATCGCGGAATCGTGGGCCGGCCCGGGTCGTTGTACAGGGGGTAACCACGACAACCGGCGGCCCCCCGCCCCGGCCCCCGGCCCAGCGGAATGATCCGCCGCCCGGCACGGTTACACACCCCGCAGGCCCGAGCACCACCCGAGCCTGACCCCCGGGGAGTACGGCGGAATGACCCGCCGCCCCGCGACGGTTACACACCCCGCAGGCCCGAGCAGCACCACCGGACCTGACCCCCGGGAGTTCGGCGGAATGACCCGCCGCCCCGAACCGTTACACCCCCCGGACGCCCCGAGCAGGTCCCTGGATCGCCGGGCAGATCCCCCTCGAACTTCCCCCTCCGCGTGACACACCACCCCCCTGGTGTGTCGTGCGTACCCCCTGAGGCAGAGGAGCACGCCATCATGCGTACCGATCTGATCCGTAAGACCGCCCTGACCGCTGCCGGCCTCGCCTTCACCGGCGGCGCCATCGCCGGGCCGATCACCGCCGCGTACGCCGCGTCGGACGCCAAGCCCACCACGCAGACCCAGAGCGACCGCAAGAGCCACGGCGAGCGTCAACTCGGCGTGCGCTACGAGGCCCAGCCGAACTTCTACTACTGCGGCCCCGCCGCCACCCGCAACGCCCTGTCCGTGCAGGGCAAGGACATCAGCGTCGACTCCATGGCCAAGGAAATGGGCACCACCGAGGCCGGCACCAACTCCATCAACGACATCACCCCGGTCCTGAACAAGGAAACCGGCAACAACGCCTACCACAGCGTCGAGATCAGCAACCCCAACGCCGACACCAAGCAGACCGACACCCTGCGCGCCGACGTCGTACGCACCGTCGACGACGGCCGGGCCGTGGTCGCCAACATCGCCGGCACCACCACCGACACCGACGGCACCACGCACTCCTTCGAGGGCGGGCACTACATCAGCGTCGTGGGCTACCGCGACGGCGGGAACATCGTCAAGATCGCCGACTCCGCCGACCCGAACATGGCCTCCTACGAGGTCACCGTCGAGCACCTCGCCGACTGGATCGCCACCCGCGGCTACGCCACCAGCTGACCCACCACACACCACCACGAAGGGCCGGACCCCACCACGGGGCCCGGCCCTTCGCCACGTCCCGATCAGGTATCGGCGCTCAGGACGGTCATCTGCCGTCGCAGGCTCAGCCGCCGGAGTCGTCCATCTCCGCGCCCTCGGGGACGGTGTCGTCGTCGCGGCTGGCCAGCCAGCCCTCCGGCAGGGCGACCTTGCCCGGCGAGTTGGTCCGGCCGCGCGGCTGGCCCAGGGTGGCCACCGGGAACGGCTCGGCCGGGTCGAGCTTGCCGAGCAGGTCGTCGAGCTGGGCCAGGCTTTCGATCATCGCCAGCGACCGGCGCAGCTCGCCGCCGACCGGGAAACCCTTCAGGTACCAGGCGACGTGCTTGCGGAAGTCGGTGCAGCCGTCCCGCTCACCCCGGGTCGAGTTGCGCGCGCCCGCGACGAACTGGTCGACCAGCAGCTCGGCGTGCCGGCGCATGGTCACCGCCACCTCACCGAGGCTGGGCAACCGCCGCTCCGGCCGACCGTTGAACGCGGCCTCCAGGTCGGCGAAGAGCCACGGCCGGCCCAGGCAGCCCCGGCCGACCACCACGCCGTCCACCCCGGTGTGCGCCACCATCCGCAGCGCGTCGTCCGCCTCCCAGATGTCGCCGTTGCCGAGCACCGGCACGTCGAGAGCCTGCTTGAGAGTGGCGATCGCGTCCCAGTCGGCGGTACCCGAGTAGCGCTGCGCAGCCGTCCGCCCGTGCAGGGCCACCGCGGCGACGCCGGCCTCCTGGGCGGCGAGCCCCGCCTCGACGTACGTCAGGTGGTCGTCGTCGATGCCCTTGCGCATCTTGACGGTGACCGGCACTCCGGCCGGTGACGCGGCGTCCACCGCGGCCCGCACCAGCCGGGCGAAGAGCCGGCGCCGCCAGGGCAAGGCCGCGCCGCCACCACGGCGGGTCACCTTGGGCACCGGGCAGCCGAAGTTGAGGTCGATGTGGTCGGCGAGGTCGCGCTCGACCACGATCCGCACGGCGGCAGCGGTGATCTCCGGGTCGGTGCCGTAGAGCTGGAGGCTACGCGGCTGCTCGTCGGCGCCGAACGCGATCATGCGCAGCGTCTTGGGGTTCCGCTCGACCAGGGCGCGGGTGGTGATCATCTCGCAGACGTAGATGCCGCCGCCCTGCTCCCGGCAGAGCCGGCGGAACCCGACGTTGGTGATCCCGGCCATCGGTGCGAGCACCACCGGTGGCCACACCTGGTACTGCCCAAGCGTCAACGGGCGCAGCGCAGGCAGAGTCGATGCAGTCACCGGACAAGTGTAAGGAAGGGCCCCCGCTTAACGCCTCGTGCATAGGAAGGGTCCCCTGCTAACACGACGCATATCACAGCGGCGGCGCGTCGAACGGGTTTTCCACAGCAGGCCGGCTGTCCACACCGAGGAGGGTCGGGGCAGGACGGCGCCCGGCTCCGGCGCCCATGCTGCGACCCATGCGCGAACACCCACCAGAGCTGGCCGAACTGGCCGAACGGCAACAGCAGATCGTCACCCGCGCACAACTGCTGACCGCGGGCTACGACGACATGTACCTGTACCGTCAGGCCCGGCGCGGTCTGTGGCAGCGCATCCTCCCTGCGACGTACGCCCTGGTCACCGGGGTGCTGACCGAAGAGCAGACACGGATCTCCGCCGCGCTCTATGCCGGACCGCAGGCACAGCTCACCGGCCTGGCCGCGCTCACCTGGTACGGCTTCCGGCAGATTCCGCGCAGCACCGACGTACACCTGGTCATGCCGCACCACGCGCGGCGCCGATCGGTGGGGTATGTCCATATTCGGCGAGCGTTGACGCTCGACGCTCGACCCCGGTCGGCCGCGCTCTACTCGGTGTGCTCGCCGGCCCGGGCTGTGGTGGACGCGGCTCGTGACCTGCGGCAGCTACGCCAGGTGCGGGCCATCATCGCCGAATCCGTGCAGCGCGGATTCACCGACCTCGCCGCGTTGGATGAGGAGATCCGCCGAGCGCGGCGTAGTCGCACGGCCCTGGTCAGGCTGGCGTACGCGGAGGTCCTGGCCGGGACACGTTCCGCACCGGAGGCCGAGCTGCGGGAGTGCCTCGCGGGCAGCCGGGTGCTGCCGGAGATCCGGTGGAATCCACGCCTACGCACTGCGGATGACGCGGTGCTGCCGACACCGGACGGGTACTTGATCGACTCGGCGGTGGCGCTGGAGGTCGACTCGCAGGAGTACCACTTCAGCCCGAGCGACTGGGCACGGACGTTGGAGCGGCACAACGAGCTCAGTCGCCAGGGGATTCTGGTCCTGCACTTCACGCCGGCGCAGCTCCGACGACATCCCGGTCGGATCCGGCAGACCGTCGAGGATGCGTACGAGTCCCGGCGCGGGATCGGCGACACCCTCCGGGTCCAGGTCGATCCACCCGGCTCGTTCCCGTCGGCGGCGGGCGGGTGATGTTAAGAAGGGGCCCCTTCTCTACCGGAGGCGTTAAGAAGGGGCCCTTCCTTGCACCTCAGCAGCCGGGGAGGCGCTCGATCAGGTAGCGCTCGACCTGGTCCAGGGAGACCCGCTCCTGGACCATCGTGTCCCGGTTCCGGACGGTGACGGCGTTGTCGTCCAGGGTGTCGAAGTCGACCGTCACGCAGAACGGCGTGCCGATCTCGTCCTGCCGGCGGTAGCGGCGGCCGATGGCCTGCGAGTCGTCGAACTCCACCACCCAGCGCTTGCGCAGCAGCGTGGCGAGGTCCTTGGCCTTCGGCGACAGCGCCTCGTTGCGGGACAGCGGCAGCACCGCGACCTTGACCGGGGCCAGCCGCGGGTCGAACCGCATCACGGTGCGCTTGTCCACGCCGCCCTTGGTGTTCGGCGCCTCGTCCTCGTCGTACGCCTCCAGCAGGAAGGCGAGGACCGCGCGGGTCAGACCGGCGGCCGGCTCGATGACGTACGGCATCCAGCGCTCACTCTTGGTCTGGTCGAAGTACGACAGGTCGACGCCGGAGTGCTTGCTGTGCGTGGAGAGGTCGAAGTCGGTGCGGTTGGCGACACCCTCCAGCTCGGCGAACTCGGTGCCGCCGAACTGGAAGCGGTACTCGATGTCCACCGTCCGCTTGGAGTAGTGCGAGAGCTTCTCTGCGGGGTGCTCGAAGAGGCGCAGGTTGTCCGCCGACAGGCCGAGGTCGATGTACCAGTTCCAGCGCTCCTGGAGCCAGTACTCGTGCCACTGCTCGTCGGAGCCCGGCTCGACGAAGAACTCCATCTCCATTTGCTCGAACTCGCGGGTCCGGAAGATGAAGTTGCCCGGGGTGATCTCGTTGCGGAACGACTTGCCGGTCTGCGCGATGCCGAACGGCGGCTTCTTGCGGGCGACCGTCTCGACGTTCTTGTAGTTGACGAAGATGCCCTGCGCGGTCTCGGGACGCAGGTAGTGCAGCCCCTCGTCGCTCTCCACCGGGCCCAGGAAGGTCTTCATCAGGCCGTTGAACATCTTCGGCTCGGTGAAGGTGCCCTTGTTGCCGCAGTTGGGGCAGTTCAGCTCGGCGAGCGAGACCGGCGGCTTGCCGTGCTTGGCCTCGTACGCCTCCTCCAGGTGGTCCGCCCGGAACCGCTTGTGGCAGAACTGGCACTCGGTGAGCGGGTCGACGAACTCGGAGATGTGGCCGGACGCCTCCCAGACCTTGCGGGACAGGATCACCGCGGAGTCGAGGCCGACCACGTCGTCGCGCTGCTGGACCATGGTCTTCCACCACTGCCGGCGGACGTTCTCCTTCAGCTCCACGCCGAGCGGACCGTAGTCCCACGCCGACCGGGTGCCTCCGTAGATCTCGCTGGAGGGGAAGACGAAGCCTCGGCGCTTGGCGAGGCTGACGACGGCATCGATACGGTCGGCTGGCATGTTTCCTCCTACGCCGGCTGGCGGTCGGCGGGGGCGAGATGTGGATGGAACGGTCGGTTCGGGACTACGGTACGACCACCGTCGCCCCGAGCCCAGCAGAATACCGGGGCGAAGTCAGCTGATCCCGCAGACCTCCATGCCCCCGGTCTGACCGTCCTGGCCCAGGCTGACCTGCTGTTGCTCCCGTTCGCCGCCGTCGAGCGTCACGTCGACCGGCACGGTCAGGTTGGTGGTGTCCACCTCACCCACCCGGAACGTGGCGACCTGCGGCTCGGCGGCGGCCCGTCGCTCGAACTCCGGGCGCGACTCGCGCCGCTGCGCGTCGTCGCAGAGCTGGTCGTAGGCCCGGCCGTAGTTTCGGTCGACCAACGCCTGGTAGTAGTCACCGGTCACCGTGCGGCCCTGTTCCCGGACCGCCTGCACGCCGCTGACGGCCAGGCCGACCACGGCCGCGCCGCCCCCGCCGCAGCAGAGCACCACGGCGAGCGCGCCGACGCCGAGGCCGATCCAGAGCCGGGTCCGGCGGCCCTCGGTGGGCGGCGCGGCGAACGGCGGAGCCACACCGGGACCGGGCGGCGGGGCGGGTGCGGTCATAGGAGCAGGGTAGTGCCCGATGACCTAGCGGTAAGGACCCGCAGCCCGATCACTCTCGGCGACCACCACGGCCCCGCCCGGCGCGGCGCTGGCCAGCGACTCGTACGCGGACGGCTCGTCGAGCGCCTCGGCGAGCAACGGCACGGAGCTGACCTTGACCTCGAAGGCGCCCAGCGCCCGCCGGTACGTACCGACCGACTCCCACTCGGTGATCAGCGACCAGTGGCGGGGGTCGTCCAGCGCCCGGAGCAGTTGACCGCGCAGGTAGCCGGGGCGGGCGGCCAGCGCGGTGAGGGCGGTGTGCGCCCGTTCGGTGAAGTCGTCGGCGACATCGACGTCGACCACGAACCGGTTGGTCACCAGCACCGGGTTCCTCCTCGTAGAGTCTGTGGGATGCAGCGTACGCAGCGGCCTCTGCTGGCCCGGTTGGCCGGGGCGAACCCGACGTCGGTGTTCCTGCTCACCCTGGTGGTGGTGCTGGTGGCGTTCTTCACGCCCGGAGTGCTCGGCGGGCTGCTGACACTGGCACTGGCGGCGGCCCTGATCGCCCTGTTGGCGACCACCTGGCCGGTTCAGGCACCGCAGACCCGGGTGATCCGACTGTTGATGCTCACCCTGCTGGTGACGGTGGGCCTCGCCAAGCTGCTCTGACATGCAATCATGCGTTTTTGACAATCATTATCGTTACCGAGGACAGTTGGCGGCATGACCAACCGCACCACGGCACGTGTCCTGGCCGCCGCGACCGCCCTCCTCGCCCTGGGTGCCGGGGCCGGCTGCTCCACCGACGGCGCGTCCGGTGCCGACCCCCAACGGGTCGACGTGGTCGCCGCGTTCTACCCGCTCCAGTTCCTCGCCGAGCGGGTCGGGGGCGACGCGGTGCGGGTGACCAACCTCGCCAAGCCCGGCGCCGAGCCGCACGACCTGGAACTCAATCCGAGCCAGGTCGGTCAGGTCAGCGACGCGGAGCTGATCGTCTACCTGAAGGGCTTCCAGCCGGCGGTGGACGACGCCGTCGAGCAGGGCGGTGGCGACCGGGCGTTCGACGTGACCAGCGTGCAGCCACTGCTGGACGCGACCGCGGGCGGGCACAACCACGAGGGCGAGGAGCCCGACGCACCGGAGCACGGCAGCAAGGACCCGCACGTCTGGCTCGACCCGACCCGGCTGAGCACCATCGGCGACCAGCTCGCCCAGCGGCTCGGCAAGGCCGACCCGGATCACGCGGCCGACTACACCAATCGGGCGGCGGCGCTGCGCGCCGACCTGACGACCCTGGACACCGAGTTCAAGAACGGCCTGGCGACCTGCGAGCGGCGGGAGATCGTGACGAGCCACACCGCGTTCGGCTACCTGGCCGACCGGTACGGGCTCGATCAGGTCGGCGTCACCGGGTTGAGCCCGGACGTCGAGCCCTCACCGCAACGGCTCGCGCAGGTGATCGAGGAGGCCAGGGCGCACAAGACCACCACGATCTTCTTCGAGACGCTGGTCAGCCCGAAGGTCGCCGAGACCATCGCCGGAGAGGTCGGCGCGAGAACCGCGGTGCTCGACCCGATCGAAGGGCTCGCCGCCGGCACCGGCGCGGACTACCTTTCGGTGATGCGTACCAACCTGCAGACCCTGCGGACGGCGTTGAGCTGCTCGTGAGCGCGCCTGTGATCTCCGTCGAGCACGGGGTGGTCGGCTACGACGGCCGCGCCGTGCTCCGGGACGTCTCGCTCACCGTGACCGCCGGGGAGGTGGTCGCGGTGCTCGGCGCCAACGGCTCCGGCAAGTCCACGCTGATCCGCGCCGTGCTCGGGCTGGTCCCGCTCAGCGCCGGTTCGATCACCCTCTTCGACCGGCCGTTGCGGCGGTTCCGGCAGTGGGAACGCATCGGGTACGTCCCGCAGCGCCTGGGCGCCGGCGGTGGCGTACCGGCCACCGTCCGCGAGGTGGTGGCCTCCGGCCGGCTGGCCCGCCGGGGCGTGCTCCGCCCGCCGGGCGCGGCCGACCGGGCCGCCGTCGACGACGCACTGCGCGCGGTCGGGCTCGCCGACCGGGCCTCCGATCCGGTGGCCACCCTTTCCGGCGGCCAGCAGCAGCGCACGCTGATCGCCCGCGCGCTGGCCGGGCAGCCGGAACTGCTGGTCCTCGACGAGCCCACCGCCGGGGTGGACGCGGCCAGCCAGGAGGCGTTCGCCGGAGCGCTGCGCGACTTCGTCGCCGACGGCGGGACGGTGCTGCTGGTGGCCCACGAGCTGGGCCCGCTCCGACCGGTGATCAGCCGGGCTGTCGTCGTACACCAGGGTGGTATCTGTCACGACGGCCCGGTGCCGGACCCGGCCGGCCATCACGCGGAGCCCGACCACGACCACGTGCACCCGCACGGTCCCGATGCGCCCGCCGGGCTGTGGAGCAACTGACATGGAACTCTTCCAGTACCCCTACATGCAGCGTGCCCTGATCGGCGCGCTGGTGATCGGCCTGGCCGCGCCGGCGCTCGGCATCTATCTGGTGCAGCGCCGGCTGGCGTTGATCGGCGACGGTGTCGGGCACGTGGCGTTGACCGGGGTCGGCGCCGGCCTGCTGCTCAACCGCTCGCCGGTGCTGGTGGCCGTGCTGGTCGCCACCGTCGGCGCGATCACCATCGAGGTGGTCCGCTCCCGTGGGCGTACCTCCGGGGATCTGGCCCTGGCCCTGCTCTTCTACGGCGGCATCGCCGGCGGTGTGCTGCTGGTCGGCCTCTCCGACGCCACCAGCGCCAACCTCAACGCCTACCTGTTCGGCTCGCTGACCACCATCAAGCCCGCCGACCTGACCACCATCGCGGTGCTCGGCGCGGCGATCCTGGTCACCATGATCGCGCTACGCCCGGCGCTCTTCGCGGTCACCCACGACGAGGAGTACGCCCGGGTCTCCGGTCTGCCGGTGCGGACGCTCAACCTGCTGATCGCGGTCACCACCGCGGTCACCGTGACCATCGCGATGCGGGCCGTCGGAGTGCTGCTGATCAGCGCGCTGATGGTGGTGCCGGTGGCCACCGCCCAGCAGGTCACCCGGGGCTTTCGCAGCACGATGACGGCGGCGATGGCGCTCGGGCTCTTCGCGGCCGGCTCCGGTGTCTGGGTGGCCGCCACCGCAAACACCCCGCCGGGTGCCTCGGTGGTGCTGCTGGCTATCGCGTCCTTCCTGGTGGTGGCCGTGGCCGGCGGGATCTGGCGGGCGCTGCGCCGCCGGTCCGTCCCGGCCGCCGCGGCAGCCGCGGAGCCGCACGAGGTCGTACTCCAGTGATGCTGATCAGCCGGAGGCCGGCGATATTGGTTACCGTGACGAGGTGACCAGCGCAACGGGCTACGAGGGCTTCGAGGGTGCCAGCGAGTTGCTCCGCGCTCTGTCGGCCCCCATCCGGTTGGCCATCGTCAGCGAACTCGCGTCCGGTGAGCGGTGCGTGCACGAGTTGGTGGAGCAGCTCGGTGCCGCACAGCCGCTGGTCTCCCAGCACCTGCGGGTGCTGCGCGGCGCGGGGGTGGTGCGTGGTTCGCGCCGAGGTCGGGAGATCGCGTACAGCCTGGTCGACGAGCACGTCGCGCACATCGTCGCGGACGCGGTCAGCCACGCCGGGGAGGGATCATGAGCGAGAGTGGCGCCGCGGTGCGCAACACCCGGCAGCGATCGGCCGTGAGCGCGCTGCTGGGCGAGATGGAGGGCTTCCACAGCGCCCAGGACCTGCACGCGATGCTCCGGCAGCGCGGCGACCGGGTCGGCCTGACCACCGTCTACCGCACCCTGCAGGCACTGGCCGACTCGGGCGAGATCGACGTGATGCGCCCGCCGGGCGGCGAGCACCTCTACCGCCGGTGCAGCGAGGGGCACCACCACCACCTGGTCTGTCGGGCCTGCGGTCGTACGGTCGAGGTGGCCGGCCCGGCGGTGGAGAGCTGGGCCGACCGGGTCGCCGCCCAGCACGGCTACGCCGACGTCAGCCACACGCTGGAGATCTTCGGCACCTGCCCAGGCTGCGTCCACTGAGCTGTCGCCGTGCCGTGCCGCCGTGCCGCCGTGCCGCCGTCATCTCATGATCACTTTGTCGTCAGTAGTTCGCCGGGCCCGCTGACAACTGCTGAGGGCAAAGTGATCATGCCGGGGCGTCCCGCCGGCTGATCCGTCGGGTGCCAGCGCCGGCCGTTCGTGGCACGCTGTCCGGCGTGAAAATTTACGCCGATCGGTTTCCGACCGCCGCCCGCCAGTTGTTCACCGACCTCCTCGTCGTCGCCTGGGTGTACGTCGCGATCCGCGGCGCACTCTGGCTGCACGACCTGGTGCAGAAGCTCGCCGTACCCGGACAGAAGCTGGAGGGTGCGGGCAGCGGGCTCGCCGACAACCTCGCCGACGCCGGTGGCAAGGTCCGCCGGGTGCCGCTGGTCGGCGACGAGCTGACCGCGCCCTTTCAGCGGGCCGCCGATGCCGCACGATCGCTCGCCGACGCCGGTCGCGACCAGCAGCACCTGGTCGACCAGCTCGCCCTCGCGCTCGCCGTCGCGGTGCTGATCTTCCCGCTCGGCATCGTGCTGTTCGGATGGCTGCCGCTGCGGGTCCGCTGGATGCGCCGGGCCGGGTCCGCGGCGAAGCTGGCCGCCGGGCCGGCCGGCCGGGACCTGCTCGCCCTGCGCGCGCTGGCCACCCAGCCGCTGGGCCGGCTGACCCGGATCGCGCCGGACGTCGCCGAGGCATGGCGGCGCGGCGACGACGACACGGTCGACGCCCTGGCCGCGTTGGAGCTGCGCCAACTCGGCCTGCGCGGTAGGGGCCGCTAAGGTCGTCGGGTGTTCTATTTCCTGGTCGTCATCGCCGTCCTGCTGCTCGGCTACGCCGCGGTCCTCGTCTCCTTCGTCCGACGGGGCAGGAAGATCCCGCCCGCGGCGTACCTCGGCTTGGCTTTGCTCAACGGCCTGATCCTGGCGGCGGTGCTGGCCTGGGCGGTCGCCCGCTGACCTCGGTCGGCGCAGCCGTCGGCCCGCCGACCCCGAGAGCGGCGCAGCCGTCGGCCCGCCGACCCCCCGAGCGCGACGCAGCCGTCGGCCCGCCCGGCGCGGTGGCAGCGCCGGGCGGTACCGGTCACGGCTTCGGTGGGATGCGGCGGCGGACGTCCTCGGCGGTGGACGCACCGGGCGACCAGCGAGCCACCCAGGGCAGCTCGTCGGACGGGGTGATCACGCCCTCCTCCAGGCTCGCGTAGCGGCCAGCGAGGATCCGCTTCGCGGCGGCGGTGTCGACCGAATCGGTGTTGTCCCAGAGTGCGCCGAACAGGGCGTCGACCCGGACCCGGGCCTGCCGGCAGAACAGGTCGGCCAGCTCGACGTTCTCCGGTCGGGTGTCCCGCTCGGCGGAGGCCCGGACGCAGACCGCGGACATCGCGAACAACTCGGCGCCGATGTCCACCACCCGGCCGAGGAACGCCTGCTTGCGCTCCATCTTTCCCTGCCAACGGGACATCGCGTAGAACGTGGACCGGGCCAGCTTGCGCGACGAGCGCTCCACCTGCCGCAGGTGCCCGGCCAGCGGACCGAACTCGGCGTACGCCGAGGGGCTCTGCCCCCGGCCGACGGCCAGGGTGGGCAGCCACTTCGCGTAGAAGGCCCCGGCCCGGGCACCGGCTCGGGCCTTGCGGCCCAGCCCCGCCTCCGGGTCGATGATGTCGCCGGCCACCGACAGGTGTGCGTCGACCGCCTCCCGCGCGATCAGCAGATGCATGATCTCGGTCGAGCCCTCGAAGATCCGGTTGATCCGCAGGTCGCGCAGCACCTGCTCGACGTTGGCCGGGCGTTCGCCACGGGCGGCCAGCGAGTCGGCCGTCTCGTAGCCGCGCCCGCCCCGGATCTGGACCAGCTCGTCGGCGATCTTCCAGGCCATCTCGCTGGCGTACAGCTTGACCAGCGCGGCCTCGATCCGGATGTCGTTGCGGTCGTCGTCGGCGAGCAGGCAGCACAGGTCGAGCATGGTCTCCATGCCGTACGTGGTGGCGGCGATGAAGGACAGCTTCTGGGCGACAGCCTCGTGCTCGCCCACCGGACGGCCCCACTGGACGCGGTCGGCGGCCCACTCCCGGGCCACGTTCAGCGCCCACTTGCCGGCACCGACGCACATCGCCGGCAGCGAGAGCCGGCCGGTGTTCAGCGTGGTCAGGGCGATCTTGAGCCCCTTGCCCTCGCCGCCGATGACGTTCTCGGCCGGTACAAACACGTCGTGGAACCGGGTGAGGCTGTTTTCCAGGCCGCGCAGGCCGACGAACTCGTTGCGCCGCTCCACCGTGATGCCCGCGCTGTCGCCGTCCACCACGAACGCGGTGATACCGCCGCGCCGCCCCTCGGCCGCGGGCACCCGGGCCATCACCACCAGCAGGGTCGCGACGGTGCCGTTGGTGGCCCACAGCTTCAGCCCGTTGAGCCGGTAGCCGGTGCCGTCCTCGGTGGGCTCGGCGATGGTGGCCAGCCGGGCCGGGTCGGAGCCGACGTCCGGCTCGGTGAGCAGGAACGCGGAGACCTCGCCGGCCGCGAGCCGGGGCAGGAACCGCTGCTTCTGCTCGGCGGTGCCGAACATCTTGAGCGGCTGCGGCACGCCGATCGACTGGTGCGCCGACAGCAGCGCCCCGATCGCCGGGCTGACCGAGCCGGCCAGCATCAACGCCCGGCAGTAGTGCAGGTTGCTCAGCCCGAGACCGCCGTACGAGCGGTCGATCTTCATGCCGAACGCGCCCAGGTCGGCCAGCCCGTGAAAGACGGAGTCCGGAATGGAGGCGTCCCGTTCGATGGCCGCGCCGTCCACCTCGGTGCTCAGGAAGGCGCGGAAGCGGCCGAGGAAGTCCTCGGCGCGGGCCACGTCGTCCGGCGCGGACCGAGGCCACGGGTCGATCAGGTCGAGCCGGAATCGGCCGAGGAACAACTCCTTGCCGAAGCTGGGCCGGTCCCAGGCGGACTCCCGGGCGGCCTCGGCGACCTGTCGGGCCTCCTTCTCCGAGACCTGGCCGGCCTCCCGGGGCAACGGACCGGCCGCGCCGGCCGTGTCCGCCGGGCCGGCTGGTTCGTCGGTCGACGTGACCGGCTGGTCCGGGCCGTCCGGCGCGGGTCGGCTGTTCTGTGTCGTGGTCACGGCTGCCCCCTCAGAACTTCGGTGCGGCTGCGTCGAGGTGCGCGACTACCGTCACGCTACTCCCGGGTGTTACCCAGGGGTAGCGGTCCGTGAAGATCGGCACGAGCTGTCTCGACGCGATCAGCCACGGGTGAGCGTCTCCGGGTCGTCATCGTCGTCGTCGATATCGTCGTCACCCCAGCTGCGTCGGGCGAACGGCAGGAACATCCAGAAGGTGAGGAACCACAGGCCGGTCACCGCGCTGAGTACGAAGGCGATCGGCCGGTCCAGCACGAAATCGGTGATCAGCAGCACCGCGCTGACCATCGCGATCAGCATGAAGGCGAGTCCACCGGTGGCCATCCGGTGGGCGAACCGGACCAACTCCGGCTTGCGGCCCTGCCGGAACAGCGCCCGGTGGAACGCCACCGGCGAGATGATCATTGCGGTGGCGGCGGCCGCGGCGAGCAACGCGACCACGTAGACGTCCCGCTGGAACTCGCTGGTCTGGGTGAAGCCGTTACTGAACGGCAGCGTCAACAGGAAGGCGAAGAGGATCTGTACGCCGGTCTGCGCGACCCGCAACTCCTGCAGCAGGTCGGCGAAGTTGCGCTGCCAACGCTGCTTCTCGGTCTCCTTCGACACGTGCTACCTCCGGTGCGACGGTACTGCCGGCGGTCCCAGCCGCCGGCAGCAACGCCAGTGCCCCACCCGGCCGAGCGCGAAACAAGCTCACGACAACCGGGCCGGCGACCAGGGGCGTCAGGAGCCGCGGCGGATCCGGCCCGCGTACCGGGCCTCCAGCGCGGTGTTGTGCGCGTCGCCGTCCGGGATGTTCGCCGACAGGTAGACCGGGGGCCGCTCCCCCGCCGCCAGCAGACGCGCCACCACCTCCACGGTGATCTGCTGGGCCAGCAGCGCCGCGGTGATCGAGGAGACCGCACCGACCGCACCGCCGCCGGGCAGCGGCAGCGTCGCATCGCCGTACGGGGCGCCGTTGTCGAGCACCACGTCGGCGATGTCGGCCAGCTTGCGGCCGGACGGGTGGCGGGAGGTCATCTGGCCGGAGTGCTGGGCCGAGGTGATCGCCACCAGCCCGTGGCCGTGCTGCTTGACCAGCGTGGCGAACTCCACCATCGCCCCGTTGACCCCGGAGTTCGAGGCGAGCACGAACACGTCGGCGGGCCGTACGGGTGCCAGCTCGTAGAGCCGGTGCGCCACCGTCGGGTCCCGCTCCAACAGCGGGCCGAGCCGTTCGGCCGGCTCGCCGCCGAGCAGCACCAGGTCGCGGAGCGCGATCCGGTTGGTCGGCACCAGACCGCCCGCCCGGCCGGCGATCTCCATGGCGAGGGCCTCCGAGTGCCCGGTACCGAAGGCGTGTACCACCCCGTCGGCGCGGACCGCGTCGGCGATCAGGTCGGCGGCCCGCCCCACCGCCTTCCGCTGGCTGGCGGCCACCCGGCCGATCGTCTCGGTCACCACGGCCAGATAGTCCTCGGCACTCACGCTCACGCGTCCTCCCTCTTCCGGTTACGGGCGATCCAGCGCACCGCGAAGTCGACCGCCGCCCGTTGGCGCATCAACCTGCCGGTCCCGGTGCCGACCGGCCCGGTACGGACCGCCCCGGTGGCCTCCAGGTCCCTGCCCAACGCGCCGAAGTCGGCCTCGTCGAGCCGTACGTCCTCCCACCACACCCAGGCGCGGCCACCGTCGGCGGTACGCACCGCCGCGCCCAGCCGCTCCCGGGGCGGGGCCGGGCAGCGGTACTCGGCGAGATGCAGTGACGTGTTCACGTCGTGCTCCACGCCGAGCAGCAGCACGTCGGCGTCCAGGTCGTAGAGCCGGGCCAGCGGGGAGCCCTCGCCGAGCATGTCGGCTCGGTCGTGCCCGGCCACCACCCGCTCGGCGGCCGGTCCGAGCGCCGCGAACGACACCTGCGGATGCGTGCTGCGCAGCGCTCCAGGCCAGCAGCGGACCATCTCGGCGACCGCGCCCATGAAATGGCTCGGCGTGATCGCCGGATCGAAGCCGGGCATCTCGGCGCGGATCAACGGCCACCAGCTCGCCGGCACCGGCGGATTGCGCCACTGCGCCGGGTCGCTGTTGTCGGGGGTGTGGGTGGGCACCACGATCGTGCCGTCCGGGCCCAGCGCGTCGCGCAGGGCGAGCACGACCGCCTGCGGCCCCCCGCAGACGAAACCCAGCGGGCTCAGGGCGGCGTGCACGAGCACCGTCCCGCCGGGGCGTACCCCGAGCAGGCGCAGCTGCGCGGCGAGCGAGCGCCGGGTGCCCGGCCCGCCGGTCTCCGTCGTCACGGTGGTCCTTCCTCGTCGACCGGCGCGGCTCAGGCGGCGGTGCCGACGCGGGCCAGGATCGCCTCGGCCAGCGGGCCCGGCGCCACGTCCGGGATCCAGTGGCTCACCCCGGGCAGCGACACGAAGCGGTAGTCGCCGGTGACGTTGCCGGCGCACGCCTCGGCGGCGGTCCGGCCGATGGCGACGTCCCGGTCACTCCACACGTACGTCGTGGGCACCGCGACCGGCCCGACGCCGGCCAGATCCGCGCGGGACATCGCCCGGTACCAGTTCAGTGCCGCGGTGAGCGCCCCCGGTTCGCGCATCGGGTCGGCGTAACGGTCCACCCTGGACGCGTCTCCCACTCCGCCGAGCAGCTTGCGGAGTGCGGTCGCGTGCAACGCCAGCAGCACCTTCTCCGCCTTGCCCGGCTGACGGAACAGCGCGATGTACGACGAGCGCGCCTTCTGCTGGCCGTCGTGGGCGAGCGCGTGCGCCATCGCCGCCGGGTGGGGTACGGACACCGCGGTCAGCGTACGGACCCGCTCGGGGTGATCGGCGGCGAGCGCCCAGGCCACGATCGCGCCCCAGTCGTGGCCGACCAGGTGGACGGCGTCCAGCCCGAGCGCGTCGAGCACCGCCACCGCGTCGGCGACGAGCTCGGGAATCCGGTACGCGGTCACCTCCGTCGGCCGCGCGCCCGGCGAGTAGCCCCGCTGGTCGGGCGCGTACGTGCGCAGCCCGGCGGCGTGCAGCGCCGGAACGACCTCGTCCCACTCGCCGCCGTGTTGCGGGAAGCCGTGCAGCAGCAGGACGGGCGCGCCGTCCTGCGGACCGCCGGTGCGTACCTCGAACGTCAGACCTCGCGCGTCGACCCGCATGATCGTCAGCCTACCCAGCCGGCGGCGGAGCGGCCGGACGCCGAGGTGGCGGACGCCCTGCTGGGCCGATACCCCTGGTCAGTGCTAGCGTCAGCGAGACAACTTCACATCCGACAGGGGAGCGCACAGCGCTGAGAGTGCGGGCACGCCCGCAGACCCTCGAACCTGATCTGGGTAATGCCAGCGCAGGGAGTTCGGTCGACCTCCAGCCGCGCCGCCGTCCGGTGCAACCGGACGCGCGGCGTGCGTCTTCTCCTGGTTCTTTCTCTTGAACTGGGAGTCAAGCATGGACAACACCACCAACCGCTGGCGAACCATCGACATCGTGGTCGCCTCGGTGATCGCGGTCGCCTTCGGCGTCATCTTCTGGGCCTGGGGCCTGGTCTGGAGCGCCACCGAGGGCGCGTTCGCCTTCTTCCCGCCGGCGCAGACCCTGCTCTACGGCATCTGGCTGATGCCGGCCGTGATCGGCGGCCTGGTCATCCGCAAGCCCGGTGCCGCCCTCTACTGCGAGACGGTCGCGGCAGTCCTCTCCGCGCTGCTGGGCAGCCAGTGGGCCGGCACGGTGATCCCACAGGGCATCGTGCAGGGTCTCGGCGCCGAACTGGCCTTCGCCGCCTTCCGCTACCGGTCGTACCGGCTGCCGACCGCGGTGCTGGCCGGCGCGCTGACCGGCCTCAGCGCCGCGCTGTTCGACTTCTTCGTCTGGAACGCCGACTACGAGCTGACCGACTACCGCATCCCGTACGCGCTGCTCACCATCGTCAGCGCCACGGTCGTGGCCGGCGCAGGAGGCTGGCTGCTCACCAAGGCCCTGGCCAACACCGGAGCCCTGGACCGCTTCCCGGTAGCCCGAGACCGCGCCCCCATCTAACCCCGCCCGTCGTGTCGATCATGAGGTTGGCGGTCGGTTGGATCTCCGGAACCACCGTCAACCTCATGATCGACCGGGCAGGGTGAAGCCGGCGGCCTGGGGTGGGGGTTGGGGTGGGGGTTGGGGTTGGGGTTGGGGTTGGGGTTGGGGTGGGGGTGGGTGGGGTTTTTTTGCGGGGGTTCGGGTGGCGGCACGCTGGGCGGCGGGCCTGGGCTGTTCGTGGGGTCGACCTGCGGATTGAGGCTGGGGAGCGGGTTCTGCTGCTCGGGCCTTCGGGGGCCGGTAAGAGCACGCTGTTGAGCGCGCTGGCCGGGCTACTGCCCGAGGACTCGGGCGAGCAGGAGGGCACCGTCGAGATCGACGGGCTCGACCCGCGCAAGGGCCGCGAACGGGTCGGCATCGTCTTCCAGGACCCGGAGACCCAGCTGGTGATGGCCCGCTGCGGCGACGACGTCGCGTTCGGGCTGGAGAACCGGGGAGTACCGGCCGGCGAGATCTGGCCGCGGGTGGACGAGGCGCTGCACCGGGTCGGCTTCCCGTACCACCGGGACCGGTCCACCGCCGCGCTCTCCGGCGGCGAGCAGCAACGACTCGCCCTGGCCGGCGCGCTGGCCCTGCGCCCCGGCCTGCTGCTCCTGGACGAGCCGACCGCCAACCTCGACCCCGCCGGGGCCACCCTGATCCGGCAGGCGGTGGCCGGCGCGCTGGACGCCGACACCACGCTGATCCTGGTCGAGCACCGGGTCGCCGAGGCGCTGCCGCTGGTCGACCGGGTCGTCGTACTGGAGCCGGGCGGCGGGGTCCGCGCGGACGGCCCGCCCGAGGCGGTCTTCGCCGCGCACGGTGCCGCGCTCGCCGCCGAGGGCGTCTGGGTCCCCGGCCACCCCATCGCGCCCCGGCCGGCGAAAACCGCGGCCGGGGACCTGTTGCTCACCGCCGACCAGCTCGGCCTACCACCCCGGCTGGGCTCCACCAACCTGGCGGTACGCGCCGCAGAGGCACTCGCCGTACGCGGACCCAACGGCGCCGGCAAGTCCACCCTGGCACTCCTGCTGGGCGGGCTGCTCAAGCCGGGCACCGGTCGGGTCACCGCGTCCGCCGAACTCGCCGGGCCGGACCACCGCACTCCCCCGCACCGGTGGCGGGCCCCCGCGCTGGCCCGACGGATCGGTTCGGTCTTCCAGGATCCGGAGCACCAGTTCGTCACCGGCACCGTCTTCGACGAGCTGGCGCTCGGCCCACGCCGTACCGGCCAACCCGAGCCAGCCGTCAAGGACACCGTGACCGAGCTGCTGGACCGGCTCCGGCTGACCCGCCTCGCCGCCGCCAACCCGTACACCCTCTCGGGTGGGGAGGCGCGGCGGCTGAGCGTGGCGACGGCCCTGGCCACCGCGCCCCGCCTGCTGATCTGCGACGAACCCACCTTCGGCCAGGACCGGCGGACCTGGCAGGAACTGGTCGACCTCTTCGCCGACCTGCGCGACGCCGGGCACGGCGTGGTCACGGTCACCCACGACGCGGACTTCGTGACCGCGCTCGCCGACCGCACCGTCACCCTGGAGCGACCGTGACCAGCGGTGTACCCGCGGGCCGGCCCAGCCGGGACGGCTGCACCAGTGGTGTGCTGGCCGGCCAGCCCAGCCGGGACGGCATTCGATGATCAGTATCGAGCCGGTCGCCGCGCCCGGCGCACCGCTGGCGCGGCGCAACCCGGTGGCGAAGGTCGCCGCCGCGCTGGTCTTCTCGTTCACCCTGTTGGCCACCCTGGACCCGGTAGCTCCGGCGATCGCGATCGCGATCGAACTCGCCGTGCTGCCGCTGTTCGGCGTCCGCTACCGGGTGCTGGCCCGGCGGGCCCTGCCGCTGCTGCTCAGCGCCGCCGGCATCCTGGTCACCCTGGTGCTCTTCGCCGCCGACCGGTCCGGCCGGGTCCTGCTGGACGCGGGACCGGTACTGGTCACCACCGGAGTGCTGCGCACCGCGCTCGGCCTGGTGCTGCGGGTACTCGCGGTGGCACTGCCCGGCGTGATCGTCTTTGCCACCACCGATCCCACCGACCTGGCCGACGCGCTCATCCAGAACGCGAAGGCACCGGCCCGGTTCGCCATCGGGGCGCTGGCCGCGTTCCGACTGGTGCCGCTGCTCGGTCAGGAGTGGCAGATGATCAGCATGGCGCGGCGGGCGCGCGGCGTCGACGCCGGGCGAAATCCGGCAGCGAAGCTACGGCTGTTCGTCTCCACCGCGTTCGCTCTGCTGGTCGGGGCCATCCGCCGGGGCACCCGGCTGGCCGTGGCGATGGACGCGCGCGGCTTCGACGCCGGCACCCCGCGAACCACGGCCCGTCGTCAGCCCTTCACCCGCGCCGACGCCCTGCTCATCGCCACCGCCACAGCCCTGGCCGCCGCCACCCTGACCACCAGCATCCTGCTAGGCACCTTCCGCCCCCTGATCAGCTAACCCTCCCCGCGCCGCCGCTTGCCTCCCGCGGCGCATGCCGCGCACCGGGCGCGGCGCACGCCGCACGCCGCACGCCGCGCGCCGCAAGATCCACGCAACTACAGGGATGTAGTGGCCTCGCTGGCTGCAGAGGCCACTACAACCCTGAAACTGCTGCCTCCGCCCGCCGCGCCAGGTCAGCGCGGCACGCCGCACCAGGCCAGCGGGGTGGGATGGCCTAGCTTCGACGGAAGGCGTAGCGACGGGGTTGGCCGGCTCGTTGGCTTCGGCCACCTTCGGAGCGGGTTCCGCCGCCCTGCGGGGGCCCGGCCGTCGGCGCCGCCGGCCGACCGGATGCCTTCGGCAGATCCGCGACCGACGGCGCGTCGACCACTGCCGGCGTGTCGACCGGCAGCGCCACCCCACCTGGCAGCGCCGGCTCAACCAACGCCGTCGGTAAGGCCGGCTCAACCAACGCCGTCGGTAGGGCCGGTTCGACCACACCACCCGGCAACGCCGGCTCGACCAGCACCGCTGGCAACGCCGGCTCGATGAGCAGCGCCGGCTCACCGACCAGCGCCGGCTCGACCGGTTCCGCCACGAGGTCGCGGGTCGGTGGGAGCGGGAATGGGCCGTGGCCGGCCGGCGGGTTGGTGCCGGGCGGCGTCGGGCCGGGTGTACGGGACTTCTTCGGGTTGCGCCTGGCGGGCATCCGGGCCTCCTTCGGTGCCGACCGTCGCGGCCGGTCCCGCGCTTCGGCGGTCGGTCGGATCGGCTGGTGAACCGTCGTACCGCGACGGTCGAACGGGAAGGGACTGCTCACCGGGGTCGATCAGGCCAGCACCGCCGTCGCGGCGGGTGGGGATGCGGGCGCCCGGGAGCGTACGGACCGCGGCGCGGGGCTGCGGGCCGGCTCGGGAAGTGGGGCGTCAGTTACGCATGAACCAGACGCTATCCGCTGCGGGGCATCGGCGCAGCCGCTTTTCCTGACACCATCGACGGCATGCTGATCGCGTTCTCGGTTACCCCGCTCGGTGTCGGTGAGTCCGTTGGTGACCTGGTCGCCGAGGCGGTACGGGTGGTCCGTGAGTCCGGGTTGCCCAACCGGACCGATGCCATGTTCACCACCGTCGAGGGCGAGTGGGACGAGGTGATGGCGGTGGTGAAGCGAGCCGTCGACGTGGTGGCCGCGCAGGCGCCCCGGGTGAGTGTGGTGCTCAAGGCGGACGTCCGGCCGGGTGTGACCGACGCGCTCACCGCGAAGGTGGCGCACGTGGAAGATCGACTGGCCCGGGGCTGAGCGCCACCGGCCGGTGACCGGCTGTCGATGACACCGCACACACCATCGTGCACCGCGATACGGTCGCAGCACGGCAGTACGACGGCGAAGGGTGGCGGCACGGATGGCTGAGCAGGCGACGGCGCAGATCGGCGTGACCGGGCTGGCGGTGATGGGCCGCAATCTGGCCCGCAACCTGGCCCGCAACGGCTTCACCGTGGCGGTGCACAACCGCTCGCCGGAGCGCACCCGCAGCCTGGTCGCCGAGCACGGCGACGAGGGCACGTTCGTGCCCGGCGAGTCGATGGCCGACTTCGTGGCGTCCCTGGAGCGGCCTCGCGCGGTGATCGTGATGGTGAAGGCGGGTGCGCCCACCGACGCGGTGATCGACGAGCTGGTGCCGCTGCTGGAGGAGGGCGACATCATCGTCGACTGTGGCAACGCCCACTTCGCCGACACCCGCCGTCGGGAGGAGACGCTGCGCTCACAGGGGCTGCACTTCAGCGGCACCGGCGTCTCCGGTGGCGAGGAGGGCGCTCTGCTCGGGCCGAGCATCATGCCGGGTGGCTCCGCCGAGTCGTACGCCAAGCTCGGCCCGATGTTCGAGAAGATCGCCGCCCAGGTGGACGGAGTGCCGTGCTGCACGCACATCGGGCCGGACGGCGCCGGGCACTTCGTCAAGATGGTGCACAACGGCATCGAGTACGCCGACATGCAGCTCATCGCCGAGGCGTACGACCTGCTTCGAGCCGGCCTGGACGCGGAGCCGGCGGAGATCGCGGAGATCTTCCGGGGCTGGAACGACGGCGAGTTGGAGTCCTTCCTCATCGAGATCACCGCCGACGTGCTGGCGCACCGTGACGCGGCGACCGGCCGGCCCTTCGTCGACGTGGTGCAGGATCGGGCCGAGCAGAAGGGCACCGGCCGCTGGACCGTGCAGAGCGCACTGGACCTGGGCATCCCGATCACCGGGATCGCCGAGGCGACCTTCGCCCGTTCGCTCTCCGGCCACATCGACCAGCGCGAGGCGGCTCGCCGCGCGTTCCCGGACGCCGGCGAGAAGTGGCAGGTCGCCGACCGCGAGGCGTTCGTCGAGGACGTCCGCCGGGCGCTGCTCAGTTCCAAAATCGTCGCGTACGCGCAGGGCTTCGACCACATCCGCGCGGGCAGCCAAGAGTACGACTGGGACATCGACCTGGGCGGCACGGCGACCATCTGGCGGGGCGGCTGCATCATCCGGGCCCGCTTCCTGAACCGGATCCGGGAGGCGTACGACGAGCAGCCGGACCTGCCGACGCTGCTGGTGGCGCCATACTTCGCCGAGGCCGTCGGCGCTGGCGTGCCGAGCTGGCGGCGGGTGGTGGCCGACGCGACCCGGGCCGGGGTGCCGACGCCAGCGTTCTCGTCGTCGCTGGCCTACTTCGACGCGTTGCGTGCCGAGCGGCTGCCTGCCGCGCTGATCCAGGGCCTGCGGGACAACTTCGGCGCGCACACCTACCAGCGCGTCGATCGCGAGGGCTCGTTCCACACCACCTGGGCCGGCGACCGTACCGAATCCCCCGCCTAAGCCCCTCCCCTCCCCCGCCCGCCCCCTTCCCCGCCCCCAGCCCCGTCGATCTAGGGCATATCGTCGTGAGTTGATCTCCATCCGCAGCGATATGCCCTAGATCGACGCGGCGGGGCGGCGCGGGACGG